>NZ_CP015027.1:1976617-2291323 GCF_002077155.1 Sporosarcina sp. P33 | reverse complement strand
GGCGGTAGAATGCCCACACTACCGCAACCAGAATGACGAATACGACAATCTCCTGGAAGAATGTGAATGCCGGATACAGCGGGCCAAGCGGCAAGTGCGATCCCGGCTTTAATCCTTTCCAGATAAGATCGATTGCACCAAATTGGACGAGCAGGAATCCGTAGAAGAACATCACGTGAATGGCCCCGCTCTTTTTATCTTTCAATAGTTTCTTTTGTCCGAATACGTAGACCCAGATTTTTCTGAGACGTTCTTTGACGTTGTTGTCAAATTCTTCTTTTCTACCAAGCCGAATGAATTCGTACCGGGTTTTCAGCAGATATAGAAATAGCCCGACGCCGTATACGACGACTGCTACAAATAATATCCAGTTTGCGATGAGTAGTATGTTCATCTCATTTTCCCCTTTCTTTTTTCTCCTGCAGTTCCCTTGTAAGAAATCGCTTACAATTTAATTCTATGTATAGTGTAATAATGAATGAGCATTCAGTCAACTGTTTTTTATGATTTTATTTTTCATTTTACAGCCGTTGAAGTCAGCAAGTATTGTCCAGCTTATGATTCGCGGATGTAAAAATTACCATGCGGAGACGATTTAATTTTACAAGCAAAACCAAGTTCTGTGCGGATTTTGTTGCGTCATCACCCCGTATCCGCTGCCGATGATCGGGATTGCCTGGCCTGCCATGCCCCTTTCGTTTTATTATATACCATATTAGCAGACTTCTGAATATTATGTTAACATTTCCGTAATATTACGCGAGCACGGGAAAGGAGTTTTGGTTATGTATCGGTTATATGCGCGGCTGTTTCAGAAAAGTTTTAAGGCGGGAATGAATTTTCTGCCTTGGCGGGAGCCCGAACTGCTGCAAGGGCTGGGGAGTCTGGAAGGCCTAGCCGGAAAAGTAAAAAGTTTAGGGATTGGCAGTGTCCTGATTGTGACAGACCGCGATATCGCGAAGCTCGGTCTGATGGATGTATTGCTGGTCGGGCTGAATTCACTTGGCATCAACTATCTGGTCTATGACAAAACGGTGCCGAACCCGACCATTCACAATATCGAGGAAGCGCGCAGTCTGTATCTCGCGAATGAATGCGAAGCGCTGATTGCGTTTGGCGGAGGTTCTCCGATCGACTGTGCAAAAGCGGTCGGTGCCCGGATTGCAAGGCCACAGAAAAAGATTCCTCAATTGAAAGGCCAGCTGCATGTCCGCAGACGGATCCCTGTGCTTTTTGCGGTGCCGACGACTGCGGGCACCGGCAGTGAAGCGACGCTCGCAGCGGTAGTGACGAACAGTGAGACGCATGAAAAATATGCGATTAATGATACGTCGCTGATTCCCCATTACGCTGTCCTTGATCCCTTGCTGACCGTGAAACTGCCGAAAGCGATAACCGCGGCAACTGGCATGGATGCGCTGACGCACGCAGTGGAAGCGTATATCGGCAGAAGCAATACGAAGGAAACGCGGGAAGACAGCCGCGAAGCCGTGCAGCTCGTGTTCACGAATTTATTCGAAGCTTACCGCAATGGAGGGAATTTATCGTCGCGGGCGAATATGCAGCGGGCTTCCTATCTGGCCGGCAAAGCATTCACACGCGCCTATGTAGGAAATGTGCACGCCATCGCACACACGCTCGGCGGGTTTTATCAAATGCCGCACGGACTCGCGAATGCGATTATTTTACCGCATGTACTGGAATACTATGGCGAATGTGTATACGAACCCCTTTCCGAGCTGGCGGATTTGATCGGAATCACCAGCCGTACTGACACGAAGCGGATGAAGGCAGAGAAATTCATCAGTGAAATTCGGGCACTGAACCGCGCGATGAATATTCCTGACCGGGTGAACGGGATTGTTCAGGAGGATATTCCGCTGATGGTGAAGCGGGCATCGGCGGAAGCGAATCCGCTGTATCCCGTGCCGAAGATTTTAAGCAGAAAAGAATTTTCGGAGCTGTATGATGTAATTCGGGTGTGATGATTGAGCGGTTGAGCGGGGTGGGATGAGCGGTTGTCTCGGGAGTATGGGCGGTTGGCCGGGGGCTATGAGCGGTTGACTCGGGGGTTTGAGCGGTTGACTCGGGAGTATGAGCGCTTGTGGAGTTATGTCAATAAACGTACACTCAATATTGAGCGCTTTTTACTCTCCAACCACTACCGCGCTTCGCTTGGTCGGACAGTGAAAGAGAATGATTCCTTTGGAATAATTCTCTTTCACCGTCAATCTGGTCACAAAACAAGCGACTCTTCTGCTCTATTTTTCTGATCGCGCTCACGTTCTTGCAGCTCAAATTCAATGGGTGACAGATATCCCAATTTTGAATGCCTTCTTCGCAAATTGTAGAACCCGTCAATGTACGAGATAATCTCTTGCTTGGCTTGTTCGCGCCCGATCTTGCCCCAGCGGTAAATCAATTCCTTCTTAGTGGTTGCGTGGAATGACTCGATACAGGCATTGTCATATGGATCTGCTTTCCTGCTCATACTGATTTGCGCGTTATGCTCCTCAAGGAGCGGGATATACTCTTTTGAACAGTACTGGCTTCCTCTGTCCGAATGATGCAGAAAACCTTTTGGCGGCTGTCTGCAGACCAACGCCTTCTGTAACGCTGAGACCACCAGCTCAGCTTTCAATGACTCTCCTAGACTGTAGCCTACAATACGGCGTGAATACAGGTCCATTACACTCGCCAAATACAACCAGCCGTCCAGCGTGTAAATATACGTGATGTCCGTCACCCACACGGTATTTATCACTTCTACATTGAATTGACGATTCAGTAAATTAGGGTAAATCGGTTGCCCGTGGTCGGAGTCCGTCGTGTTCACAAACCGTTTAGGAAATTTTGCTGAATAGCCCATTTCACGCATTAAAGAAGCGACATAGCTCTCGCTCAGCGTATATCCCAACGCCAATAAATCTCCATGGATCCGAGGACTGCCGTAAATACCGTGGCTTTGATGGTAAGAGATTGAAATATCCTGTTTCACCGCTTCTCTATACTCCTGCCGCTCCTGCCATTCCTTGGTCAGCGGTCGCCGTCTCCACTCATAATAGCCACTTCGAGAGACACCCAGTACCCTGCACATCTTCGTCACGCAGTACACGCCTTGATGCTTTTCAATAAACTCGTACTTTACGCCTGGTCTTTCGCGAAGACATGCATAGCCTTTTTTAAGATTTCATTTTCCTCCTGCAGATCCTTCATAGCTTTTTCGGCTTCCCTTAGCTTCTTTTCCATGTCGGAAAACGTTTCTAAACCTTCTTCTTTATACTGATCTTTCAACTCTTTCCGATAAGTTGCCGCCCAGCGTCTAATTGTACTGACAGGTACGCCGGTTTCGTAAGAAAGCTCCGTGGTTTTTCTGCCTTCTTCCACTACCAACTTACTGAGATACCGTTTGTATTCTGGTGAGCGATGTTTTTTCATGCCGTACACGTCCTTTTCTAAGTTAGGTTCACTATAACAATAATGAGAGCCTTGTGTACGTTTTTTACAATAACATCAGTTGGCCGGACTTTATGATCGCTTGGCCAGGGGGTATGGGCGCTTGACCCGGGAGTATGAGCGGTTGGCCGGACTTTATGATCGCTTGGCCAAGGGGTTTGAGCGGTTGACTCGGGAGTATGAGCGCTTGGCCGGACTTTATGATCGCTTGGCCAAGGGGGATGATCGGTTGGCCAGGGGGGTATGATCGCTTGGCCAATGGCTATGAGCGCTTGACTCGGGAGTATGAGCGCTTGGCCGGACTTTATGATCGCTTAGCCAGGGGGTTTGAGCGGTTGGCCGGACTTTATGATCGCTTGGCCAGGGGGTATGAGCGCTTGACCCGGGAGTATGAGCACTTGGCCGGACTTTATGATCGCTTAGCCAGGGGGTTTGAGCGGTTGACTCGGGAGTATGAGCGCTTGACCGGACTTTATGATCACTTAGCCAGGGGGTATGAGCGGTTGGCCGGACTTTATGATCGCTTGGCCAGGGGGTATGAGCGCTTGACCCGGGAGTATGAGCACTTGGCCGGACTTTATGATCGCTTGGCCGGGGGGGTATGAGCGGTTGACCCGGGAGTATGAGCGGTTGGCCGGACTTTATGATCGCTTGGCCAGGGGGTATGAGCGCTTGACCCGGGAGTATGAGCGGTTGGCCGGACTTTATGATCGCTTGGCCAAGGGGTTTGAGCGGTTGACTCGGGAGTATGAGCGGTTGACCGGACTTTATGATCACTTAGCCAGGGGGTATGAGCGCTTGACCGGACTCTATGAGCGCTTGGCCAGATGTATGAGCGCTTGACCCAGATGTATGAGCGCTTAGCCCAACTCTTTGATCACTTAACCTAGGCATATAAGCAACCCCCTCCCGCATACTACTGCTCACCCAAAATCTATCAACGCAAGACTATTGAAGAGGCCGGGGATATTCCCCTCGGCCTCTGTCTGTTGTGATTCACTTGTCTTTTTTGTCGTTCGTGCGGAATACTTTTGCGCTGCGGACGTATTCATTGTCGGGAATCCCGAGGCGCGCGTTGACGATGCGTGCTGCTACGAATAAGTAGTCCGATAAGCGGTTTAAGTATCGGCCCACCACCGGTGATACGTCGTCGGCTGCGTTCATCAGTGTTACTGTAACGCGTTCAGCGCGGCGTGTGACGGTGCGTGCGATGTGTAAAGTCGCAGCGGCAGGTGAACCGCCCGGGAGGATGAACCGTTCCAATTCGGGGGCTTCTTCCATTAATTTGTCAATCCGCTGTTCCAGAACGGTTATAGGCTCTTCATCCAGCTTATAGTGACGCTCTTTCATGACGTTTGCCAAGTCGCCGCCGCCGTCAAATAATTCATTTTGAATGGTTTCGAGGTCAGTCAGGATATCTGCAAACTTTTCTTTTTCCAGCTCTGTCATTGCTTTGCCGATGAATGAATTCAGTTCATCGATTGTGCCGTACGCTTCTACGCGCAAGTCATCTTTCGCCACGCGCCCGCCGATCAAACTGGTTGTGCCTTTATCGCCTGTCTTTGTGTAGATTTTCAATTCACTTCACTCCTTTTATTGTGTGGGGAATGCCATACCAAATTCTCGTAACGCCTGTCGCCTCAGCAAATAATTGCTGATACAGACGGCCGCACCGGTCGCGCAGTTCACGCTGTCCGGCATCTAATGGGACGATGCCGCGGCCGATCTCTGTCAAAATGAAAACCGTGTCAGGGCCGCTGACATCACGCACGGCCTGACTTGCTTCTGTTTCGGTCAATGCAGTATTCATCAGCCATTCATGCAAACCCGTAATGACAAGACATTCGCCGGGAGCTGCGGATGCTGTTGTCTCCATTGTACAGAAACATGCAGCCGTATCGCCAACCCAACGTCTTACATAGTCCGTTTTGCCGTTATAGGCACCTCCGATAAAGACGTGCATCGCTTCCCCTCCTTCATTTCCTGCTCGTCTGCCCATTCGAGCTGCCAGATCGAGCCGTTCGGTACGTTCCACTCCCAAAATGACCGGCTGAGCGGAGCGAATGTATCCAGCACTACGCGGATCACGCCGCCGTGCGTCACCGCCACTGCTTCATTCGGCAGTTCGGACAGCGCGTTTAGCACACGGGCTTTCACTTGTTTGAGCGTTTCCCCGTTGCGCGGCGGTACGTGCCACGGATCATCCAGCCAGTTTCGATAGTCTGGGTCATGTTGTAATTGCTCATATGTCTGCCCTTCAAAATCCCCGAAGCTGCACTCGCGTAAACGAGCATCCGCCGTGTACTCTGCCTGCGGAAAATAAATCGAAGCGGTCTGGCGTGTTCTGCTCAGATCACTGCCGAACACATGGCGGACAGCAACCGGGAATTCAACAGCCTCTCCATCAGCAGATGCGAGCTCACTATCCGTCCAGCCGCAATATTGCCTGCTTTCATTCGCAGCCGTCTTTAAATGCCGAACGAGAAATAAACGATAAGGACGAGCCATAGCAGCACCTCCATTCCTTCAATAAATGCACCGCACAGATCTCCCGTGGCGCCGCCGAAATGTTTGACGGTCCACCGTTTATAGAGCCAGACAGACAAAGTCATGACGAGCAGCATGACAGGAATGAGAAGAAATGACTGATAGTACACGCTTACAAAAATGATTGTCACTGCACTGACAGCAAATGAAGCGAACAGCATAGGCCCCCGCAGAAAGTTCTGTTGAAAGAAATGCGCAATTCCGCTTGATTTCGCTGTTTTTGTCCGTGTGAAGTAGACGACTAGCGCAGCGCGTGATAAAACCGGTACCGCAACGAGTAATACCCAGCCATTTGCCAGCTGAAGAATCTCCATAAAAATACCGATTTTCAGGCCAAGCAAAATGAGCAAGGACAAGGTGCCGAATGCGCCGAGCTGCGGATCTCCCATAATCTTCAAACGTTTTTCCCGGTCCTGATAAGAAAAGAATGCATCACCGAGATCTGCAAAACCGTCCGCATGCAGGCCGCCTGTTGCGATGAGTCCTGTCAGCAAAATAAGTACCGCTGCAAGAAAGCTGTTGAAATCGCCCGTGATATACGCAGCGCCCGCCAGCAGCAAACCGATTCCGCCGCCTGCGAACGGCAGCGCGATGTACATGCCGGACACTTCTTTCTTCCCGAGCGGCAGTTCTTTATTGACAGGAAAAGACGTGAAAAACTGGAGCGCTAATAAAATGCTATTCATCTTCCCGCCCCTTTACGCCAAAATGGATTGAATCAACGGCCAGTTGATATGCTTTTTCACATGGTCTGCCCATTGTTCATAGACATCAACCCCAGCCGCCGCGGGCTGTGTTCTGCGGTCCATGTCTTCTTCCGGAATTCCGTGGTTCTCCAGCACCGGAATGACACCTGCGACCGGGATGCCTGTGTATTGTTCAATGAATGCGACACCTTCTTCAAAATACGAAGCATCGCCGTAAAATTTATTGATAATTATTGCTTTGACGCGGCTGCGCCTCTCTTCTGACAGCAGCTGCAGCGTACCAATGACCGATGCGAACGCGCCGCCTTTTGAAATATCTGACACGAGCAGGACAGGCACATCGGCTAATTCCGCCACACGCATATTTGTCAGTTCACGGTCCATCAGATTGACTTCCGCGGTACTCCCCGCCCCTTCCATAATGAGCGCATCGTACTGATTGGACAGATAATTAAGCGCCTGCCGAATGGCATCGAATCCCTTATCGAACCACTTTTCACGAAATACGTGCCCGTCTGTCCCGCCTGCCGGAATACCCATGAATAATACGTCAGCCTGTAAATTCGCTCCAGGTTTCATTAAAATGGGGTTCATTTCGGCAACCGGTTCTGTTCGCGCGGCTTCTGCCTGCTGCAGCTGCGACCGGCTGATTTCACGGCCGTCCGGCAATGTTTCGGTGAAGCCTGACATGTTTTGCGATTTAAAAGGTGCTACATGGACACCTTCATTCGCAAGCAGCCTGCATAACGCGGTGCAGATCATCGTTTTGCCGACGTCTGACGCAGTGCCGACAACCATTAAACCTTTCATAATAGAGGCGCCCCTTTCCAGACAATCGGAATGCCATGATCCATTTCGATGGCTGTGTCCGCTATTTCTACGATGTTTTGATGCAGCCTGCCGATTGTCTGCCGGTACAGCTCGGTCTCCTCTTCGTACTGCGGCCATTCGTCGAGTACTTCATTGGAAACAATTACGAGTTGGCTGACAATTTCTTTCATTTGTCTGATGGTATGTAATAAGCGCTGCTGCTTCTGCTCCAGACACCCCGGGCGGTGCACACAGGGGCGGCCTTCTTCAAATCCTTCGTACAGCTCATTTGCCAGCCACGTTGTCAGACAATCCCATAGCACAAGGTCACCGGAACGCAGTAACGGCAGAACTTCATGAAGATTTACGGGCTGCTCGATCGTCTGCCAGTTTGCATGGCGGCGGTCTTCCTTGTGCTTGTCGATCCTTTGTTTCATCTCCGCATCGGTCGCTTTACCGGATGCGATATAGACGAGGCGGCCAGCTGCCTGATTAACGAGCAGATGCTCCGCGTAGGCACTTTTCCCGCTTCGCACCCCGCCGCTGATAAATGTCAGTGTTCCTTGAACCAAGTCTCCATCGCCTCCCGCAGCCTTTTCATCATCGTTTCGGATTTCATTCCAATTCGCAGCCAGCGTCCGTCCATGCCCTTGAAGTTTTCAGAGTGGCGCAAGATCATTCCTTGGGCCAATAACTCCCGGTACAGCAGATTGGCGTCGCATATTGGTTTCATGACCAAATAATTAGCGGCGGAATCAATCACTTCACAGCCGTGCGAATGTAAAAACTCCTTCATCTTCAGACGCTCTTGCCTTGCATGCTCGATTGCCTGGCGCCGATATGCCTCTTCCTGCAGACACAGCACACCGATTTCCGCAGCGATTCCATTGACATGCCAATGAGAGGCTCGGCGTTTTAAGGCTTCAATCCGTCTGGGATGTGCAATTAAATAACCTAACCGAATGCCGGGAATTGCATACATTTTCGTCATCGAGCGGACGACCATCAGGCGGGGACAGCTTGCGGCGTACCTGATAAATGAGCGGTTTTCATCCACAAAGTCAATGAAAGCTTCGTCAAGCACGATATCTGTCTCACTCTGTTCAGCTGCCTTGATGATCGTCCATAATACGTCTGTTGACGGCAGCAGCCCCGTCGGATTATTCGGCGTGCACAAATAAATTGCATCTGCTTCCGGCAGCGCTTTCAGAATCTGCTCCATGGGCAGCTGGAAATGATCAGCTTCGACAGCCTGAAGCTGCACCACTTCTGCCCCGTTCGCTTCCAGCGTAGCCCTATATTCAGAAAAAGTCGGATTGATTACGATGACACGTTTGCCTTCATAGCGTCCTGCGAGCAGCGACAGTATTTCGGCCGCCCCGTTGCCGACGAGAACCTGTTGCTCTTCTGTATGATGATAGGCGGCAATGGCGGATAAAAATGGCTGCCCGTCCGGATCAGGATATCCGGCAAGTGTTGCCAGCAAGTCAGGCCACGCGTCCGCTACAGATGGCGGAGGTCCTGCGGGATTGCAGTTCTCGCTGAAATCGAGAACGTGATCGGGCATCGGGATATTCAACGACGCATACAGTCTTTTACTGTTTGCGCCGTGTTCAGGTAATTGCATAGAAAACGACTCCTATCACTGTGCACAGCAGCCAGAAAATCCACGACACAACTTGCATCTGATGGATTGTTGAGCGTATGTGCCGCATATTAGCGACGACTGGCGGTCCAAGCACTGCTCTTTCCGACAGGATGCCGCGATACGTACTGCTTCCGCCCAATTGAATATTCAGCTGCCAGGCCGTCGCTGCTTCGAGATAGCCGCTGTTCGGGCTCATATGCCGTTTCGCATCGCGCAGCCAGCCGCTGATCCGCTGTTTTACAGGGCGTCCGCCTTCATTCGGTGTACACAGTATAATGAGTACACCGGTAATTCGGGAAGGAATCCAGTTGAACAGATCATCCATGCGTGCAGATATTTTTCCAAACTCCCGGTAACGATCATCTTTGTAGCCGATCATCGAATCCAGCGTGTTGACTGCTTTGTAAAGCCACAGACCGGGTGCGCCGAGCAAGAACGCCCAGAATAACGGCGCGGTAATTCCATCCGAAGTGTTTTCCGAGACGGTTTCTATCGCCGCACGGGAAATCGCACTTTCATCCAGTTTTTCCGTATCCCGGCCGACAATCCAGCTCAATTTCTCCCGCGCTTCTTTTATATCTCCCGACTGCAGCGGCTCATAGACGAGAAGGGCTGCGTCACGAAGACTTTTTTGTGCCAGTCCGGCTGCGATCAGCAAAGCTTCAGCCGTAATGCCCGCGAATATATTCAAGCGGTAGGCGATACTGATGAACCAAATGACAAGAACGAATGTCCCTATGCAAATGAGCAGCCACAGAACTCCGCCTTTCACCGTGCGCATGCGGCCTTTATTCAGCAGTTTCGTCAAATTGCCGATTGTCGTCCCTAACCACTTGACGGGATGCGGCCAATTCGGCGGATCACCAATGAGCCGGTCAAGCACCATGCCAATCGCAATGGCAATTATATGTGCAGGAATCATTGCCTTCCCCCTGTTGCCGCCCGATATGAATGAATAGCCCGTACGGTGCAGTCATAGACACCTTTACCAATCAGTTTTCCAGGCTGTGTTATCGGTCCGGCATACGGCAGCTTCGTTCCCTGCTGTGTGGATGCAATGAGCAGACTGTCTGTCGAAGTGCCTGTCGCAACCGTTCCTGATTCGGGATCTTTCACTTGCTCGTCCGCCAAAGCTTTCGTTTTCGCTTCTGTCGCCGTAACAAGTGCCTGAACGAACGCTTCATCGCTCAATACTCCGTTGATGAACACCCATGTATTAATCGTTCCTATATAAGAAATATCTTCGCGCTGCCACGCCTTGGAAACATCCACCGCATTTCCGACACCGGCTGTTACTACGACGACAATCGAGCCGAAGTCCGCTTCATATTCATGCACTTCGACGTGCTCCGGACTGACCGCAGTCATCATCGCGACTGTATCTGTCAAATGATACCCATGCGAACGCAAAAACGCCGTGTTCTCCCTTTGCACGTCATCAATCATGTAATCCGCAGGCACACCGCGGTTCACAAATGTCCGGTACCAGCCAACGCCTGCATTATGAACGGCAGATGAAATAGTTTTTAGCGGCTGGCTTGATTGCAGCAGCACATGGTCTTCCTGTACAGTCACATCTGCTTTAGTCACGAAGAATCGCTGCTCTTCCTCCTGCAATTTCGGCAATATCGTCATTTGCGGCTTCGGCATTTCAGGATGGGGCTGCGTTTTTACTCGCGCATGGTAGACAGAATGAATTTCCTGTTCAAGGACCACATCCTGAGGCACGCCAATCGCCGACACTTCCCCGCCCTTCATCAGCAGCAGGCGGTCACAATAGAGCGCCGCAAGATTAATATCATGAAATACCGAGATGACTGTGATGCCCTTCTGTCTCGCCTGATTACGGATGGTATCAAGCAATTGCTGCTGATGGGCGATGTCCAAATGATTCGTCGGCTCATCCAGCAACAGCACGGGGGCTTGCTGTGCCAGTGCCTGCGCAACGAACACCCGCTGCTGCTCACCTCCTGACAACAGTTCAATTGCGGTATCTGAATAGCGTGTCACGCCTGTATGATCCATCGCTTCCTGAACCGCTTGCTCATCCAATTCAGACCAGCTGGAGAAAATTCCCGACTGATACGGGTAGCGGCCGAGTGCCACCGTGTCTTTCACCGAATGGGAGAAAGCATGTGCATGAAGCTGCGGCAACACTGCGACTTGCTGTGCGAACTGTTTTTGAGAATACGCACCGGACGGTTTTCCGGCAATCATCACCTTGCCGCTTTGTTTCGGCAAAATACCTGAAATGATTTTCAATAAAGTAGACTTCCCGCTGCCATTTGGCCCTAAAATCCCGAGAACTTCTCCTTTTTCCACGTGGAACGACACATTTCGCACAATCGGTTCTTTGCCGTAGCCCCCCGATAAGTTTTCTACTTGCAACATAATTACATCGCTCCTTTTCTGCGCTGCTTGTAAAAGATATAGGCAAACACCGGAGCGCCAATGAATGCCGTAATGACACCGACCGGTAACTCAGCCGGCGAAATAACCGTCCGCGCTACCAGATCACAAATGATTAAAAGCGAAGCGCCGTTGAATAATGACAGCGGCAGCACGTGACGGTGATCCGACCCCCACAGCATGCGCGTCATATGCGGCACGACCAGTCCGACAAAGCCGATAGTTCCGGACACCGCAACTGCAGAGCCTGTCAATACCGAGCCGCCGAGCAGAATCATCAATTTGCGCTGTTTTACATTAACGCCAAGATGATGCGCACGCTCTTCGCCGAATAATAACGCGTTCAATTCCCTGCGGTTGAGCCACAAAATAAACGAGCCGGCAATGAAAAACGGCAATACCATCGTAATATATTTCCAGCCCCTCATCGACACGCTGCCAAGCAGCCAGCCGACAATCTGACGAAGCTCTTCCTGTGTCAGCGCAATCATCAGAGAGAGTACCGATCCAAGAAACGATCCAAAAATGATCCCCGTTAAAATAATGGTTTCCATTTTCATTGACCGGTCAATCATCCGGGCAAAGCCGATCACAAGGAACATGGTGACTGCTGCACCGATCATACTGAAAACAGGTAAAGTAAACGTGCCCAAAACCGGTAAGGATATACCAAAAAAGAGTGTAATCACAGCGCCTACAGAGGCACCGGACGACACTCCGAGGGTATATGGATCCGCTAATGGATTTTTCAGCAGCCCTTGAAACGCAGCTCCTGAAATGGCCAATGACGCGCCAACGATTCCCGCCAGCAGTACGCGAGGCATACGGATTTTCCACAAAATATTGCTGGCGGTCGCATCCGTTTGATTCCATAGCGTCTCTATTGGTATTTTCACCGTGCCGATCGATACACCGAGCCAGATTGCCACAAGAAGTGTGGCAATCGACACGGCATAGGCGACAGCTGTTTTACTCACCGAATACCTCTGGATAGACTGCTTTCGCAAAAGCTTCTAATCCGTCAGCCAGACGTGGGCCTGTCCGGCTTGTAATATCTTCATCCAGTTGAATAACCCGATCTTCTTTAACTGCAGTGACTGTGTCAAATCCGTCGCGTGTTTTAATATTTTCCACAACGTTCGGGATATAGCTGTAGATTGCCAGAATCACGTCTGGGCTTTCATCCACAATCGTTTCCGGACTGATCATAATCCAGCCTTCTTCTGTCACAATATTTTCTGCATTAATCATATCTAGGAATTGCTGCGGGAATGTCCCTTTACCTGGAGCATAAATTTCTGGTGCATCGGAGTTTTCAACAAACACACGCTTTTTGTCTGTAATGTCTGCTGCTTTCTTTTTGATGTCTTCCACTTTTGCTTTCATATCTTCCACGACTTGATTGGCTTCTGCATTTTTATCCATTACTTTACCGATCGTTTCAATCGTTTCATATGTTTCTTCAAATGTTTTTGCGTTCTGTATAACAATTACCGGAATGCCTGCTTCACGGACTTGGTTCAATCCTTCTTCGTTTGATCCCATCATCATTTCATTTGCAAATACTGCATCCGGCTCCAATGAAATAACTTTTTCCACGTTGACTGTGAAGTCCCCTACTGTATCCAGCTTCGTCGCTTCTTCTGGATATGTATCGTTTTCTGTTACAGCAATTACTTTATCGCCGGCATCGATGCCAAACAGAATTTCCGTATTGCTTGGCAGTAATGAAATAACTGTTTCCGGTGCTTTTTCAAATGTAATTTCTTCACCAACAGCGTCCTTCAATGTATATGGATAACTGGTGTTATCTGCAGACGCTTCCGAGTCTGTATTTGTTTCTTCGCCAGCCTGATTTTCATCTGCCGGTTTTTCCTCTTTTGTACTGTCGTTTCCACACGCCGCAAGCAGTAATACCGCAAGCATCGCTGTAAGCAACAGCTGCCAAAACTTCTTCATTTGTATTCCTCCTCTGAAATGGGTAATGCATTACGCTGGCCGCAGACACGAAAAAATCCTTCGACAGTTTCGAAGGATCAGGCGGAATGAAATCAAGTGATTTCGCCCACTGTGCCTATCCTCGTAGGTTGCTGCGGAACTTCTTTTCTTAAAGGCAGGTGACCTGGCTTGTGCACAGTGCACTTACAGTGGCGGGACCGCATCGGATTTTAACCGATTTCCATTTTCATCTCTAGGAAAGAGAACCTTTTCGAAAGATATGTAATTGCACCTTATTATACCGGTAATCCCGGGGGTTGTACAGAGAGAGCCGCAGAGTTTGACGTATTGCGGAATAATGCATAGAATTCCGGCTGCAATGCCGCAGTGCCGGTATTTCGGGCCCGGCCCGCACTATGGAAACAGGCCACCGCGTCATCGTGCCCTGCCAACGCGCTATTACGCTTTACGGCCGCACTGCCTGTAAACAAAAGAAGTTAAACCATGCGGAAAGACGTAAAAACAGCCGCCCCACGCATGGGACAGCTGTTTGTATTTTATTTACATTCTTTCCGGTGCCTGAACGCCTACCAGTTTCAATGCGTTGGCAATTGTCGTGCTTGTGGCAGTAATGAGGGCCAGACGTGCTTCGGACAAGTCTTTGTTTTCTGAATCCAGCACTTTGTTGGCGTTATAGAAGCTGTGGAATGCAGCCGCCAGTTCCTGGATGTATGTTGTGACCCGGTGCGGTGCGCGCAAACGTGCTGCATCGCTTACCAGTCTTGGGAAATCACCCAGTTTTTTCAGCAGTTCCAATTCTTTTTCATCTTGCAAAAGCGTGACATGTTCAGTTGATGCCTGCATATTTTGTTCTTTCGCCTGACGCAGGATTGAGCAAATGCGTGCGTGCGCGTACTGTGCGTAATAGACGGGGTTTTCATTGGAATTAGAAACTGCCAAGTCCAGGTCAAAGTCCATTTGTGCATCACCCGAACGCATAGCGAAGAAGTAACGGACAGCGTCAAGGCCTACCTCTTCCACAAGCTCACGCAACGTGACCGCTTTCCCTGTGCGTTTGCTCATTTTGAACTTTTCTCCGTCTTTATAAAGCTGAACCATCTGCGCCACTTCTACTTCCAGCGTATCGCGGTCATAGCCAAGCGCCTGGATTGCCGCTTTCATACGAGGAATATAGCCGTGGTGATCCGCTCCCCAGATGTTGATAAGTTTATCGAATCCGCGGCGAAGCTTGTCTTCATGATACGCGATATCCGGCGTTAAATAGGTGAATGACCCGTCTTGCTTGATCAGCACACGGTCTTTGTCATCTCCAAACGTTGTAGAACGGAACCAAGTCGCGCCGTCTTCTTCATACACATGGCCGTTTTCACGAAGCTTTTCCAAAGCAACTTCGATTTTGCCGTTTTGATATAATGAAGTTTCTGAGAACCAGTTATCAAAATGAACACGGAAGTCTTCCAAGTCCTGTTTCAGTTTGTCGAGCTCAATAGTTAAGCCGTATTCACGGAAAAATGCCAGACGCTCTTCTTCCGGAACGTTTACATAGCGGTCGCCGTGCTCATCGACTAGAGCCTTTGCGATCGTAATGATATCTGCGCCGCGGTAGCCGTCTTCAGGCATTTCTTTTTCCAGGCCAAGTGCTTCGAAATAGCGGACATCGATTGACAGCGCCAAGTTATTGATTTGATTTCCCGCGTCATTGATATAGTATTCGCGTGCTACGTCATAGCCAGCTTTGTCGAGAATATTACATAATGAATCACCTAGAGAAGCTCCGCGGGCATGGCCTAAATGCAGGTCCCCTGTTGGATTCGCTGAAACGAATTCCACTTGGATTTTCTCATTTTTGCCACTGTCAGAACGGCCGTAGTCTTCTCCTTGATCAAGGACAGATTTCACGATATCGCCCAGGGTGTCTGTTTTCAGCCGAATATTCAGGAAACCGGGCCCTGCAATTTCAATGGTCTGAATAGCTGTATCAGACGTGTCAAGATGCTCCAAAATACTTTCGGCGATTGTGCGCGGCGGCTTTTTTGCCAGTTTCGTCAACTGCATAGCGATATTCGCTGCATAATCACCGTTTTCTTTACTTCTGGGTGATTCCAGTTTGATTTCCGGGATATCTGAAGCTTCCACCAGTCCCGATTTTTCAATTGCCTGTTTTAATGCTTCTTTAATTTCATGTTGAATCTGCTCTACTGCATTCATTGTGCTACCTCCGAGTAGGTTATTGTCAATTGATATTTTCCTAATAAATTTCCTTCTGAATGTAAATCATACGATACCGCAAAACGTCCGGGTTCCCATTGAAGCTCATTCGTATGAACGGCTAAATCCATGACGGCTGGTCCATTTCCGTACGTCCCGAATCGTACATCGTCCGGCCGGAATGGCAGCCGCATCTGTACGCCGCCCTTACGCATGATGAAGGCATCGTCTGCATGTAATTTTACTGTCGTTCGGACTGCCGGCATTCCTTCTGTCTGCTCTTCAAACAATAAATAAGCCTGTCCCTTTTTTTCAATAATCTTTCCCGTCGCCTGCATATTATGTGTTTCCGCTGACTGTCCGGGGTGTTGAATAGTAGAACGGAGTTGAACGTCCAGTTTTGGCGTTTCCATTCGTTCACCGCCTTATGTAGATAGATTCCCTCATTATACACTTCTTCTGGCTTCACTTTCAATGTTCCGTGTCTAAACTTTTCCTGTCTTCCGTTTAATCCGTCCAAAACCGTACCATACTGTCAAAAGACACTGAATGGAACGGGATGTGATGTGCAATGAAACGTACCGACTATGTAAAGTCCGCGAATCGCAAAAAACTGAAGAAGATCACTCTGTCGCTGTCAATCACGCTGCTGACTGCAGTGGTGACCGTCATGATCGTATTGCGGCTATATGCTCAGATACTCGGTGCTCCTTCGTTAAGCGTTCCAAAAGCATCGTTGTTTTTGGATCATAACGGGCATCAGATCGGGGATCATTTTTCACAGCAAAGGCGTTATTGGATGAAGATTTCGGATATATCGCCCTTTTTAGCGGATGCATTCGTTGCGGCGGAAGACCGGAAATTTTATTCGCATCACGGATTTGATTATAAACGGATCGCGGCTGCGGTTTTAAAAGATGTTAAGACGATGAGCAAAGCCCAGGGAGCAAGTACCATCACTCAGCAGTATGCGCGAAATCTTTATTTAACGCATGAAAAATCGTGGACACGTAAAATCCATGAGGCGCTCTTTGCCTATCGTTTGGAAGTTTTCTATGATAAAGATACAATTTTGGAAGGTTATCTGAATACCGTCTACTTTGGGCACGGGATGTATGGTGTCGAGGCGGCAAGCCGGTTTTATTTCTCGAAAGCGGCAAAAGATCTGACGCTGGAAGAAGCGGCGACAATTGCGGCAATCGCAAAAGGACCTTCCATTTATTCACCGCTTGATCATCCCGAAAATTCACGGGAACGCCAGCTGCTGGTGCTCAATCAAATGGAACATTATGATTATATATCTGCGGCACAAAAGGAACGCGCGATCGAAGAGAAGATCGTGCTAAAAACAGACAGCTGGAAAGATATGAAGCAGGTGGCACCTTACTTTCTTGATGCCGCATGGCAGGAGGCGGAAGATATACTGCTTGCAAAAGGCCGCGCGCCTGCTGAGGGCGGCTGGCAAATCCGCACGACATTGAACCAGCAGCACCAGCAGGCCGCGGAAGCAGCTATTAAAGAATATATGCCGAACAATGATTTGCAGGTTGGCTTTATTTCGATGGCCGCGGATACCGGCTTCGTGACTTCAATGACGGGCGGCGTAGATTTTACCGACAGTTCATTTAACCGTGTAACGCAGGCAAAAAGGCAGCCGGGGTCTGCGATGAAACCGATTTTGTATGCAGCCGCACTGGAAAAAGGAATGAATCCCTTGACGTTCATGACGGCAGAGAAAACCATCTTCACTTATGACGAGGGCCGTTCAACTTATGAGCCAAGCAATATTAACGGTGAATTTGCGGCTAAACCGATTTCATTGGCACAGGCCATTGCAATCTCCGATAATGTTTTTGCGGTCAAAACGCTCGAACAAGTCGGCTATAAGCCATATACGAAAATGGCACAGCGGCTCGGGATCAATGTTGCGTTTCCTGAATCCCCTGCTGTAGCGCTCGGAACTTCTGAACTGACACTGCTTGAAATGACGACGGCGTATAACCGCATCGCTTCAGAAGGAAAACAAGTTGAGCCGCATATGATTCTGTCGATTACCGATGCAAACGGCAAACTCGTGTACGAGCATCCGTCGAAAAAGCTGAAACAAGTAATGTCGGAGCAGGATGCGTTTGTGCTGACACATTTAATGACAGGCATGTTCGATCCGGTTTTCAATGATTATTTATCCTCCACCGGCTTATCGATGCGTCCAAAACAGACGCGCCCCTATGCGGCAAAGTCCGGAACGACCATATCCGATCAATATTTGATCGGGTTTTCCCCTTCATTAACTGCCGGTATTTGGACAGGATTTGACCGCGGGAAACAGCTCGAGAATCTGGAGGACAAAGCTGCGTCAAAAAAAATCTGGATTGATTTCATGGAAGCAGCACACGAAGGTACGGCCCCGCAGCCATTCCTCCCCCCTTCAGGTGTACAGGGCGTGATTGTAGATATCGAAACCGGCGGAATCGCAGTCAATGAATGTCCGAAGCAGCGATTGATGTATTTGAAAGATAAGGACGTGCCGAAGAAATTATGCACGGACCGTTCGCTGCGGGAAGAGCACGCGGGTGAGCAGGAGAATTCGAAGCTAGAGTTATTCCCGTTTTCGTTTTTTGAGTGATTTATTGCGGGCGGTGTTTGGGGCGGGTATGAGCGCTTGGACGTGGGCTTTGAGCGGTTGCGGATGTAGGTTGAGCGCTTGGGCGTGGGCTTTGAGCGGTTGCGGATGCGGGTTGAGCGCTTGGACGTGGGCTATGAGCGGTTGCGGATGCGGGTTGAGCGCTTGACCGCGGGCTATGAGCGCCAGCGGATGCGGGTTGAGCGCTTGGGCGTGGGCTTTGAGCGGTTGCGGATGTGGATTGAGCGCTTGACCGCGGGCTATGAGCGCTGGCGGATGCGGGTTGAGCGCTTGACCGTGGGCTATGAGCGCTGGCGGATGCGGGTTGAGCGCTTGACCGTGGGCTATGAGCGCCAGCGGATGTGGATTGAGCGCTTGACCGCGGGCTATGAGCGCCAGCGGATGTGGATTGAGCGCTTGACCGCGGGCTATGAGCGCTGGCGGATGCGGGTTGAGCGCTTGGACGTGGGCTTTGAGCGGTTGCGGATGCGGGTTGAGCGCTTGACCGCGGTCTATGAGCGCTGGCGGATGCGGGTTGAGCGCTTGGACGTGGGCTATGAGCGCTGGCGGACACGGGTTGAGCGCTTGACCGTGGGCTTTGACCGCTGGCGGATGCGGGTTGAGCGCTTGGCTGCGGACTATGAGCGCCAGCGGACACGGGTTGAGCGCTTGACCATAAACTATGAACGCTCAACGGCCACTTCCGCCCCCCTTTTCCAATAGAAAAAAGCCTCGTTCTCCGTATCCGCGGAGAACGAGGCTTTTTTGACCGATGTATACTTATTGAATGAATTCGCCCGCTTGGGTTTTGTGGCTTCATCAATCGACAGAATATACAGCGGTTGTCCTAGATTACAGCAGCAAAGCTGTATATTTAGTTTACTTCCTTTCCTGCAGACATTCAACCTCAAAGAGCAGGTAAAGTAAATTGTCACATTTTTGACGTATTTGACGAAAATACGCATGACACATTCCTTATTCCGGCAATTATTCCGTACGCAAACCTTCATGTAATTCAGGTGTACTGCGTTCCCATAATTCCGCATTATGCGACTGCAGGAAGTCCTTTAGAATCTTTTTTGAACGGTCATCCATATCGTCTACGATAATATGGCGCTTCATCGACTTGTCCATTCGATTGACGTGATCCGCCAATAATTTATAGCCGCGTCGCTTTTCACGGTTGATGACCATTTCACACGCCGTGATCCCCGCATAATAAGGTCCTTCTTCACGGTAATCAATGGTTACCCAGACAAGCCAGTACGGTTTGCCGCCTTCTGAGTCTTTCCGGTCAGTCGTAAACTTAATGCCGCGTTCTGTATCACTGCGGGCATGCATCGCGCCCATTTCCACTTGGGCAGTGCCTGCTTCTACGTCAATGATCACCGGCGAAATGTTTTCCAGCGACAGCGACCCGATGCCGAATCCTTTATGACCGTCTGTCGGGTCGTTTTTTATGATGGTAAAGCCTAACTTTGGTTTTGAATTTTGCTCACTTGCCATGTAAATCCTCCTCCGTCTCTGTTATTATATGTACTATACCTGAATTTTCTGCCAAGGAGGAAGCAAAATGCCATACGTAACAGTAAAAATGCTTGAAGGCCGCACAGATGATCAAAAACGTGCGCTGTGCGAAAAAGTTACACAAGCCGTTGTAGAAACGACTGGCGCTACTACTGACAGCGTAACAGTTTTCATTGAAGAAATGCCAAAGAATCACCTTTTCAAAAATGGTAAACTCGTCAGTGAACAGTAAACGGCGAAAAGGATTCTCACCACGAGAATCCTTTTTTTCGTCTGATCAGCTGACTGAAGTTACTTGCATTTCTTCAATAAATGCAAACGCCTGGTCAAATTCCTGATCGGTGAAATTCAGTTTATTTTTTACGATACGCACTTTGGCAATTTGGTCTTCCTTGTCCAGCTGATCGAAAAACAGCAGCGTGGAAACCAGCTCAAGGAACCGCGATGATTTTTCATTCAGCCGCCCGATACAGTCCGACAGCTGTGTTTTCGGCGCATCCGCTGTTGTAAGGAACTTTGAGCCTTCTTCAGTCACCTGATAGCAGTATTGCTTATAGGACCCCTTGTCTTCAAACCGCTCCGCCAAAAAGCCCATTTCACATAATTCTTCCACCCGTAATGTCAGTTCTTCCGAGTAAGGACCGTACATATGGAGCTCGTACTTCTCCGCAAACGGGAAATTCATTTTCTTCAATATATAAACCATCTTCTGCATTTTCTTCCGGCCATTTATTTCATTCGCCAACGATACAAACTGAACGATTTTTGCATGCTCTTGCAGCAAGTCGCCCACCCCTCTCTTAACTTCGTAACAACTCTAAAATCTTGTCGTGCAATGCATTTCCGTCTGCCAGCAAGTCTTCAGGATAATAAATTTTATGGTCTGTTCTGCGTTTTCCCGAAATCGCGTCCACAACATCAGACATGCGGGACAGTTCACGCAAATCGCCGTTCTTCATTTGTAAATAGATAGGTACGCGTTCATTTTCCTCACCCGGACGATAAAAGTCGTATGGCAAGTCAGATGATGAATCAGTCACCAAATAGTAGTCTGGGTCCAGCCCTGCTTCTCTGAATAAGGCATTCAGCTCACCGAACCTCATATATTGGGCAGCCGGGTCAAACTCGGCATACTGAAACAGCCTTCTGTTGACGAAGCGATCACAAAGATCAGCCAAAATCGCGTCCTCTTCTTCCATCCACAGCTGGAAATACGTCAATAGCACCCCTTCGTCAAGCGCTATGTATTCTTTTAATTCGAATTCTTTTGTAAAAAATGAAATAAAGTGAATCGGGTCTTGCTTAAATGCATACCCCGTTTCGAATAAATATCTCGCCCTGTGCAAAATTTTCATCAAAATGACTTCTGCACTGCGTGACACTGGATGGAAATACACTTGCCAGTACATTTGATAGCGGCTCATGATATAGTCTTCCACCGCGTGCATTCCGCTATATTTAATGACTACCTGTTCTTCAGTCGGACGCATGACGCGCAAAATCCGCTCCATATCGAAATGACCATAGGAAACGCCGGTATAATACGCATCGCGCTGGAGATAATCCATTCGGTCCGCATCGATTTGACTGGAAATCAGACTGACGACCAGTTTATCGGGATATGTTTTGTCAATAACATCCGCCACTTTTTGTGGGAAATCCGGCGACACACGACGCAGCACTTCATGGACTTCTGTCTGTTCCAATAAAATTTGCTGAGTGAATTGTTCGTGATCCAGATTAAATACTTTTTCAAAAGCGTGCGAAAACGGACCATGGCCCAGATCATGCAGCAATGCCGCACAAAGCGCGACCAGCCGCTGCTCCTCATCCCACTCTTCTCTTCCGCTGAAGCCGTCATCGAGTATTCTCCGCACGATTTCATAGACGCCGAGCGAGTGCTGAAAGCGGCTGTGCTCCGCTCCGTGGAAAACCAGGTACGTGGTGCCGAGCTGGCGTATCCTGCGCAGCCGCTGGAACTCACGCGTGTTGACCAAATCCCAGATCACACGGTCCCTGACGTGTATATAGCGGTGCACGGGATCCTTAAACACCTTCTCTTCAAGCAGTTTTTCGTTTTGGTACGCCATGTCGTCACCTCATCCTTCATTCGTTCCAGTATAACAAAAAACGACGGAACGTGACATAGTACACTATGACGGATTTTATCCGGGATTGTACACGGAATATGAAATTCAGGAGAGTGACTTAGTATCTAGGAGAAGATAGCAGCTGGACTTGAATCACTCCCTGCAAATTGTGTGTAAATTATTTTTGTCATTGAACTTTAGTTATTTCAATGGCAAGTACCTGTATAACACCAATTACCATTCTCAATGAACTTCTATATGTATCACCTACTCACACCGCAATGGATTGGCGCGAAGGAGGGGCGATCAGCCGGATCAGGTGAGACAACCAAAGAGAGCAGCGCGAACTGGCTGGCTCACCGCGGGTCCTCGGGAAAGCGTCCCCTCCGAAGCGCAAATCCCCGCCCCAACACCCTGCCAGCCTAGCCCATTCAAGAACAAGCAACCTCCCAACCAACCGATTCCATGCCCATTTTATTACCATCTTGATAGAATTTTGTGACTCTCTGAATAAAAGATTCCATACGTGGTCATAATGGCAGTAGAAAGAGAGTACAAGACAGGAGGCATGGAGATGGTGAAAGTTAGACAAGACGCTTGGTTAGAGCAGGATGATGAATTATTGGCAGAAACGGTATTACGGCATGTAAGGGAAGGCAGCACGCAGTTAAGTGCATTTGAAGAAGTAGGTGACGCATTAAACCGGACAGCCGCAGCTTGCGGATTCAGATGGAACGCGGTCGTGCGAAGAGAATACGAAGAGGAACTTTCGGAAGCGAAGAAAGAGAGAAAGCAAACATTGCGTGTACTAGGTACAGATTTTAAAAGACGCAACCAGCAGATGTACAATCCGGAGACCGGAGCAGACGGGCAGGAGAAAATCCAAGTACCGCTATCCGCTTTATCCCTGGATACCGTAATTGCCTATTTAATCCGTATGCATCATAACGGAGGTGCCGACACAGATGCGCTTCGCTGGAGACAGACTGCGAAAACAGCTACCGAACAGCTGAAGGCAATGGAAGCAGAACTGGAAGAATTGAAAAAAGAAAACCGCACGCTGAAAGACGATTATGAGCAGTTTGTTCAAATTATGAATCGCGCGCGCCGGCTGATCGCACTCAACGAAGAAAGCGAACACGTCGCACCGGTCTTTAAAATGGAACCAAACGGTAACCTGGTATCATCAAAAGAGCCGCCAATCAATAATTGATTGGCAGCTTTTTTTCGTTCTATGACAGCATCTTTTGATTCCGGTCAAAGACGCGCTGCAAATAAAAACCGTACAAATCCATTTCCTCGTCCGTCAATCCGCCGTGCTGCACGTCATCCGTCAGCGACCGCAGCAGCAATTGCAGACGAATGACAACTTCACTGACCGTCATCGGTGTGCCGGTTATTTCTGATAATGAAGCCATTGTATCAGGCTGAATTACAGGATAGCTGAATTTAGTCTGCTGACCCTGTAAGCCGTTGTCATAGACTTCCTTAATCAGTTCCGCACGGCGGGACCCGCTGCCTTCTATACACAGATAGACTTGCACAGCGACTCCCTGACGCAAACGCCGCTGAGAAATTCCGGCAAACTTCTTGCCATCGACGCTTAAATCATAAGATCCCGGACAATAGGACCCGACAATTTCATAGGCTTCAATCCGCTCACCGAGTTCTGGAAACAGCAGCTGCACGAATGACAGCATAGCTTCGTAGCCTACTGGAATATCAATTGCAGATTTCTGCTCGGAAAAAATTAAAGAAATATTCAATATCCCTTCATCCAGAACGACTGCCAGGCCGCCCGAATTGCGGACAATGGCCTGATAGCCGTGCTGTTTGATGCCTTCCATCGCCTGCTGAATAAACGGCATGCGATGATCCTGGATACCTAGCACGATCGTTCGGTCATGCACCCACGTTCTGACGACAGGCGCACTTTGCTGCTGTCCGACTAATTGGCATAATGTATCATCCATGGCGAACGACTCTAGCGCAGACCGGCTGCGTGCTGTGATCGATTCGTCGATAAAACGCCAAGCCGGCTGATTCAATAAATGTTTATCTTGTGACATGTCTAGTTCTCCTATGGTGGTTAGTCTGGTATGTATAGACGTTTCACAATTCGGCGTGATTACAGGCTTTGTGCCGCTGTGATAATAGAAAGCTTGTAAACATCTTCCGCAGAACAGCCGCGTGACAGGTCATTGACGGGACCGTTCAAGCCTTGAAGAATCGGGCCGATTGCTTCATAGCCGCCGAGACGCTCCGTTAATTTATAGCCGATATTGCCGGCATCCAAAGTAGGGAAAATAAAGACATTTGCATCGCCTTTAATAACGGATTCCGGCGCTTTTTTCGCTGCAACACTTGGAACGTATGCTGCGTCAAACTGGAATTCTCCGTCAATCAATAGGTCAGGCGCCAATTCTTTTGCAATTTTTGCCGCTTCCACAACTTTTTCTGTCTCTTCTGTCACTGCAGAACCTTTTGTTGAAAAGGACAGCATCGCCACACGCGGATCGATTCCGAACGCTTTTGCAGTTTTCGTACTTTCCACTGCGATTTCAGCCAGCTCCTGTGCTGAAGGATTCACCGTGATGGCACAATCCGCAAAAATCAAACGCTCTTCTTCCTTCATCATAATGAAAGCTCCGCTAGTTTTGGAAATACCCGGCTTCGTCTTGATGATCTGCAGCGCGGGACGAACTGTGTCCGCTGTCGAATGTGCAGCTCCGCTCACTAAACCGTCTACACGTCCTGTATAGATTAGCATAGTTCCGAAATAGTTTACATCTTTCAGTTGCTCGCGTGCCTGCTCGATTGTTGCTTTGCCTGCACGTCGTTCAACAAACTTTTCTGCCAATTCTTCAAAATAGGAAGCGCTTGCAGGGTCAATCAATTGAATTTCGGAAATATCGAAACCTCCGTCTTCTGCCGCTTTTTTGACAGCCTCTTCATTCCCCAGTAAAACAGGTGTGACAATCCCCTCTTGCTGAAGATGTACAGCTGCTTCCAGTATTCTGACGTCTTCCCCCTCAGGCAATACAATCGTCTTTCCTTTACCTTCCAACGTATTACGAATACCTTCAAAAAGATCTGCCATGTGTAATTCCCACCCTTTGTTATATTTTCCTTTTCATCATACATGAAATGCCAATATAATTCACTAGGGAATTCAAAGTTTTCAGACACCTGACAGTAACATGCACAATTTTGTCATACCTTGCCCGCAGCTCTGTCTTTATCCTTAACGTCCAAACATCGTTTATGATACACTTGAAATAGAACTTACTTTGAACTAAAAAGGAGACTGAATTCAAGTGAACGAAGCAGCTATTACATTAGACGGTTGGTACGTACTTCATGATTTCCGCACAATGGACTGGGCCTCTTGGAAACTGATTTCCAAAGAAGAGCGCCAGGCAGCAGTGAATGAATTTCTGGCCTATTTAGAGCGTTTGCAGCAAGCTGATGACGCAAAAACAGGCAGTCATGCATTTTACACAGTAGTCGGTCAAAAGGCGGACTTCATGCTGATGACATTGCGTCCGACAATGGATGAATTGCAGCAGCTGGAAGCAGAATTCAACAAACTGACGATCGCAGATTACACGATTCCGGCGTATTCTTACGTATCTGTCGTTGAATTATCAAACTACCTCGCAGGCGAATCTGACGAAGATCCGTACCAGAATCCTTATGTACGTGGCCGTTTGTATCCTGAATTGCCGCGCAGCCAGTATGTTTGTTTCTATCCAATGGACAAGAAGCGAGAAGGCGATGACAACTGGTACATGCTCAACATGGATGACCGTAAAAGTTTGATGCGCAGCCACGGCATGATCGGCCGCGGTTATGCAGGTAAAGTAAAACAAATCATCTCCGGATCTGTCGGTTTTGATGATTACGAGTGGGGCGTTACGCTGTTCTCAGACGACGTACTTCAGTTCAAGAAACTTGTCTATGAAATGCGTTTTGACGAAGTCAGCGCGCGCTACGGCGTGTTCGGCTCATTCTTTATCGGGACAATTCTCGAAGCAGACAAGCGTGCAGCATTCTTTGAAGTATAATACGTAACGACCAAGCCGCGAACGAATGACTTCGCGGCTTTTTTGCGTGAAAATACGATGAAATTAAACCGGCTCACTATGTGCTGAATGTCACTTTCTGCTTCCGGGAAGAGACAGGCGGCTGAGCCGTCTTCTCCCCTTCATCCGCTCATAACTATGCTGCAAGCGATCATAACTCCACGCCAACCGATCAATGCAGCCAGCAAGCGATCATATACAACGGGCAGCCGCTCATAACTTCCCGCAAGCGATCAATCTTCAGCCTCAACCGCTCATAGAGACAAAAAGTAAAGCGGAGGAGTAGAAAGGCAGCGACTTCATTCATCACTCCCCTTCATCCGCTCATAACTATGCTGCAAGCGATCATAACTTCACGGCAACCGATCAATGCAGCCGGCAAGCGATCATACACAACGGGCAACCGCTCATAACTTCCCGCAAGCGATCAATCTTCGGCCTCAACCGCTCATAGAGACAAAAAGTAAAGCGGAGGAGTGGAAAGGCAGCGACTTCATTCATCATTCCCCTTCAACCGCTCATAAATATGCTGCAAGCGATCATAACTTCACGATAACCGATCAATGCAGCCGGCAAGCGATCATACACAACGGGCAGCCGCTCATAACTTCCCGCAAGCGATCAATCTTCGGCCTCAACCGCTCATAGAGACAAAAAGTAAAGCGGAGAAGTAGAAAGGCAGCGACTTCATTCCTCCCTCCCCTTCGTCCGCTCATAAATAGGCTGCAAGCGATCATAACTTCACGATAACCGATCAATGCAGCCGGCAAGCGATCATACACAACGGGCAGCCGCTCATAACTTCCCGCAAGCGATCAATCTTCGGCCTCAACCGCTCATAGAGACAAAAAGTAAAGCGGAGAAGTTAGAGAGGCAATGACTTCATTCCTCCCTCCCCTTCGTCCGCTCATAAATATACTGCAAGCGATCATAACTTCACGATAACCGATCAATGCAGCTGGCAAGCGATCATACACAACGGGCAGCCGCTCATAACTTCCCGCAAGCGATCAATCTTCGGCCTCAACCGCTCATAGAGGCCCCCGTTCATCCCGCACACAAAAAACTTCATTCATACCGAACCCGCCGTTTACATAGGATACAACCAAGGGGGTTTTGCTTTGGCTGTCCGCGACAACCGAAAAGGGAATTGAAGCGCCTGCCCGTCTGATGCGGGCGGAAGTAAAATGCAATGAAAAGCCTGGAATGCCCTGAACAATAGCAAGCTCAGTGGAATACCGGCCGCTTTATATCGCATAGCTTCTCCCCCCTGCACCACAAGATTACCCGCTTGTATAACTAACAGATTTGGAAAGGATGTTGAAATGGTTCAATATTATTGGAATCCTGGCTATGCCAATCCAGGCTACGTCCAGCAGCAAATAACACCGCCGCCCCCCTCTGCACCCGGCGGAAGACCAGGCGCGCCTCCGTTTAGAGAGGAATCATACATCGAAAATATTTTAAGGCTCAACAGAGGTAAGCCTGGTGTTTTCCATTTTTCATTCGAACGGGCAATGGAAACGGGTACGAATACGAAAGCAGTAACTGGCATGGTGGAAGCTGCAGGACGCGATCACGTCATCCTCAGCGAAGCCAAGACAGGACGGCGCTATCTGTTCCCAATGATTTACTTCGATTACGCAGAGTTTCCTGAAGAAATCAATTACTTCAATCAGTCGACGTAAATTCATAAGAAAAAACCGCTCATATGATGTGAGCGGTTTTCTTGCGTCAATTTCCAAATTTCACTGCGGCAATAATCAGCATGATCCAGCCAAGGATGAATGCCACGCCGCCAATTGGCGTAATGGCGCCGAGTATGCCAATTCCCGATAAGCTGAGCACATACAGGCTTCCAGAAAATATAATGATTCCGGCTAAGAGTAAATAGCCCGCCCAGGCAAGCTGCGTTGACGGTCCGAGCAATGAACTGTTCATCAGTATACCGATGACAAGTAATCCGATGGCATGAAACATTTGATATTGTACTGCGGTTTCCCAGACAGCCAGATAATGTTCGGACAAGCGATCTTTCAGCGCATGTGCACCGAATGCACCGAACGCTACCGCGATGGCCGCATTAATGGCTCCTGCGATAATAAAAAATGGCATAATAACTCCTTCTTTCTAACGAATCTGCTTACTGTCTTCAGTTTATCATAACGATACAGCTGAAATTGACAGGTATTTGAACGGTTTGTGGCACTGTCAGAAATCAAACAGCGATTCCCCGTTGGCATCCGCTTCCCGCAGCGGCTGTTCATTCAATGAAGTAACCAGCGCGGTCTGCACAGAGCGCACTTGTGCCGGCTGTGAAACCAGTTTTGCAGCCGGTGCATCGTTGAGCATCAGATTGCACAGCGTCCTGACCGCGTAAATCGCTTCTCTTCTTGATGTGTCGTCCTGCGCCTGTTTTGCCAAATGCACTTGCTGCTCGATTTCTCCAAGCAATTGTTCAGCTGTAATCATCGTAATCCCGCTCCCTTTTTCGGTTCAAACTGCATGCACTCCATACCTGAAGAGCGCTTCACTACAATAGACGGCAGCATTTTCGTCTTAAATCCATATGCCTTGCAGCCCCGCGGACTTGCCGGGTCCCATGTCGTGTAAAAGTAGATACATTCAAAACAGTTAACTGCCATTGTTCCACTTCCTTTCTGGTTGTTCATCAAGTAGTCTGCGCCCAGTCGATCGGCTTCCTGCCCCACTCCCGCAAATAATCATTCGTTCTGGAAAACGGACGGCTGCCGAAAAAGCCCCGTGACGCACTGAACGGGCTCGGATGCGGGGATTCAATAATCGCATGCCGTCTCCGGTTGATCAGCGCCGTTTTCTCCTGGGCATGCTTTCCCCATAAAATGAACACGATCGGCTCTCTGCGCATGGACAGTTTACGGATGACTTCATCGGTAAACTGTTCCCAGCCTTTGCCTTTATGTGAAGCCGCCGCTCCTTCGCGCACGGTCAGCACGGTATTCAATAATAATACACCTTGTTTCGCCCATCCTGTCAACATCCCTTCTGCAGGGACCGGCACATGAAGGTCTGACGAAAGTTCTTTAAAGATATTACGCAGGCTCGGCGGCAGCTTCATGCCGGGCTGTACGGAAAAACTCATGCCGTGCGCCTGGTTCGGGCCATGATAAGGATCCTGCCCTAAAATCACCACGCTGACATCACGGAATGGTGTCAATTGAAAAGCCGTCCACATATCAGTCATCTGCGGATAGATGACATGCGTCGCGTATTCTGCGCGCAAAAACGCGCGCAGCTCCTGATAATAAGGCTTCTCAAACTCATCCTTCAGTACCATGTCCCAGTCATTATGAAATGCAACAGTCATATACCTCACTCCTTCACTTCTATATCCAGCTGATAGCCGGCGAATGAAAACATTTCCTTCAGCGTCTTTTCCGCATTCTTTTCCGCCGACTCCAGTACTCCTTGTGCTGATGCTTCTTTGAGTATGATTGCTTTAGCTTCATTCGCCAGTTCATATCCTTCTTTTATATCTGCTTTTCCCCGGAACAGCCCTTCTACTGAATAGACTTCAGCCTGTTCGAAATACAGTTCTGCCCCGCCGAGAAATTCAGCGGGCGGAATGGTCAGCCTGATGCGTTTTTCTTCTTCATCCACTTGCATATCCTGTTTAGTGATTTCGCTGAGATCAATTCCGGCTTTGACTGATCCCGGTATGACAACGAGTAAGTTCCGTTTCGTTCCGGGGAAATTAACACCTATGCTATGACCGAATAATTCATTATCTGTGCGTTTTACCAGCACTTTTGTATACGATTCCGCTGTCGTCAATTGCTGCAGTTCCTGAACACGCTCAACGAAAGCGGTTTTTTGCTCTGAAAACGTAGAACCCAGTCTCATTAAATAAAATCCTGCAATAGGCAGAGTGATAAGTGCAATGATCAATATCAAAATCAGTAAAACATACGCTGTTCTCCATGAAGACCACAACGTGAAAGCGAGTTCCAGAAATCCTGTCTTACGGCGTTTGCGCTTTGGCTTTTTCCGCTCATCGAATGTAACCGATGATTGCGCGCCGGCCTCTCGTATTTCCTTTTTCCCTCTTTTTGACGAATCATGCTTATACATAGCTTTCACCCCCTCTGCTAACCTACTAATCTGACACTTTCCTTTTATACGTTCTGCCGGCTCATAGGTTTCATCGGGGAAGCGTCCACCATAGCGCCGCTTTCTTGACATTCATCATACCCGAATTAATTGTATTTCGACAATTAGTTGTATAAAATGAATAACATAAAAATGCAGCTAATGAAGGAGACGTTTTATTATGTCCTTGAAGAAAACTTTGACGATTGCAGGCTCGGATACTTCAGGCGGCGCGGGCATCCAGGCGGATCTGAAGACATTTCAGGAACACGGCACATACGGCATGACTGCAGTGACAGTCGTCGTGACGATGGATCCTGATCAGCAATGGGCACATAGTGTTTATTCGTTGCCGATTGATGTGGTAAAGGCCCAATTAAAGACAGCGTTATCCACCGGCATCGATGCGATCAAAACAGGCATGCTGAGCACGGAAGAGATTATCCGGACAGCAGGCGAGGCGATTGATGAATCAGGACTCGACCACGTGGTCATTGATCCGGTCATGGTCTGTAAAGGCGAAGACGAAGTGCTGAATCCAGGCAATACGGACGCAATGATCAAGTATCTGGTGCCGAAAGCAGAAATTGTGACGCCTAATTTATTTGAAGCGGGTCAGCTGGCTTCTATGAAAACACCAAAGACAATTGATGATATGAAAGCGGCGGCACAGAAGATACATGAACTTGGCGCCCGAAATGTCGTCATCAAAGGCGGCAAACAGCTCGATCATACGGCAGCAGTCGATTTATTCTATGACGGCAGCACGTTCACTTTACTGAAATCCGAAAAATCCGATACGTATAATAATCACGGCGCAGGCTGTACGTTTGCGGCAGCAATTACGGCAAATTTGGCGAACGGTTTGGCGATCAAGGATGCGGTCATTGAAGCGAAGCAGTTCGTGGCAGCGGCAATCGCGCACGGCTGGAAGCTCAATGAATATGTAGGACCTGTCATGCACGGAGCGAAAAACCGCTTCGATGCGCCGCAGGTAAAGCTTCAGGAAGTATAATGAATGCATGAAAGTCAGGAGACCTCCTGACTTTTTTGTGAGCCGTCTGATTTCATTCAAACGATAATTTCTATATACTATCAATAGAGAGAGTGCAGCGAAATGACTGCAGTCAGTAGGAGGATGGGTATGCAAACTGTTGAAGTGAAACATTTACAGGAGTTACTGGACTCCTTTGCAAATAAAGATGTTTATATACATTTGGAAACAACGAACGGATCGTATGCCTCTCATTTTCAGGAGGGCTTTTTCAATGCGGGCGCATTTATCCGCAATATCATTATCCGCTATGAACTTGGAAAAGTGGCCGGCGAATCACCGCACCGCATCGGACTGAAATTGCCGAGCGGCTGGATTTACGCCCAAGGCATTACACACTATACACTCGATGAACATAACCGTTTATTAATGGCGGGGCTTGGGCCTGACGGAAAACTGGCGGTTGCGCTTGAAATCAGCGAAACGCCATTTGCTTATTAAGAAGGGAGTTTTTTTCATGTTGCAAAAAGAACGACATGTTTTGGTTATATACCCTCACCCTGATGATGAATCATTCGGAAGCGCCGGAACGATTGCAGAATATATCGAAATGGGGGTACCGGTTACTTATGCCTGCCTGACACTTGGCGAAATGGGGCGGAACCTCGGCAATCCGCCATTTGCGAACCGCGAGACACTGCCGCAGATCCGCAAGCAGGAATTGCTTGATGCATGTGATGCGATGGGATTGACGGATTTGCGCATGATGGGACTGCGTGACAAAACCATTGAATTTGAAGACCCTGAAAAACTTGTACAGATGATGACTGACCTGATCGAGGAATTGCAGCCTTCCTTGGTTATTACATTCCATCCGACACTTGCAGTACATCCGGATCATAATGCAACGGGTGCTGCGGTCATCGAAGCGATGAACCGCATGCCGGAAGCGGACCGTCCCGTGCTGTACCTGAAAGCTTTTGACAACCATACAGTCAGCCTGCTTGGCGAGCCGGATGTCGTGCATCACACAAAAAATTCGGCGGGTAAAAAAATCGCCGCATTGCGCGCACATGCGTCCCAAACAGTCTGGATGCTTCCCGACATGGAAAAGCGCTGGGCGGCTAATGATGAAGAAGCACTTGACTGGCTGCATAATGAAACATTTTATATTCATACATTCGACTAAAAACCGCAGAAGCTCTGCGGTTTTTAATTTATTAACAATATAATGGAGATAGAATAAAAGCACCGCAGCTCTGCGCTTCAGTTGAAAGTTTTCCGATTCGATAAACCGGCTGAATCTGCCCTTTCAACGTATATTGTCTGCTATGTTATTTTTCTTCCAATTCTTTAATAAAGGCATACAGACCTTGCAGTTTTTTCTCGAATAACTCGATATTTAACGCACGGTCCATTTGAATTCTTGCTGTGTTTTGTGCCTGCACAGCCAGCTGCATGTTTTTCCCTGCTTCTCCAATCGCCTTCTGATAGCGGTGCCGGATGTCTTCAATTAATTTCTCCGACTGTTCATCTTCCGCACACAGCGGCACGATATCGACTAATTCATCACGCGGGCTTTCTGCATCATAAGCATGCGGCTGCGTTGAATCAAACACGCAGACAGACAGCTCCGGAAACAGCACCAAATCGATGCTTGCGGGATCCAGTCCGCACCAGCCGTAAAGCACGTCGACCCCGCGGCGCTTCGCTTCGTCACCAAGCGCACGCATCATAGTAGACTTTCCGGTACCGGGCAGGCCTTTTATGAGCAGTCTCCGTTTCACGCGTTTAGTAATGGACGGAATGAAATCATGTGCACTGCCTGCGGACAGAGAGCCGACAATGCGATGCGAGATATGTGCCGGTTTGGCGAGTTCAATTGTACCGAAAATTTCCTGCTTTACCTCTTCTATGATCTCTTCGTGACGCGCCCAGTCCATTCGTGCGATATTGACCGCTTCCCATTCATCATGAATCGCTTTTGCCTTCTGCAATAAGGACAAAGACTTTTCAAAGCGGCTTCCCTCTTCTTTTATAAGCCGGCTCACTTCATCGTGCCGATGAAGAAGCTGATCTTGATGATAGACGTCATAAAAGCAAAATACTTTATGGCGGCTGCCAAGATCTGTCGGCTCGAATGATACCGGATGGGATGCCTGCAAAATGAACAGCTCGAGCTCCTTGATGAAAAGTGCATCAGTTTTATCCACATGGCCAGGGTTCATAAAGCGGTCTACTGCATAGCCCCTGTTGACAAAGTAAACAGCTAAATCATTCAGCACTTGCGACAGCGAATGGGTAGGCAGACACTTCAGGAAAATCGTTTTCTTTGATTCTGCAAGCAGCTCTTTGTATTTATGCTGCACGCCTTGTCCTGTATAGGCCGTTCCCATATATTCTGTAATATAACCGTATATACTGATCATCCTTTCTTTCTTCCCTTTATTCTATGTATGGATAAATAAAAAAAGCACAGCGCAATCGCTTATGCTCCTTTATAGTGTAATAAAACTTTCTCATCCGTCTGCCGGGTAATTTTCAATAACAGCCGTTTGCATTGCGGCAAGGCAATCTGAATAAGCTGCCCTGAGAAAAATACGACTATCAGCGTACCGATGCCTACCGGACCGCCAAGTAAAAAGCCAATCAGCGTTACAGCCGCTTCAATGGCTGTACGCACCAGGCGGAGACTCCAGCCGAATTTATCGACAAACAGCAGCATGAGACTGTCACGCGGGCCTGCTCCAAGATTGGGTGAAACATATACACCGACTCCGTAAGACAAAACAAATACGCCCAGAATGAAACAGACGATTTGTACGGACAGCGAATCCACGTCGGGCAAAAGCCAGTTGAAGAAGTCGATAAATAATCCGATGAGCAGCATATTAAGCCAGGTACCGAGCCTTGGCCACTCTTTTAAAAAGAACGAAGTGACTGTGACAATCAGAAAGCCTGTCAAAATGCTCCACGATCCGATAGTTAATCCGATATTCTGATATAAACCGAGGTGCAGGACGTCCCACGGTGCAATTCCAAGCCGCTGACCTTTAATCATCAGCGAGATTCCAAGTGACATGATCATCATGCCGACGATGAAGAAAATCCACCGCCACGCTACTAAATTACGCATATACATTCTTCTTTCTTCTAGTTGTCAATACCTTCATTGTAACAGAAACAGCACGGATTGTTATGAGCTTATTTCACAAGGTCACTGAATTGTGCTTTTGTAACGCTCGCTAAGTCATCCGGTGACAATTTCATCTGCAAACCGACTTTGCCGGCACTGACATAAAGATAATCAAGAGTTTCTGCCTGGCTGTCAATGAAAGTCGGCAGCTCCCGCTTCATGCCGACCGGCGAACAGCCTCCCCGAACATAGCCGGTTTCTTTCGTCAATTCTTTCATGGGCAGCATGTCAATTTTCTTGAAACCTGCTGTTTTTGCAGCCTTTTTCAAATCCAGTTCTTCTGCTACCGGAATGATGAAAACCAGTAGATCTGTTTTACTCGCCATTGCCACTAATGTTTTGTAGACGTTCTCTGCAGGTTCATTGGTTTTATTCGCAACTGATACCCCGTCGTTCTGCCCGTCTTCCGTTTGATAGCTGCGGATCTCATGTGCAATTCCTTCTTTTTCGATGATGCGAATTGCATTCGTTTTAACAGACTTCTGTTTTTTTGCCATATTTGTAACATCCTTTCTGTCCGTACTGATCGAGCGCATGGTTATGTAAAAACAAAAAAGCCCGTTTCACTGGGTTCCAGCAAAACAAGCTTTCGCTTTTCAGTCCAACCGTTTACACGCTGACATTCATTCGGGGCTGATCGATTTGGTACTGATTCATTTTCGCCTGGTTTTGGACTTGATAAATGGTAAATGCATGGCTGTACTGCAGCTGCATCCGAGTGGGTCCTTCCGTCGCTCCAGCTGTTTTCCCGCCGATTGCCGCCAGCTGTTCACGTATCGTTTTGGCGCGGTTATGTAACGCCAGCTGCAATTCTGCTTCTGAAATTTTTGCTGATGCTTTACCCGCCAGCTGATAATCAGCGGTCGTTGGGGGTGTTTCCGAGTACGCTTCTCTTCGCACTTCACGCCACAGTTCAATCGTTTCATCCAGATTATTGCCTAGAGGAATCGGGATGTTTTTAACTAGGCCGCCGTCAAGTCTTGTAAGATCCTTCTTCGCATCTGCTTCCCGTTCAACAGATTCTGAGTTGCCCCGCAGCAGCGCTATCAGATCTTCTTTGGTTTTTTGTGCCTGTTCACGGAATTCTGTCTGACGTTCATATGCATTTTCGGCATTCTTCCTGCGGACTGCGTCATACCGCTGCAGTTGTTCGGCAGCACCCGCAAACCCCAATACAGCATTCATCGCATCCACCTCCGAATAGAAATTTCGCCACAACAATCTATTATACTCAGTTTACGCAATAGTGTGTAAAATACAATCCATCTTAGGAATGGATTTGACAATGTCTTTTATTTCATCTTACCCATTTGCCGCACGTTTCATACCAGCTGTCCATACTATGCGGGTGGAAGTGACTAGTCCATATGCAGGGAGATGTGTATTTTAGATACCCTTTTTCAATGACAATAAACGCACACGCTGCATGATGCGGCATGTGCGTTTATGTGCAATCACAGTTTAGCGGAAATCAGCACTCACTGCTCTTTATTGATCTTCGGCGGTGTCTCCCCCGGTATTTCCGGTTTTGTGAGCGGCGGTTCTTCCATAAACTTTGTTTCAATCTTTTCTTTTGGCACGGACGCCTTGCCATTCTTTTCTTCGAGCCGGTCAATCGTCCGCTCAATCGTCTTATTTAATGTAGACAGCGCAACAATCGTATCCCCTGTCTGTGCCTGCAATTCTTTCTCCGCCGTGTAAAATTCCATATCACCGTTCGCACGGATAATATACAGCAACACAGAGCGGTCATCCCGTTCACGTAAATATTGCGTATAGCTATATTGTTTCGTCAGCAGCGTTTTACGGAATACATGCCCTTGATGAATGCGCTCATCCAATTCATGAATTGACAGATTAGGTGTGAACAGGAACTGGCCCGTCGCAAGGTTGAACTGCCGGTCAGCGCTTCGCTTATGTGTCGTTGTCTGAAACAGCGATTCCCGCCCCAGATCCGGCGTGAAATCGGCACATACATGCGAATTATACGAATCCGTTTTTGTCATAGCCAAAATATAACGGTACGGCGTCAAATCCAGGTGATAGCCCGTATGCTCGGATAAAATATCCCCCATATATGTCGGAATTCCTTGTTTTCGCGCGTTGGACAGGCCTCCCCATGAATCTTCCATAATCAGCACCTTATGACCTGCGCCTTGAATGGATTTCGCCAGTTCCGCCACAAAACGCGTGCTGCCGATGAGCACGACACCCGTTTCTTCCGGTGTCGTCAAATTAAGCTTCTTGGCCAGCCAGCCAATTGAGAAGCCGTGCAGGACTACCGTTGCAAATACAAGCGCAAAAGTTAACGCAGTGAGCAGCTCGGCATCTTTATATCCATTTTCAAGCAAAATGGATGCGAAATAGCCTGACACCGTCAATGCTACAATTCCACGCGGTGCAATCCAGCCAATTAAGGTCTTTTCCCGGACGTTTAAATCCGTTCCGATGGTCGATACCCAAATGGACAGCGGTCTGACGACAAATAGCATCGCCAATACATACAGCACAATTTTCGGGTTCGCTATCTCAATCAGTATATGCGGATCAAGAGAAGCCGTCAGCATGACAAAAATTCCTGAAATGAGCAAAACCGAGATGTTTTCTTTGAAATGCCGGATATCCTGCAGTGTCGTCAAATGCATATTTGCCATCGTCAGCCCCATGGCAGTTACCGCAAGCAAGCCGGTTTCATGCATGATTTCATCAGACAATACGAAGACAAACAGCACTAAACCGAATAGAATCGGCGCTTTTAAAAATTCAGGAACCTGGCCTTTTTCAAATGCTGAACCTAAAATACGGCTCGTTCCCCATCCGATGAATACCGAGAACAGCGAAGCGCCTACGAACAGCAGCATGGCCTGCGCCGTCACTTCACTATTCATGAACCTGATTACTTCAAAGGCGAAGACCGCCAAAAGTGCACCAAACGGGTCAACAACAATACCTTCCCATTTCAAGATGGCGGCGGCACGCGGCTTTAGACGCGCCTGCCGCAATAAAGGTAAAATCACCGTCGGACCTGTGACAATAAACAATCCTCCGATGATGAACGCCACTTCCCATGACAATCCTGCAATATAATGCGCAGCCAGTGAGCCTGCAATCCATGCAATAAACGCTCCGAACGTAACGATTCGCGCAACAGGGCGCCCGAAGCCTTTAATCTCCCTGAAATCGAGGTTTAAACTGCCTTCAAATAGAATAATTGCAACTGCAAATGTAATAATCGGTGAATATAAATCACCCATTGATTGTTTCGGATTCATCAGACCAAATATCGGACCGACGAGCAATCCTGCAATCGCCATCACGACAATGGCCGGCATTCTAGTCCGCCACGCCACCCATTGCGATCCTACTCCAATTAGCACGACCAGCATCAAATCCATGATCAATGAATTGAACATCAGACAGCCCGCCTCCTTCCCTATTTTCAAGCCGTTCTGTACCGCCCGTTCCTCATTGTAATAAACTATTCTCCTTTTTCATAGGGTAAGAGGAACGAAGCAGGTTCAGAAAGGGTGGTTCCAATCGAAAAACAAGTCCAAAAAAAAATCGCGATCTATCTATCCATAACAGACGGCAAAGGAAGTTATCCTCTGCGACGTGCACGTAAGCTGGCTAATACATTGAAAAATGAAGCGGAGATCATCTTTTTATATGATCAACATACTCCGTTTCCTGATGAAAATTTCACCTGTCATAAAGTAATCGGTCCTTCTTCTTTCATTACGCAGGTAAGCAAGCTGCAGCCTGATCTTTTGATTCGCGACGCGGGTCCAAGCAATACAGATGAAATGTCCAAGCTGGTGGAACTCGTACCAAGCATTCTGCATTTTGATGACTTTGGTGATGGCGGGCAGCTGACAGACTGGGTCATTCAGACGCTGTATCCTGAAACACAGGAACTGTGCGCTGACCATTATATTACTGGCCCCGACACGTTCATCACGGATGCATCTTTGCATCCCTACCGTCATGCGGGCTTAAAAAGAAAGCCGCCGTCCTCTTCATCCCGTCTCGTTATTTCATTTGGTGATGAAGATCCGGGCAATCTGACATTCCGGGCATTGCGGCATTTGAAACAACTGCAGATTCCATTGTCAGTCACAGTTGTCCTCGGCGATAACTATAAACATGATGTAAGTGAAGTACAAATGATGGCATTGAGCCGACGTAACACGAGAGTTGTACAGGCTCCGGACAACCGTGCCGAGCTGTTCTCCGAAGCTGATATGATTTTATGCGATGCATGCTATACCCCCTACGAAGTCGCTGTCATCGGGGTGCCTTGCATTGTACTTGCCCAAAACGAGTTCGAATCAAATCTTGGCTTCCCTACTGAGAAAAATGGTTTCATTCATCTTGGACTCGGCCGCAAAGTGACACAGTCGAATTTGCTGAGTGCGATCATGGAACCGCTGCTGCATGATGCACGCAAAGAACGCGCGATCAAGCGTCAGCTGCAGATTGACATTGGCAGCGGAGAGGAAAAGGTGCTTGAGGCAATCCGTTATTTGTTGGAGTTTCCTAAACGGACAAGGCTGGATATGTTACACTAAGGGAAAACCTATGATTGGAGTTTTCCCGTATGACAAAAGATCAGCTGGAGCAAGAGATTGCAGAACTCAAGATGGACTATATCAGTCTGCAGGGCGATGTGGAGAAGCTGGAGTCAACCGGTCATGTGAAGATGATCGAAAACGCCGAACGCCGTCTTGCCCGTATGGAAGAACGGCTGTCAGAACTGAATAAGCAGCTTGCAGAAGCGACGGATTAACAGGCACGACCTCCATTATTTAGATGATGGAGGTCGTTTTTTGGTTTGCAATGGGTTAGTCCAGCCGTGCAGAATTTTGTATTCTTTGCAGGTGTTTTCTGCACCGCTCCTTGCCATGCTGCTTAGCGTTTCTTAGTATATGCATGGGAGTCATCTTTGTACGCTGTGCCTCATCAAAAAAAGCCCACAAGGCAGTGGGCTTAGGCTATTACGTATTCTTGTGCTGCTTCGTCTTGTACGAGCATCTCTTTCAGATACTTCTTTGCGCGGAACAGGCGTGATTTCACCGTGCCGATTGATACACTCATCAACCCGGCAATTTCCACGAGCGAATACTGGTTTACGTAGAAATATTCGATCGTTTTTCGGTAGATGCCATCCAGCTCGCTGATTTTCTGCTGCACCAAAGAGGAAATATCGCTTTGTTCCATCAATTCTGCAGGTGTTTTTGCATTGCTGGGAACCAAATCAAGAATCGGAACGTCTAATGTATCAGGCTGATTCATCACGTATTGGCTGTGACGCACATTTTTTCTGTAGCGATCACGGAATGTATTCATGCAAATGGTTGTCAGCCAAGCCTTCATACGGTTGACTTCACTCATTTCACCGCTGTAGCGTACGACTTTCACCCACACGTCCTGCATAAGATCTTCCGCTTCTTCTTTATTGCGGGTTAATTTTAGACATAAATGATATATATAGCGACCATACTCTTCGTATAATGCGTTCAAGTCCGTTTTCATAAGCAAGTACCTCCGTTTTGTAACTGGTACCCTTATTATGACTGACACACATTATTTGAACTATCGCTTTCTCTTTCAGTAACCTTACAATTATGTAAGGTTACTTGACACCTTCTATGCTTCCACGGCTTCTTCCTGCTCTTGCTGTTTCGTAATTCTTAATCGCGAAATACGTGCTCTGTCCATCTCCTCGACTTCAAACAACAGTGTATTATAGTTGAACCATTCTCCTTCTTCTGGAATATGGCCCACCTCCTGAAATACAAAGCCGCCGATGGTATCGTGGTCTGTCGGCAGTTCGACATCGAGCAATTCAATGACATCTTTAATATCCAGACGCCCTTGACAGATCAAACGGTTTTCTTCTTTCTCAAAGACCATCGAATCTTCTTCTACGTCTGTTTCGTCCTCTATGTCCTGCCCAATCATTTCTTCAATAATATCTTCCTGCGTGACGATTCCGAGCGTTCCGCCATATTCATCAAGCACAATCGCCATATGTTTCTTCTGCGTCAGCATCCGTTTAAATACGAGTTCCACACTGGCGGTCTGCACGACAAACAGCGGCTGGCGGTCAATCATATCTCCAAACGTCCGTTCCGGAAACATGGACCATTCGATGAGCATTTTAGAATAAAAAATACCGACGACACGGTCGATACTTTCCTCGTATACAGGATATCGAGTATAGAAATATTGCAGCACGACGTCACGCACATCTTCATACGTCGAATCCATAGAAAGTGAAACAATATCTGTCCGGTGTGTCTGCATAACATCCATGACATCTTTATCGCGGAAGTCAAGCACGCCTTTCAGACGAATTGATTCATCCTGTCCGAACGTTCCTTCAGTCGAAGCAATATCAACCATGGAACGCACATCTTCTTTCGTCAGTGTTGCTTCTGTCACAGCACCTTTTGAAATCAGACGCACGAAGAAGTTCGTAAACAGCGAAAGAATCAAAGTCAATGGAATCAATAATTTCACAAGCACCGTAATAGGCGGCGCGACGATATAAGCAATCCGGTCCGCAAATGTCGCGGCGATGGTTTTCGGCAATACTTCGCCAAATATAATTAGGATGACAGTCAATATCCCCGTCAGTAATCCGATGCTCAATCCTTTATCGATCGCGATCATCGTCACAATCGTCGGCATCAAAATATTCACGACATTATTGCCGATTAAAATGGCCGTAATCATACGATCCGGCTTTGAAATCAATTGTCTTAACTTAACAGATTTTTTATCTCCCTGATCCGCGCGCAATTGTATTTTCATGCGATTGACGGCAGTCAGAGCGGTCTCGCTCCCCGATAAAAAAAAGGACAAGAATAAACATAGTCCCAGTGCAATAAACAATTGCGTCTCCTCCAGCATTTCCTCATTTATTTGTTATCAGTCATGGTAATCCGTTCATAATCATTCAATACTTCTTATTGGGTTATTATATCATAAATATAAACCGTGCCGCTAATACTATATACAGATTAGACGCTCACTTTTATCATTTGGTTCCCTTTCCCGGAAGCGTCTAAACCTTACGGCGCACGAACTTCTGCTATAATGTGGAATAGAAAACAGTCCAGAGAAAAGAGGGTTTGCAATGACTTCATTACAATCATTGGATCAATATTTTACAGATCACCGCGACCGCCACTTGAAAGAGCTGACGAATTTCCTCGCGATTCCGAGCATTAGCGCATTATCAGAACATCAGCCGGATATGCAGAAAGCAGCGGAATGGCTCGCAAATGAATTCGAAAGCATCGGACTCGAAAACGTCTCGATTGAAAAAACAGCGGGACAATCTGTTGTCTACGCCGACTGGATGCACGCGGAAAACCAGCCGACTATCCTGATTTACGGCCATTATGATGTACAGCCTGTCGATCCGCTTCATTTATGGGAGACGCCTCCATTTGAAGCAACTATTCGTGATAATAAATTATATGCGCGCGGAGCAAGCGATGATAAAGGGCAAGTGTTTATGCACAGCAAAGCAATTGAAGCGCTGATGAATGTCGAAGGGAAACTGCCCGTCAACGTCAAATTAATTATTGAAGGTGAAGAAGAAATCGGCAGCCCCAGTCTGGAAGAATATATCCGAAATAATCAGGACAAATTGGCAGCGGATTTCATCGTCATTTCGGATACCGGCATGTATGCTCCCGGACAGCCTGCGATTTGCTATGGACTGCGCGGTTTAGCAGGCGTGCAAATTGACGTTAAAGGACCTAAAGGAGACCTGCACTCCGGTTTATACGGCGGCGGTGTTCAAAATCCTATTCATGCACTCGCTGAAATTCTGGCTTCATTCCGTGATGCGGAAGGCACGATCGCAATTGACGGTTTTTACGATCAAGTACGCGATCTGACGGAAGAAGAACGTGCAGGCTGGGCAGCTCTTGATTTTGATGAAGAAGCCGTCAAAAAGGAAGTCGGCGTCAAAGAATTGACTGGCGAACCGGGTTACACTTACACAGAACGTACGTGGGCGCGTCCTACGCTCGAAATCAACGGGGTGTTCGGCGGATTTTCGGGGGAAGGCATTAAAACCGTCCTGCCGTCAGAAGCCGGAGCAAAAATTACATGCCGTCTCGTTCCCGACCAGGAACCTGATGAAATCGTAGAAAAACTGCGTGCTCATATTGCAAAACATGAACCCGTTGGCTGCGAAGTGACAGTGACGGAGTTCGATAAAGGGAAGCCTTACCTGACGCCCTATGACCACGAAGTAATCCAAGCTGCCGGAAGGGCTTATGAGCAAGTTTACGGCGTGCCGACTGTCTACACACGCGGCGGCGGCTCCATCCCAATCGTAGCGGCATTCGATGAAATTCTTAAATTGCCGGTCGTACTAATGGGATTCGGCCTGGACACCGAAAACTTCCACGCACCGAATGAACATTTCCACTTGGAAAACTTCGATAAAGGACTGCGCGTAATCAGCAGTTATTATGGAGAGATTGAAAAGCTGGGGTTATGAGCGGATGCGGGGATGGATTGAGCGCGGGCAGAGGGGCATTGAGCGCTTGGCCCGATGCATTGAGCGCGAGCGAGGGGGCATTGGGCGCTTGGCCTGACGCTTTGAGCGCGGGCGAGGGGGCATTGAGCGCTTGGCTCGACTCATTGAGCGCTTGCCGAAGGACATTGAGCGCGGGCGAGGTGGCATTGAGCGCTTGGCCCGACGCATTGAGCGCGAGCGAGGGGGCATTGAGCGCTTGACCTGGCGCATTGAGCGCGAGCGAGGGGGCATTGAGCACTTGGCCCGACGCATTGAGCGCGAGCGAGGGGGCATTGAGCGCTTGGCTCGACGCATTGAGCGCAGGCGAAGAGGCATTGAGCGCTTGACCTGGCGCATTGAGCGCGCGCGAGGGGGCATTGAGCGCTTGACCTGGCGCATTGAGCGCGCGCGGAGAGACATTGAGCGCTTGGCCCGACGCATTGAGCGCGGGCGAAGAGACATTGAGCGCTTGGCCCGATGCATTGAGCGCGAGCGAGGTGGCATTGAGCGCTTGGCCTGACGCATTGAGCGCGAGCGAGGGGGCATTGAGCGCTTGACCTGGCGCATTGAGCGCGAGCGAGGGGGCATTGAGCACTTGGCCCGACGCTTTGAGCGCGAGCGAGGTGGCATTGAGCGCTTGGCTCGACGCATTGAGCGCAGGCGAAGAGGCATTGAGCGCTTGACCTGGCGCATTGAGCGCGAGCGAGGTGGCATTGAGCGCTTGGCCTGACGCATTGAGCGCGGGCGAAGAGACATTGAGCGCTTGGCCCGACGCATTGAGCGCGGGCGAGGTGGCATTGAGCGCTTGGCCCGACGCATTGAGCGCTTGCCGAAGGACATTGAGCACGTGGCCCGATCCATTGACCACGCAACCCATTTCCCCTATACAAAAACAGGCTGCTCCTATTTTTAGGAGCAGCCTGTTTCATATTTTATTCCTCTTCTTCGTCGCTGCCAAAATACGTGATGATTTCTTCAACTGGCTTACGGGGTGCAGCTTTAGGCAATGAATCAAAGTAGCCGAACTGCAGCATGCTGATGATACGCTCCCCTGCCTGTACACCCAAACGTTCACGGAACTTTGGATGATCAATGAACGGCGGCGTTTTCCAGCACGTCCCTATCCCTTTATCCCATGCAAGCAATTGAATATTCTGGATCAGTGTGCTGGCTGCTGCATAATCCTCCAGCCGCTCTTTTTGGCGCACGTCTTCAGGGACGATGACGAAAACAGCTGCACTGGCAGTCGAGAATTTCTTCATTTGTTTTTCAAGATCCTCGTCAGAAAGCTGTTTCCAATTTGCAACACCGAACTCCTTTAAGACGTCCAAAAGCTGTTCATACTGTCCGCCTGTTGCGACAATCATACGCCAAGGATTACGGTTTCCGTGGTTTGGTGCCCAAACGGCATCTTCTATGATTTCCGGGATGATCTCTGGTTCGATCGGCTGTCCGTTAAAGTTCTTGATAGAGCGCCGTGTGACAATGGCCTCTCTCACCGATAATGCTTGTTCATTCACACTCAACCTTCTCCTTTGCTATAAGTATCTGCTACCTAGTATACCCTAACTTGGCAGTCTGTTGCTAGAGGCTATGAGAAGCACTTTGATGCAGAGTTGGCTAATTATGAGAACTTATCATTCACTTTGAAGAAAATATATTTCGCATTCGGCGAGTATGCATAGGAATCCTTATAATCCCACGTTCTGTGATAGGCGTTATACGTATGTGCATTGACGAGAGACATATCCCCATCTTTCGCTGTCACAATGGTCGTATGATCGAATCGTCCGTCGCCCTGAAAATCATAACAAATGAGATCACCGATTTGCAGTTCCTGCGGCGTGCCCACTTGCCTTGCCGTCAATCCTTTCGTGGAAGTCGCTAAATACCAGCGCATGGAGTGTGCCGTGGTGAAACTGAAACTCCACGTGCCTTTGTACATCCACCAGCCCTTTTCACGATTCGGTGCTCCATGCATCGGTGCCCCGCCCGCTAATAGACATTGTGAAATATAGTTCGTGCAATCATCATCAAAACTCGGAAAAGCCGGATTTCTGCTGTCCCACCATTTATCTGCATAACGTACTGCCGCCTGACGGTCGTACAAAAAAATCCCTCCCTGCCACATCATATGACAGAGGGGGACGTTCAATTAATGCTGAAGCACTTTTGATAAAAAATTTCGGGCCCGTTCCGTATCGGGATTGGTGAAAAACTTCGCAGGCGGTGCCTGTTCGACGACTTTGCCGTCTGCCATGAAAATAATTTCATCACAAATTTCTTTGGCAAATCCCATCTCATGCGTGACGACAACCATCGTCATACCATCTTCCGCCAATTTACGGATCGCATCAAGCACTTCTGTGACCATCTCCGGATCGAGTGCCGACGTCGGCTCATCAAACAGCATGACTTGAGGATCCATCGCAAGTGCCCGGGCAATTGCAACACGCTGCTGCTGCCCGCCTGACAACCGGTTTGGATAGGCATCGAATTTATCGCCCAGACCTAGGGAGGTCAACAATTCCCTGCCCCGCTCTTCCGCAGCACTTTTGCTTATCCCTTTGACGTTGATTGGTGCCAGCGTGACATTTTGCAGCGCCGTAAGGAATGGGTAAAGGTTAAAACTTTGAAAGACGAAACCGATCTCGGTACGCGCTTTATTAATATTCACTTTTTTATCATGGATAGAAACTCCGTCTACAACGATTTCTCCGCTGTCGATCGGCTCCAGCGCATTAATCGTGCGGATCAGCGTAGATTTTCCTGCCCCGCTCGGACCAATGACGGCCACTACGTTCGATTTAGGTATTTCCAGCGTGACGTCCGTCAGCACCTGGTTCATACCAAATGTTTTAGTAACATGTTTGATAGAAATCATATCCGGCACTCCTTCACATCAGACTTCATGAATTTTCTCTGGCTAATAATTTTTGTTCGATTGCGCGAATAATCATGGACAACGTGAATGTCATCGCAAAGTAAACGAAGCCTATGAATGTCCATATTTCTATGGAACGCATCGTAGTGGCAACCAGGTTCTTTGCGTTCAGCGTCAATTCCGTCGCGCCGATGACCGAGATCAAAGACGAATCTTTAATTAGCATGATGAATTGTGAAGCAAGCGGCGGCAGAACCCTCCGGAACGCCTGCGGCAGAACGATCAGGCGCATTGCCTGCCAGTAGGTCATACCTGACGAACGGGCAGCTTCCATCTGACCTCTTGGCACACCCTGTATTCCTGAACGAACGATTTCTGCAATAAAGGCGGCAGTGAAGACAGCGAGTCCGATAATCGATGCCCAGTAGGAACCGAGTTTTAAAAATTGACCGAGTACAAAGAAAATCCATATCAGCAGCACCAGCAACGGCACGCCGCGCATGACTTCTACATAGGCTGAGGAAAGAATACGGATGAATCTATTGCGGGAAATTCTGCCCATTCCGATAATAATCCCGAGCGGAATGGCCAGCAATAATGCAATCGCCGAAATTTCAAGTGTTTTCAGCGCCCCTTCAATAAAGATATCCATATTTTGCGATATTACACTGAAGTCATATTCATAGCCGCCCATATTACTCTTCCGTTACCTTATCTAGCCAGTCGCTTTCTTCAAACCAGCGATTTCTTGATTCCAGTTCTTCCGGGCTGTCAACGTAGCTGTATAAGAATGAATTCAACCATTGAATGGTTTCAAAATCATTTTTCTTCACTGCGATCCCCAAGTTTTCAGCGGACAGCAAGCCCTCAAGCTGATGAACTTTTCCTTCATGCTCCAGGCGCCATACTGCGATAGCAGGTTCGTCATAGACGACTGCATCTGCCTGCCCTGACCCCATTGTAGTTGCGGCCAATGGGAAATCTTCAAAATCTACTACTTCTGCATTTTTAAACTGGGACTTTGCCAGCAATGCACCTGTAGTTCCGATGCCTACAGCAATTTTATTGCCCTTTACGTCAAGCTCTTCCCAAGACTTAATGCCTTTGTTTTCAGCTGGCACCATGACCGCCTGGCCTGTTTTGTAATAAGGATTCGACATGCTCATTGACAGTGCGCGGTCTCCGCGAATCGTCATACCTGCGATGACCATATCGACTTCACCTATCTGCAGAGCCGGTCCTAAGCCGTCAAATGCAAATTGCTTAAATTCTACTTCTGTATTCAACGCTTCTCCTACTGCATTTGCCAGATCGATATCGTACCCGATAAATCCGCCTTCTGTGCTTTTCATTTCAAAAGGGAAATAACCCGGTGCAATTCCGACAACCAACTTTTTGTTGTCTTTAATATTCTTCAACGTAGATTTTTCTGTTGAACCTGCTCCCCCGCTGTCATTGCTGCAGCCTGCAATAACTAATGCCAAGATCAGCAGCAGTGCTGAAACCATCTTCTTCATACATTTCCCCTTCTTTCGCTCTGTTAGTAAAAATCTTCTAAATTAAAACAATTATAAGTTATCGCCAAGCGCCTGTCTACAAGTATATGAATATGATTACTTCTGCTTCAATATACGGCTGGCACTTGTAACTTTTAATATCTCTGTTATTTAATATACGTTATAATGAATAAATATACAATAGCTAATAGTTTTAATGCAGACAAGCAGGGGGTATTTATGTATAGAAAAGTTCTTTCGAAATAAAAAGCAGCGGTCCCTGAAGATTTCCTTCAAGAACTGCCGCTAATTGTATGGAGCATAGGGGGCTCGAACCCCTGACCTTTGCACTGCCAGCGCAACGCTCTCCCAGCTGAGCTAATGCCCCTTGGTTCTGGTACAATATAAAGTATAGCAACTGAACGGCAAAAAGACAATAGGCAAGAAAGGCGGTAAAGATCATGCAACATAAAGAGAACGAATTAACCGAGACTGTTCCGCTCTGTGACGCCAGAGGTTCTCTGAATCCAGAATCTATTGGATATGCGCGAAAACCTCTAGTAACAAGCAATCTAAAAGGCCGTTTCATGAAAAAGAAACGCTGGAATCATTGGTGCATTTACGGAGAAGACGTGATGTTGACTGCCGCGATTGTCCACCTTGACCATAAAGCAATTTGCCTGATTTACATACTGAACTACGAAACCCAGCGCTTCTATGAAAAACATGTAGCACTGCCTTTTTCAAGACGCGTCAAAATGCCCGAAGAGGCGCTCGGCAATATCAAATTTATACATGACGATTTAACCGTCCAGCTCGTTCATATGCAAGGTGAAACGCATCTATCTATCGTCATTCCCGATTTCGATAATGAACTGCTGCATGCTGACCTGCATATCATTCATCCGGAAAAAGATGAATCATTAAATGTGGTCATACCTAAAAACCGGGATGACTTTCACTTTACATCCAAACATACGATTTTACCGACGGGCGGATACGTGCGGATGGGCGATCGCCGATATGACTTTAATCCTTATTACAGCTTTGCAGTCTATGATTATGGACGGGGTATATGGAACAGCCAAACAAATTGGGATTGGGCGATGGCTTCACAACGGACAGGCGGCAAGCGGGTTGGTTTGAATTTCGGGGGCTCATGGACGGACGGCACCGGTTTGACGGAAAATGCGGTATTCATTGAAGGCGTGATGCATAAAATTCATGAAGACGTTCTGTTTAAGCGCGATAAGGAGGATCCGAAGAGTCCGTGGAAAATCATGACAAAGTTTTCGGATGACATTCAGTTAACGTTTAAACCCTTTTTCCAAAAATCCACACTCGATCATTATCTCGTGCGCAAAATGTCCGTGAATCAATCCGTCGGTTATTATCATGGAAAAATCCGTTTGCCTTCGGGACAAGTATTGCCAATCCGCCAATTGCTCGGTTCTATTTTGGAGCGGAAATATCACTAATATATTCTTACATCCATTCCATTTCCTCATTTGTAAGGCTAACTTGGTTTAGAGAGCCGCTTTTCAGGTGATAATATAAGTACCATATCTATAGAAAGGGTGGCTCTCATGTCATTTATGCGAATGATATCTATTGTAGGCTTTTCATCTATTTTAATTCTCGGCGGATGTTCTTCTAAGGATGAAGCACCGGATAATGATGATCCCGCACTAGGTTATGAAGATGAAGATAAAGGCAGTACAATGAACACGGGTGACGGTTACGGCTTCACGGACTTTGATTTGACAATCAAGAAAGATGATAAGAAGATCGAAACGGATTATGAAGACGTAAAGCCTTCCGATGCGGAGTATGTCAATGAGTTCCAAGAAGTGGATCTCGAAGGTAATGAAGCGATTGACGATATGCATAAAATGTTTATGGAAATTTTAATTGACAGCGAAACGACAGAAGAAGAAGCCATTGACAGGATCTTGCAGTGGTACGGACTTGATGACTATGATGAATTCAAGCTGGATGTAGAGTTTACCGACGACAAGTCTCTCCATATTGATAATAAGAAATAATACAGAAAAGCCATTTACCCGAAGTGCGGATAAATGGCTTTTTTCTGCGGATTTACAAATTTCATTCATCATGATGCAGCATGCCATAAAATACACCTTTTTGTTTCAGCAGCTGATCATGGCTGCCGGATTCGATGAGCTCCCCGTCTGCCAGTACATATATTTTGTCCGCCTGTCTGATTGTGTTCAGGCGGTGAGCGATGACGAAGCTCGTTCTGCCCGCCATGAGACGCTCCAGTGCTTCCTGAATAGCAAGTTCGGTTACCGTATCAATGCTGCTCGTTGCTTCGTCCAGCAGCAGCAGGGCAGGATCAGCGACCAGCGCCCGCGCAATGGACAGCAGTTGTTTTTGGCCTTGCGAAATTTGTTCACCGCCCGCTGTAAGGACAGTATCATAAGCTTCCGGCAGTTTGCTGATGAAAGTGTGAGCATTGGCTTTCTTTGCCGCTTCTATCACTTCCTCATCTGTTGCATCGAGTCTGCCGTAGCGGATGTTTTCGCGCACAGTAGCTTCAAACAGAAACGGATCCTGCAGAACAAATGCCATCTGGCTGCGGACAGTTTGACGCGGCAAATCATTGATTGGGATGCCGTCAAGCAAAATCTGTCCGCTGTCGGCATCATAGAAACGTGACAGCAGTTGCATCACGGTCGTCTTCCCTGCTCCTGTCGCACCGACGAAGGCTGCGGTTTCTCCAGGTTTTACATGGAAGCTGAGTCCTCTAATGACGGCTTCTTCTCCATAGCCGAATGTCACGTCTTTAAACTTCACGTCGCCTTGCAGCGTTTCCGTCAACTGTACAGCTTCATCTTTTTCCACAGGCTCATCCATAATTGCAAAAACCCGCTCGGCACCTGCAATCGCAGACAGCACCGTATTAAATTGATTGGCAAGATCATTGAGCGGACGGGTGAATTGCCTTGCGTACTCACTGAAGATGACGATCGTCCCGACAGTTACGCCGCCGTATCCAGTCACCGCGAGCAATCCTCCGACACCTGCTACGATCGCAAATGACATATTGTTCAGCGTGTTCATGACTTTCGGTATGAACCCTGAGTATGTCTGCGCCCAGAAGCCCGCCGTGCGGAGAGATTCGCTTTTCTGCGCGAATTCGCTGATGACATTCTGTTCCTGCGAAAATGCTTTTACCACACGCTGACCCGAAACCGTTTCTTCAATCATGCCATTTAACTCGCCGAGCGCCCGCTGCTGCTCTTTGAATAAAACGCCTGTGCGTCTCGTGATCCAGCGCATCGCAAAGAACATCAGCGGCACAATAATCATCGTCAGAAGCGTTAATAGCGGACTGAGATACAGCATAATAGACAGCGTGCCGATCAATGTCAGCAGACTTGAAAACACTTGGATAAACGAGGAGTTCAGTGTCTGGCTGACATTCTCAATATCATTTGTCACCCGGCTCATCAGTTCACCGTGCTGCCGTTTATCGAAGAAACGGATAGGCAGCTTCTGCAAATGACCGAATAACTGTGTACGCAGGCGATAGACTGTCTGCTGCGCAATACCGACCATCCAGTAATTCTGTAAATAGGTGGAGACTGAAAACCCTGCATAGATGAGCAGCAGCAAACCGATCTGCACACCCAGCCCGTCCGTTTTCTTCGGAATGACAAAGTGATCGATAATAGTTCCGATCATAAAGGGACCGGCAAGCGCAAGAGCAGAACTGATGAAAACAAGCGCAAGTACAGTAATCAGTAAACCCCGCTGCTGGTCGATCAGCCGCCAGATTCTTGCGAGCACTGATTTCCAATTGCTTGCTTTCTGGATTTTTTTGCGCTGTACTTTGGTCAGGTCCTCTTTTCTAATAGCCGGTTCATAGCCGAATGGTTTTCGCATGATGCACTCTCCCCCTTCTGTTGTGATTCTGCAATTTCACGATAAAAAGAAGAGGATTCGAGCAGTTGTTCATGCGTGCCATGGCCGACAATTTGTCCGTCAGAAAGCAATAGTATTGCATCGGCAATTTGCGCAGTCTGAATCTTTTGCGTGACAATCAGCATCGTCGTATCTTCTTCCCGCAGCGCTTCCCAAAGTGCTGACTCTGTGTTGACATCAAGCGCGCTCGTGCTGTCATCCAAAATCAGCAAAGACGGCTTGCGGATCAATGCCCGTGCAATCGACAGGCGCTGCTTTTGTCCGCCCGATAAATTCACGCCGCGCTGACCGACACGCGTTTGATAACCTTCTGTAAACCGCATGACAGATGAGTGAATCTGCGCCTTTTTCGCCGCTTCTTCAATTTCATCCGAAGTGGCGTCAGGTTTGCCCCATGCCAGATTATCTGCGATGGATCCTGTAAAGAGCATCGATTGCTGCGGGACGTAACCGATCTGATTGCGCAATGTATGCAGCGGCCAGTCTTCAATTTCCCTGCCATCGACCCATACGCTCCCTTCTGTCGCGCGGAACATACGGGGAAGCAATTGCAGCATCGTCGATTTACCTGAACCTGTGGCGCCCATAATGACTAATTTGTCACCAGCCGGCACTTCAAATGTCACATCACGCAGCACGTCTTCGGCAGTTCCCGGATAGCGAAACGACACATGGTCGAAACGGACTGACACTGCGCCAGGATGAATAGCAGTTTCTGCCTCCAGCTGTTCCAATTCATCATCCATGACCAGTAACTCTTCCATTCGTTCAGACGATGCTTTGGCACGCGAGAAGATGACAATTAAAAAAGAGAACATGGAAAACGCGCTCGTCATCCTTAATGTGTAGTTGACAATTGCGACCACATCGCCGACAGGCATATCGGAGTTCCGAACTTCCTTTGCTCCAAACCAGAGTACTGCCATGAAACTGACATTCATGATAAACAGCAGGACCGGCAATATTAATTCCATTAAACGCATCGCATGGACGCTGTCTTTCTTCAGCGCGGAAGCAGCTTTTGAAAATCGTTCCGTTTCAAAAACACCGCGCAAGTACGCTTTAATGAGACGAACTGCCTGCAAGTTTTCCTGGACGAGCCGATTGACTGCGTCCAAACGGCGCTGGACCAGCCCAAATAAGCGCACTCCTTTTCTCGCCATAACAATCAGGAATACCGCCAGAAACGGTGCTCCTATCAATAAAAACACTGCGAGCTTCGGACTGACAATGAATGCCATGATGAGACTTCCAAGCACCATAAGCGGCGCACGCGCCATAATGCGCAGTCCCATGAACAGCGCATTTTGTGTAAATGTCACGTCACTTGTCAGCCGTGTAATGAGGCTCGATGTCGGAAAGCGCAAAAATGCAGCCAATGAAAGCGTCTGAACACGCTGAAACAGAGCCTGACGCAAATCAAAGCCAAAGCTTTGCGCAGCATGAGCGGCAAAATACGAATTAACGACACCCGAAAAGAGCGCCACGAAGGCAAGCGCCATCATGACACTCCCCCAAATCAGCACAGTGTTCAAATCTTCTTTCATAATTCCGTCATCTATAATTCTGCCGATCAGCAACGGCTGGATTAATTCAACCGATAGTTCAAGTAACATCAATAAAATGGCAATGAGCATCGGCCATTTATAGGGCCATGCATAACGAAACACCGTCTTCAACTGGCTCACCCCGATCTGTCTGTCCATTCATTATGTCATATAGAAAGACAGCATGTACAGACGCAAGATCTATACTTCTTCGTGATCGTATTGTTGAATAGGCTCTGGCGGCGGGGCAGTTTCCTTTTTGCGGTTACCGCCAATTGACAGCCAGACAACCCCCAGAAGCATAATGGCCGCACCGCTAATTTGCCAAATTCCCATGGCCTGGTCGAGCCAAAAGACGGAAACAATCATTGCCGTGAGCGGTTCAAAGCTCGACAGCACACTTGTTTCAACAGGCGATATGAACGTCATACTTTGCAGGAACAAAATAAAAGCAAGTGTTCCCATAATGATAACGAGCAACAGCATACCCATTGCAGGACCGTTCAGCAAGACACCCAGATTCATGAAAAACATCGGCAGATTGATGATAAACAGCGCAACCCCGCCAATGAACATGCCCCAGCCAACCACCAGCAAAACACCCCATTCCGCCATTAGGACGACGGGATACAGCGTATAAAACGTGAAGGCGAATCCGACAATAACCCCCCACACAATCGCGGACGTGTTTAATGAAATACTGGAAAATGACCCATCAGTCAATAATAAAATTAAGCCAAACAGCGCAACTGCCATGCCGATGACCTGACTGCCCGGCGGAAAGGATTTCTGCAGGATGGACAATAGAATAATGATATAAACCGGCGCAACGAACTGGAATAATGTTGCGACCACCGCATCACTATGTGCAATCGTCTGGACGAATCCAAACTGTACGCCGAGCATTCCGATGATACCGAACAGCACCATTTTACGAAGCCACAACTTCTGACGCATCGGACGTCCAATTTGTACCCCCCTCCCTTTCAGCAATAACAGCACAGCCGCGCCTGCAATCGTCAAACGCAAGATTAACATCATAGAAACTGACATCTCACTATGATCCAAAATCCACTCCATCATAGGTCCTGTAGCACCCCACAACATAGAACCTATGATAATCATCATAATTCCTTTTAGTCGCAACATTAGCCATCACCCCTATCAAAATACTTCTCATTTTAACTTTATAGTATAAAGTTCACATATAAGATATAGACACAACTGGAAATTCATTTATAATAGTTATATAGTAGAATCGGAAAGGAGTACCTCTATGAATACTATTAGCTTGCCTGAAGCGAATAAACATCATGCGTTAGTCTATAGTCTGGATAAATACCAATTAGTTACACATACAGATGGCGAAGGACTAATAACCTATGCCAATCAAAATTACCTAAATGTCAGCGGCTGGACCCCGAAACGGATTATCGGTAAATCCTTCTGGCAAATGTTTTCGGACCATCCCGAGAATCAGGTGATCGCCAATTCGATTTGGGACCGTTTGCTGACCGGCAAAGCATGGTCTGGGAAAATAGAAAAAATGACCCGTGGAGGCGAACCATTCTTTGTCAATACGCTGGCCGTTCCTAACGTGTCAAGCACCGGCGAACTGCAATCCGTCTTCTTCCTGGAGTTGGATATCACCGAAGATATCCGATTGCAGGAAAAATTGGGCGACATTGCGTTTATCGATGTGGAAACCGGTCTGATGAGCCGCCATAAATTAGAGCAAGTAGTCAATGAATCCATCGCAGCCGGAACGCATTTTTCATTCGTTTATTTGACAATCGATCATTACTTCACTATGAAAGAGCTGCAATCCCAGGAATGCGAGACGCAGCTGATCCAAGAATTCACCAATCGGCTGAAACGTTACTTCCAGGACAGCCCTATCGCGCGCATCGATACGAACAGTTTTGTTGTTCTGACAGCTTTCGGTGATTGGTATATTCAAGGTTTCTATGATTTTCTGAAACAGCAGCCGATCTACCTCAGCCGTAATGCGCAGACGCTGTCGATCAGCGGAGGAATTGTGCGTTTCCCTGAAGATCAGCAGACGTATATGCAGCTGTATACAGTGGCAATGACTGCAGCGAAAGACGTGATCAGTCAAGGGGGCGGACGAATTGCATCACTATCTGCGCAGTCACATAAAATTTTGAACCGCCGTCTGGAAATCGACCGGAAGATGCTGACGGCACTCGACCGCAATTCATTGCACGTCGCCTACCAGCCTCAATTCGATGTAGCAAGTGATCAGATTACGTGCTATGAAGCGCTTGTACGCTGGGAAGATGATGAACTTGGTGTCATCAGCCCCGATGAATTGATTCCGATTGCGGAAGAAAATGGCCTCATTGAAGAAATCGGCGCCTATGTGGCGGAAGAAGCGATGATCTTCGCGACAAAATGGCATGTTGCCGGTAATGATATGAGTATTTCCATCAACTCTTCCATTCGTGAATCGCTGAATCCCCAGTGGAAAGACCGGCTGATCTCCATCTTACATGACACAGGATGCCCGGCGGATAAGGTATATCTGGAGTTCACAGAGAAATTTGCACTGAAAGCCGAAGAAGAACAATCCGTACTGGCACAAATGTCAGAACTTCAAAGTCTCGGGCTGCAGTTTACACTTGATGATTTCGGCTCTGGTTATGCTTCACTGCGCTACTTGCAGCATCTCCCTATTTCCAGCGTCAAATTTGACCGTGTCTTCATTGATGCATTGCTGAGCAATCCAAAGACGCAAATGCTGATCGAGGGATTAATTCAGCTTTCCAAGAAATTAAACTTGTATACGATTGCAGAAGGCGTCGTCAATGAACAGCAGTTTGAATTGCTGAAAGAAATGGGCATCGACGCCATGCAGGGCCACTTCATTGGAATACCGCTTCCTGCCGAGCAAATCGAAATCAAGTAAATCACTCTACACAAGTCAGATGGAGCTCCTTTCATGCAGAAAGGGCTCCATTTTTTATGTTGCATGTTCAATTGTGGCGGTTCATCGTGCATTTGATTACAGCTTACTGTACGGGGAGTGAAAAAACAACCTTTTACGATTGCTGCGGGGGCGGTTTTGGGCGGTTAGACTGGGTGATTGAGCGCTTGGCGTGGCGGTATGAGCGCACGGACTGTGGCTTTGAGCGCTTGAGCCGGAGTTTGAGCGCGCAGGCCGTGGCTTTGAGCGCTTGCCAAATTTATTGAGCGCCCGCTCTGCCGCGCGGGTGCTGCGAACTTATTTCGCCAGTGTATCCAGTGGGGCAAAGCCGTCCAATGCATAGCTCCTTATTTCATTCACAGACACCGTGTAGACGGTATCTCCGCTATACAGCAAACGCTGGATTTCTTTTTCCCAGTCCATATAGTCATTCGTCATGCGCTCTGTCAGATCCGCCGCTTTGATAATGCCGCGCTCTGCTGTAATTTCATAAATCATAGCACCTGAACTTTGCAGATTCAGGATATCATCGTTTTTTGCTTGCTGATACACCGCGATCGGAAAGCCGAATAAATGACGCGACGGATGGATGAACAGTGCGTGATGGTCGTGCTGCACTGATGAATACGTCCCCGTTCCCCCAATAATCTCAGCGGCTTTTTCTTTCGGGTTGGTAAAATCGGTTACATCGAACAAGGAGACTTTCATCCCGCGCGTCTGAATAATCGGTGCTCCGCCCTGAGGATTTTTCTTAGCGACTGTTTCATAGCCGAAGCCGATCAGATGTCCTTCGTCAATCGGATGTAAGTAGTTGCTGAAGCCCGGAATCTTCAGTTCACCGAGCACCTGTGGATTGTGCGGATCCGCAACGTCCATCACAAACAGCGGATCGGTCTCGCGAAATGTCACCATATAAGCCTTGTCTCCGATGAACCGCGCGGAATAGATGCGTTCGTTAACAGCAAGGTCTTCGACTGACCCCACTTGTCTCATGTTCTCATCGAGAATGAATAAATGGTTTTTTGCTTTATTTTGTTCATCCCATAAATTGCCTTCCGTTGTGACTGTGCGGAAATAGCCGTCGTGTTCATCCATGGAAAATTGATTCAGAATCGAACCTTTCAGCTGCGCGGCGTTCAGAAAATGTACTTGCGTTCCGGCAAGGCCGAATTTGAAAACTTCACTGTTGCCCTGCTGCTGGTCCTGATAAAGTGTGGATGTTAAATAGATATGATCCACCGACATATAAAGCTGTTCTCCGCTGCCGAGATATGCTTTTGTTTCCGTTCCGGCTGATTCACCTGATTCCAGATCAAGTGTTGTGATGACTGAATATGACGGTTCCATCGCGCCCGGCAAAATCGAAACCTTATCCAAATTGATCGGCTGCACTGACTGGTTTGCTGCAGAATCATACACTTTCGGCAGTAACTGATCACCCTTAGGCACCTGGTCAGTGAACCAATAAAACGGCCGGTTATTCGTGATCATATAGAGATATTGACCGATTTTCCGTGTACCGATGACATAACCTTCAGCGCCGGTTTCCCGAATCAGTCTCGGGTTCGTGCGGTCCGTGACATCGTAGACCCGAATGACCGACAGCTCCTGCATCGGCATAATTTTGTCCTCTGTTGTATTCACATCCATATTTGATGCAGTCCCATCCAAATTCTTACCGCCGATCACCGCGACTTTGTTCTGATCCACATACAATTCTCTTGCCGTAAATCCATCGGGAAAATCAACGGTGCCTGCATGAACCATGCCGTGTGGATTACGGATATCAGTGATAATCAAGCTGCTTCCGTTTAACACATCGTAGAGGTAGCCGCTGTCTGTTTTGACAGTATCCGCCTCGTCAACACCTGCCACTTGCTGATTGGTTTGAGAATGATCGGCACCCCCGCCTGAGCTGGATGCTTTGTCTTCTGAAGACGACTCCACCGCGATACTTTCATCGCGGCCATTTGGTTCCACGCGCTCAAAGAATTTTTCAATTTCTTTTATAGATGTGACTGGCCGCACCGATTCCAGCACAGCAAAGGAAAGCACTTTTTCCTCCACGCGTTTCCACGTGCCAAAAACGTTGGAAGGTATGTGCAGCTCGTAGTTCCCCGGCTTCAATTCCCCTATTTGCAATGAAGTTTTATTGCTGCCATAGGAAAGCTGTGCAGGTATTTTCTTGCGATTTTCAGTCACGTAAAACATTGAGGCTTCCGCATTCTTTTTCACCGGCTGTGAGAAATAAACGGTCAGCGGCTGATTCGCAAGCACTGACTTCGTCGACGTGACACCGACTTTGGGCCAGAACAGTACGCTCAGCAATACGATAGCTGCAGCTGTTCCAATTGCGCCGCACACAATAATCCATTTGCCTTTATTCATCGTTTTCCTCTCCTCTGCTTTGCTTTATATCAAAGTAGACTGGAAAATTTTAATTACGTTACATCGAACGAAAAGTTACTGCAATTTCACTCAACTTTCTCATTGTCTGTCACCATCTGCATTACGTACCGAATGTCTCGTGCGGAAGCAACTCTCACAGTTCATTCAGCTAACCTTTTAGTTCAAGTCTGATGTGAACGGCATCGATTGTTTGCTTTTAGAAGAAGCCCTCGTTTTATTTGTGTGCTTTATCGATAAAAAAAGAAGAGCAGTTGATTCCCGCTCTCCTTGAGTGTAATTATGCAGTAACGATAGATAATTTCCCGAGCTGTTCGATCGCCTGCTCAATCAATTCAACTTTCTGTACAAGCGCAATGCGGACGTATCCCTGCCCGGCGGCACCAAAAATACTTCCAGGCACCATGACAACGCCTGCTTGTTTGATTGCTTCAAAGACGAATTCTTTGTCGTCAATATCGTAAGGATATTTTGCCCAGACGAACATGCCGCCCTCAGAAGGGGTAGTTTCCCAGCCCAGAGTTGCGAGTCCGTTCATTAACGCGCGGTGACGCTTTGAAAACTCTTCGCGCAGTCGGTCGGTGATTTCTTCGCCGTGATCAAGCGCGACAGCCGCCGCTTCCTGGATCGGGCCGAATGTGCCGTAGTCGAGATTTGATTTCAATTCACGAAGCACTTTCAGCATATTAGCGTTGCCGACGAAGTACGCAATGCGCGCGCCTGCCAGACTGAAACTTTTCGACAGCGAATTGATTTCCATGCCGACTTCCATAGCACCCGGCGTCGTTAAGAAACTCGCCGGACGGTCCCCAGTGAAATAATACTCCGAATACGCCGCGTCATGAAGCACGATAATACCGTGTTTTTTCGCGAATGCAACGACTTCTTTGAAAAATGCTTCACTCGGCATGGCGGGCACTGGATTGCCCGGCAAGTTAAGGATTAACAGTTTCGTCTTTTTTAGGACGTCTTCCGGCACGTTATTCAGATCCGGCAAGAACCCGTTTTCGGCAAGCAGCGGCATGTAGTACGGCACAGCACCTGCCAGTTTGATCCCTGCATCATACGCAACGTAGGCAGGATCAGTTGTCAGGACATAGTCCCCTTCATCGCAAAAAGCAAACGGCAAATGCACGAGTCCTTCTTGGGAACCCATCGTCTGCAGGACTTCCGTGTCTGGATCAATGACGACACCTGTACGTCGTTTATAATAATTTGCGACAGCTTCATGGAACCGCTTCGTCCCCCCAAGTGTATAGCCGTAAGATGAAGCCAAAGCACTTTGCTCAGACAGCACCTGCCGAACGCGCTCGTCAGGCGGAAGATCCGGACTGCCGAGACTTAAATCGACGACCGCAGCGCCTGCAGCTCGTTTTTCCGCTGCAGCTGCTTTCAGATCACCGAAGATCGCGGGTGAGAAGATGGACATTTTTTTGGAAGGTTGAAAATTCATGAAGACACGCTCCTTAGCTGTTATAGAATAGTTAATAACTTTAGTATATCACGCAAACTGCCAATCCGAAAAAAGTTTCTGCAAACAATTCGTATGTTTGTTCAAAGACTATCCGGGAATACTTTTTGTAGAATATCTAAAGGAGGACATCATGTGAGTAAAGATAAATATGAAAAAATTGATGGACAAGTTGACGGACAAACGCAATCTGAACAGCCTGGTGTGGAAAATGAAATGCACCCTGCCCCTATTTATGATGACCCTGATTTCAAAGGAGCGGATAAACTTAAAGGCAAAACGGCACTGATCACAGGAGGCGACAGCGGAATCGGCCGCGCCGTCGCAGTAGCTTATGCAAAAGAAGGCGCGGATGTTGCAATTGCCTATCTTGCTGATCAAGAAGACGAAGACGCCGATAAAACGATTGAATTAATCGAAAAATACGGCGGAAAAGCGAAAAAATATCAAACCGATGTCAGCAAAGAAGAAAACTGCAAACAGCTGATCGAACAAGTTCTGAACGATTTTGGCGGGCTTAATATACTTGTAAATAATGCAGGAAAACAGTTCCCGCAGGATACTATCGAAGATATTACCGAAGAGCAGCTGAAAGAAACATTTGAGACGAATTTCTTCGGCTTGTTCCTGCTGTCAAAAGCAGCGGTCAAGCATATGAAGAAAGGCGACTGCATAGTCAACACGTCTTCCATTACGGCTTACAACGGATCACCCGGCCTGCTGGACTATTCAGCAACAAAAGGCGCGATCACCAGCTTCACACGCTCCCTTGCGCTCAATCTTGCGGATAAAGGAATCCGTGTAAACGCTGTGGCACCGGGACCTATCTGGACACCGCTCATCCCGGCGACATTTGATGCAAAAACCGTGGCAGAACACGGCGCAGACACACCGATGAAACGCCGCGGACAGCCGGCTGAAAATGCACCGGCCTATGTATTTCTCGCTTCACAGGACTCGAGCTATATGACAGGACAGACCATCCACGTTGACGGCGGCGATTTTGTCGGATCTTGAGTTATTGCAGTGACTGTATTGGCGGCAGAGTTGCCGGGTCGCGCCATTGATCCGGGGCACCGCGACAATACAGTCAAACACCGCGCATTTATCACACTTTAAGAATTTTAAAAAGCTATCCGGAACGCCAAAAACTGGCGATCTGGATAGCTTTTACATTTACCCTCATCCCTCAAACGGCCATTTCGGCAGCATGCGATGCAGTTTCTTATCACTTCGTTTTCCCAGCACATAATCTGCTTGCATGATTGTATGAATTTCACGTGTGCCTTCGTAAATAACCGGTGCTTTGGAATTCCGTAAATAGCGCGCAACGGGATACTCATCTGAATAGCCATATGCGCCGTGAATCTGCACCGCATCGTCTGCAGCCTGATTGGCAAAATCACATGCCTGCCATTTCGCAAGGGAGGTCTCACGTGTATTACGCAGCCCGCTGTTTTTCAGTTCACCTGCCCGATATACAAGCAGACGGCTCATTTGGTAACCGGCTTCCATCTTCGCAATCATTTGCTGCACGAGCTGATGCTCCCCGATCTTCTTGCCGAAAGTTTCACGTGCCGACGCATACTCTATGCTCGCTTCCAGACAGGCATATAATAGCCCGACGGCTCCTGCTGCCACAGTAAAGCGTCCATTATCAAGCGCCGACATAGCAATTTTAAAGCCTTCTCCTTCATCTCCGAGCAAGTTCTCTGCCGGCACACGGACATCTTCAAAAAATAATTCCCCTGTATTGCCCGAACGGATTCCGTATTTTCCTTTTATTGCTTTCGACGAAAATCCGGGCATCGTCCGTTCCACAATAAATGCGCTGATGCCGTGATGCTTTTTGGATTTATCGGTATAGGCGAAAACAAGAAAATGATCTGCCGAATCACAGAGCGAGATCCAGGTTTTCTGTCCGTTTAACACATAGTCACTGCCGTCACGAACCGCGTGTGTCTGAATTGCAGAAACATCTGAGCCTGCACCTGGTTCCGTCAGTCCAAATGCACCGACTTTCTCGCCTTTTGCCTGTGGCACCAAATACTTTTGCTTCTGCTCTTCCGTTCCCCACTGCATCAGTGTCATACAATTCAAACCGATATGCACAGAAACCGCCGTTCGAAATGCCGTGTCACCACGCTCCAGTTCCTCGCATAAAATTGCCAATGAATTATAGTCCATGCCGCTGCCGCCATACTTCTCCGGTACACAGACACCCATAAAACCGAGGTCCGCGAGCCGTTTCCAAATCACCGGATCAAAGCTTCCCTGCGCATCCCACTTCGCGATATGCGGCATAATTTCGGCATCGACAAACTGCCTGGCTGTCTTTCGCAGCATTTTTTGTTCATCTGTAAATGTAAAGTCCATCTTCGTGTCCTCCTTTACAATGAAACTATTCTTTTACAACACGTGCATTTATCGCAATCTTTCCGATTGGCACGCGATACACACGATTATACAACTGCCGATAGAACTGCCGGAAACTGCGTCCGTTCAATGGCGGCAGCTCTGTACTCGTCATCAACAGTAACGGATGTTTGAAGTTTGTCAGTTTCACCGTTTTGTTGAGCATCAGCCCGTTGCGTTCGTAAAATGCTATGCGCCGCGTACGGACGGACAATTCACTTTCATTCTTCGCAAAGTCCGGATCTTCCACTTCCAATAAAATTCCTTCCGGCGACATAGCGTTCAGACGCTGCAGCAGGATACTGCCCAGTCCGAATGAACGATAATCAGGCGCAATCGCCAAGTACAGCACATGAATGCCGCCGTATTTCGGAATACGCTGGTAAATCGCATAGCCGTATACATTTATTCCATCCGTTAAATACACAGCATGCAATATCTTTTTCTTCAATGCTGACCGCATGATGGGAAAAGGGATGTGGTCCAAAAATTCGAAGTCCACCAAAACAAATTCGAATAATTTATTTACTGTTCTTCGATTCGTTGCCAGATGCTGTAATCCCATTTGTTGTGTGTTGAGAGTTTGTTTGTTCATGTTCGTGCCACTCCTTATAAAATACACGAGGAAATGGTTCGCTGAGAGCTAGATCCACGCTTATCTCTAGTATATACGTGATCAGGCCCGTTGTACGTCAATGACAACTCCGCGTTTCTTCATTTCTTCAATATATCGTTCACCCGGCACGACTTTTTCAGGCGGATACGCACCTCTTTTCGTAATGACACCATTGCCGATCATTTGCGCTACAACCGAAATGGTGTTGGCTGTCGCACGTGCCATTGCCGTTTCATTAATTGACTGGTCTTTTTCAGTAATCATATTGAATGTTACCGTTTGTTCCACGCCATCTTTTTTCCCGCCAACAATGACTCGGAGCAATACGGCATCCGATTGATCACCAAGACGCAATTGCGGCGTCAAGTGGGCGAGCATGACATCGCGCACGCGCAGCGGTTTCCCGTCGACTTGGATGGCCGGTTCCCGCGACAGCAGACCTAAATCCACGAGCACTTGAATTTTTTCTGCGTGACCGGGATAGCGAATCGTCTTATATTCCAGCGTTTCAACGTCAGGGAATGACTCAAGCAGCGTCGATGTGCCGCCTGACGTATGGAAAGCTTCCATCATGCCATAGCCATCGAATTCAAGCGCTTCTACTTCCGATAATGAAGGCAATTCCAGCACCTTTCCTTCCCGGATGACCCGCGAGGAATCCGTGTAATGATCGAATAAACCTTCCAATGAAAAAACAACGTTATAGTTCAGCGGAGGCTTCGGATCAACTGGCACACCGCCGACAAATAGTCTGATCGACTGCGTTTCATCAAGCATCGACGCGCCGTACCCTGATAAAATATTGATCATGCCCGGCGCCACACCGAGATCGGGAATGAGTGTCACACCTTTAGCCGCTGCCTGTTCATGCAGAGACAGAACTTTTTCCGTCGCTCCGCCGATATGGCCGCCCAGATCAACAACGTGCACCCCGCGTTCCACCGCGCAGCGGGCAACCTGTTCATTGAATGTATAGAACAGGGCGTTGACCACGATATCACCAAGTCCGATGACATCGCTCAGCTGCACTTCATTGTTGGCATCCAGCAATAAAATATCGAGCTTTTCATTCATCAGCTGCTCCGCGAAATCTTCTGCCTGCCGGATTGCCCGGTCAGCGAGATACACTTTTTTCACTTCGTCCTGCTTCACTAAGTCGCGAACAACTTCTTTCCCCATTAATCCTGCACCTAATACGACAACTCTCATTTGCTCATCCCTTCTTCCTGTTAGTTCACTCCGTATCGATCTGCGCGCGCTGCAATTTCCCGCTGTAATCGACGTAAATGCTCTTCCATTCCGTAAAGACGTCCAGCGCGGCGACACCCGAGTCACGGTGTCCATTCCCTGTACCCTTCGTTCCGCCAAACGGCAAATGAATTTCTGCACCTGTCGTTCCCGCATTGATATAGACGATTCCTGTATCCAGATCGCGCTGCGCACGGAATACTTTATTGACATCCTGCGAGAAAATGGAACTTGACAGGCCATATGCGACGCTGTTATTCACTTCGATTGCTTCATCCAGACTGCCGACTGTAATCAATGAAACGACAGGTCCAAATATTTCTTCCTGCGCCAGGCGGCTGTCCCATGCAACGTCTGCGAAAAGAGTCGGCTCGAAGTAATGGCCGTCCGCAAATTTACCGTCACGCAAGACATTTCCGCCCGCAGCTAGAATCGCCCCTTCTTCTTTGCCGATTTCAATATACTTTTCTATTTTCTTCAATGCTTTTTCATTGATCACCGGACCGACTTTTACTGTTTCATCCAGTCCGTCGCCCATCGTCAGTTCTTTCATGCTTTCGACGAGACGTTTCTGCAGCTCTTCTTTTACCTTTTCATGTACGATGACACGGCTGCAGGCTGTACAGCGCTGTCCTGCCGTACCGAATGCGCTCCACAAAATCCCTTCAACCGCCAGCTCAAGATCCGCGTCATCCATTACGATGACCGCGTTTTTTCCGCCCATTTCCAGCGATACTTTTTTCAAATGACGCCCGCCCAATTCCGCGACATGACGGCCCGTTTCGGTTGAACCCGTAAAGGAAATAACGCGCACGTCGGGATGTTCGATCAGCGCAGTGCCAACATCACTTCCTGAGCCATAGACGATGTTCGCTACGCCATGCGGCAAGCCCGCTTCTTCAAAAATCAATGACATTTCGTGCGCCATCAGCGGCGTTTCCGTTGCCGGTTTCCAAACGAACGTATTGCCCGCGACGATTGCCGGGAACGATTTCCACGTGGCGATGGCAATCGGGAAATTCCATGGGGTGATGAGCCCGACTACGCCGATTGGGGCACGTACGCTCATCGCAAATTTATCTTGCAGCTCGGACGGAACTGTTTCGCCGAACAGTCTGCGGCCTTCTCCTGCCATATAGAACGCCATGTCAATTCCCTCTTGCACTTCACCGCGCGCCTCTTCTATTACTTTACCCATTTCTTTCGTCAATACTTGCGAGAGGTGTTCTTTTCTGTCTTTCATCAGCCGTCCGATTTCATAGAGATAATCTGCACGTTTCGGTGCCGGAACCAGCGCCCATTTTTTCTGCGCTTTTTTAGCAGCAGCCACCGCCTGCCGCACCTCTTCATCTGAAGACAGCGGAACTTGCGCCAGTTCTTCTCCGTTCGCCGGGTTGAGTACGGCGGTATAGCGAGCCGCTTCCTTCTGCCAGACGCCACCGATATAGTTAGTCAGTTTCATGTGTATTGCCCCTCTCTGTTTGGTATAGTTTTCGTAATTTGTCTCTACTAGATTTCTTCGACAATATACCATCCTATTCCTTTAAAGCTGGAGGTATTACTGGGATTTTATATGGTATGGGCGAGTACATTGAAGACGGTTTCTGGTTTTTGCATCAGAACTGGATTACATAGCCTGACGTCTTTGTGATCAGAGAAGCGAAACGGCTTTGGACTCACTGTTGCGCTAGCGGATGGCTACGCAATGGGCAAGTACTATGCAGTCCGCTTTCTGCTTTTTTGCAGCACGACTGGATTACATGGGCTGACGTCTCTGTGATCAGAGAAGCGAAACGGCTTTGGACTCACTGCGGCGCTGGCGGATGGCTACGCAATGAGCCAGACAGGAAGACCGCCTGGCTGTCTCATCACTTCGCCGACCGCTTGGGAGGCGCCTCCGTTTAGTAAGCGGAAATCACTTTGGCTACTGATTTTTGAAAAGTGACGGGCAAGTGCTGTGCAGATGATTTTCTGCTTTTGCATCGAAAATGGAATACACCAGTTGCCGTCATTGTTATTAGAGAAGCAAAACGGCATTGAACTCACTGCGGCGCTGGCGGATGGCTACGCAATGAGCCAGACAGGAAGTGCGCCTGGCTGTCTCATCACTTCGCCGACCGCTTGTAAGGCGCCTTCGTTTAGTTAGGGGGAAGCAAAACATGACACGTCATTTGCCAAAGCATACGCTAGTCGTCTAGTAGTCACTGCACTTCTTCTCTTTTAAAAGAGTACTCGGTTTGCCTCCACTCAGTAGCGCAGGCACAACTGCGGGGTCGGCCGAAGTCATGAGACAACTGGCACGCTCTTCGCCAGATGGCTCATGACGAAAGGCAATCCCCCACGTGCCGGCGCGGGTCCTAACAGTGGACACCCGCTAACTCCAATCCCCGACAACTAGTCGAGCAACGATCCCAACACTAGAGCCTAAACAGCATAGAACCCACTGCGGCGCTGGCGGATGGCTACGCAATGAGCCAGACAGGAAGTGCGCCTGGCTGTCTCATCGCTACGCCTACCGCTTGTAAGGCGCCTCCGTTCAGTTAGGGGGAGCAATTAAGACACATCATTTGCCAAAGCATACGCCAGTCGGCAACCAGTCACTGCACTTCTTCTCTTTTAAAAGAGTACGCGAATAGCATCCACTCAGCAGCGCAGGCACAACTGCGGGGTCGGCCGAAGTCATGAGACAACTGGCACGCTCTTCGCCAGATGGCTCATGACGAAAGGCAATCCCCCACGTGCCGGCGCGGGTCCTAACAGGTGACATTTGCTAACTTCAATCCCAGACAACTAGTCGAGCAACGATCCCAAAACAAAGACAGAACGGCATTGGACCCACTGCGGCGCTGGCGGATGGCTTCCGCAATGAGCCAGACAGGAAGTGCGCCTGGCTGTCTCATCGCTACGCCTACCGCTTGTAAGGCGCCTCCGTTCAGTTAGGGGGAGCAATTAAGACACATCATTTGCCAAAGCATACGCCAGTCGGCAACCAGTCACTGCACTTCTTCTCTTTTAAAAGAGTACGCGAATAGCATCCACTCAGCAGCGCAGGCACAACTGCGGGGTCGGCCGAAGTCATGAGACAACTGGCGCGCACTACCGCCAGCTGGCTCATGACGTAAGGCAATCCCCCACGTGCCGGCGCGGGTCCAAAGAGCGGACACTCGCTAACTTCAAACCCCGAAAAAAATTCGAGCAACGGCCCCAAAATAGAGACAGAACAGCATTGAACACACCAACTGCAGCGACCCAACAACAAAAAATCCGCCACAGCAAGTCAGCAACACTGACTCGCCGTGACGGCTGGATTCATTATAGTAAATACCAAATATAATGCGCTTCTTCATGCGTACCCGGCACCAGATCCACACTTCTCGGATAGCTGAACTTCTTTGCCGACGTATGTATCAACGCACCAACATGCGGATTCAACTGCTCCGCCTTCTCGAACAACTCCATAACGCGGGCTGTGTTTTCACCTTTGTTTTTCTCCATCTCAAGCGTCCACGCCAAATACCAGTACGCCGCGTCACCTTCAGAAATCTCAGCGCACGCCTGCATCACTTGCTCAGCTTGTCCAATCTCTCCCTGACGGATCAGTGAGGAAATGGCCAGGTAGCGTGCGTTCTGATGATCGTAAAGATCCGTCGTCAGCAGACGCAAGAACATTTCGCTTGACTCCGCAAAGCGGCCCTGTTCATACATCCAGATGCCGTACTGCAATAAACCGCGCAAATACGGACGGTTTGGCGCAAGATTCCACGCGCTCTCCGCACGGTTGTCAAACTGTTTTTCACCCGAGAAAACAGCCTGCTTGAAGAATTTCTCCTGCTCATCTTTGGAATCGGTGAACTCGGTCTGCAGCAATAATGCATCGACATTCGTCGGGTCCGCGCCATAGGCACCCTCTGCAAAGTCGCGGCGCTGTTCATCCGTTTCTGCATTATACGCCATATAACAAAGCATCTGCGCTTCCTGCTGCTGATTCTCCGGCTCGAACGGCTTTTGAATCTCTTCCTGAATAAACGCCTGGGCTTCTTCAAACGTTTCAAATTCATTTTTCGCAGACAACAGATGCACTTGCCAATTCATTTGCTCAGTTGCAAGCGGATCCGTTCCTATATGATACGGGGCACGCGGACTGTTTTTTTCCATCATCTGTTCCAATTCCTGAATTTTATCAGCGAGTATATCTGTGTGCTTTCTGAATGAAGACACCGAAACATCGAACATTTTCGCAACTTCTGCCTGTGTATATGTTGTTGGCATCATCGTCGTATCTACAGCCAGTTGGAATGCAGCTGCAGCCAGCACTTCCGGCTTACGGAACTTCGGATTTTGATCGGTAAAGTAGTAAGCAAGTAATGAAAGCAGCATTTCATAGGCACCTGGATACAATTCCTCTTCTTCCAGCTTGGCATCGAGTATTTCCACTACTTCCCGCTGCAGCGGTGTAAAGTTCTGCTCGACGACATCGGATAACGTCTGCACGTCCAGTTTACAGACCACCTCATAAATATCCACGAGATGCTTCTTAAAGAATTCGAAGCTGTTGCTCTCCTCGCTTTTTTCCGCAATAGCCTGTACGCGTGAGATCATTTCATCGCTCATATGCTGATTTACTGCGATCGCTGAAATCGGCATGACCCAGCGCTCGTCATTGCGGTACTCCTCCAAAACAATCGCCAGCACTGCACGCACATCTTCCGGCTCTCCCGGTTCTCTGGCCAGCAGATACTCGCCTTCGCCAAGAATTTCCTTCATATAATAAACTTCTTTACTTGCTTCTGTAACTTCCGCAAACGTAATGAATGCGTTCTGCCAGCTCTTCAAAATGGCGCGCACTGCTTTATTTTGCGTACGGTTCAGTGCTTTGACCAAGTGGCGTCTCCAAAGATCTTTCCGGACGATGAAGAAATAATAATCGCTGACATTCGTCACAAGCTCCTCTTCTTCCATCCACTCACCAAGACGTCCGCCCCACTCTTTCAGCAATCCTTCAAGCACTTGAATTTCTGAAGGCGACAATTTTGTTTCATAATAGCTGTTCAGTACACGCTTCAGTTCTTCCCGAATTTGATTCGTGCCCGGCTCATTCGTTTTGCCGCAGCAGTTCTCCACGATCTCATCGCTTCCACACGGGCAATTTGCTTTATTCCCTATCACATCGAACACAACCTTTTCTTTTTACTATACCATACAAAAAAGAAGCCCCGCATGCATCACAGCATACGGACCCTCTTATTCTACTTTTCAGACTCTTCCAGAGCTTCATCAGTCTGTATATTACTAGGCGGCATGACCCGTCGGATGAACAGCGACAATATCAATGCGCCAAGCGTAACGATTGTTGAAATGAAGAATGCGTGATTGACTCCATCCAGCATCGCGATGCGTTCAATTTCTTCAGCCTTCGCAGAAATATCCACACCCGAAGCCGCCAATTCACTTGCCTGAGCAGCAGCCGACTTATCCAGCCGGCCAGTCATAAGTGTCAGTAACAATGCTGATCCGATGGCACCGGACACTTGCTGCAATGTATTATTCATTGCCGTACCGTGCGGATTGGAGTGCATCGGCAAGGAATTCATTCCATTCGTCATAACAGGCATCATGACCATAGACAGTCCGAACATCCGGAACGTATACAGTCCCATCAAATAATAGTACCCTGTATCCAGCTGCAGGCGGCTGAATAAATAGGTTGCGATGACGGAAATGGCAAGTCCTGTGTAGACGAGCATACGCGGCCCATATTTATCAAACAGCCTGCCTGTAATCGGCGACATAATTCCCATCAGCACTGCTCCTGGCAGCATCAGCAGCCCTGCATCGAGCGGAGAAATCCCGCGGACGTTCTGCACATACAGCGGCGTCAAAATCATACCGGAGAACATCGCTACAGCCAACACCATCGAGATGACAGAAGCCAGCGCAAACATCGGATATTTGTAAATCCGGAAGTCGAGCATCGGTTCTTTCATGCTCAATTGTCTAAGAATGAACAGTACGAGTGCCACTGTACCCAGCGCAATCATGCCGTATACCAGCGGAGATCCCCAGCCCTTTTCCCCAGCAGAACTAAAGCCATACAGCAAACTGCCGAAACCAATACTGGACAGAATAAGCGACAGAACATTTACACGGACATCACGATTCGGCGTAATGTTCTTCAATTTAAAAATAGCCAGCAACAAAGTCAGCACGGAAATGGGCAAGACGATTTCAAACAATGTCCGCCACGAATAGTTCTCTACGATATAACCTGATAGTGTCGGCCCGATTGCCGGCGCAGTGAACATTACCAGACCGAACATCCCGAGCGCCGCTCCCCGTTTCTCAACCGGGAACGCCGTCAGCATGACATTCATTAATAATGGCATCATCAGTGCTGAACCCGATGCCTGAATCATCCGTGCAACAACCAGCAATGAAAATGTAGGTGCGACAATCGCAAGGAACGTCCCTAACGAGAAGAGCACCATTGCTGTGATAAAGATTTTTCTGTTCGTAAACTTCTGAATGAAAAATGCACTCGCCGGAATCATAATCCCGTTGACAAGCATATAGCCTGTCGTCAGCCATTGAACAGCTGACGGAGTAATGGAAAACTCCTTCATAATGACGGGCAAGGCAATATTCAGCAATGTATTATTCAAGATCGCAACAAATGCACCAATAAACAAAATCGCTATAATCCCATAAGGCGGTTTTTCATGCATTTTCTTAATTTCTATTGATTCTGCCATTTCATCCTCCTACAACACGTATAAAATATGTCAGATACATATTTTATACCGGCAGTTCACTTATTTCAAGAAATAAATTCGCCAAAGACAAAAAGGTTGATACACGGGTGTTTAAAGAATAGTATACTATTTGTACAAGGTGTATAAAATAAATTTAATGTACAGGTGATAAACAATGAATGACCGAAAAAAACATGTCTTACATATCGCAAAACTGCTGTTCATAGAAAACGGCTTTCACACTACTTCGATTCAAGACATTTTGAATGCAGCCCAGATTTCAAAGGGAACTTTTTATAATTACTTCTCTTCTAAGAACGAATGCCTGATGGCTATTTTGCGCGACGCTCATTACGCAAGCTATTTACGGCGAAACGAACTTGCGATCGGCAAAGACTTGGCAGATCCCGTTCTGCTCACTAAACAAATTGAAATCCGTTTGACTATGAACCGCGAACAGAATCTGCTATCACTTTTTGAAACGGTTATCCATTCACCCGACGATGAACTCCGGCTGTTCGTCAAGCAGATGTATTTCCGCGAACTCGTATGGCTTGCCAAACGGCTTACTGACGTTTACGGAGAAGAAGTGAAGCCCTACTCCTATGATTGCGCATCATTGGTTTTCGGCTTCATTCAGCATTCGCTGAACACTTTGAAAACCTCCTCGACAGAAGAAATCGATACGATAAGGATCGTGGAATTTGTTATGCAGCGGATGGAAGTTATCGTGCCGGACATCGTCAAGAAGGATGCGCATTTACTTTCTGAGGATCTGATTGAAGAAATGCTGACGGGCGCAGAGTTTTATCCGATGACGCCTGAGATGCTGACCGACAGCTTGAAGACATTTATCGGCGAGCTGCCGGACGGTGACGATGCAGGCAAATTGTACAGTCAGTTTCTGCTCGATGAACTGTCCGCAAAGCAGCCCCGAATCTACCTGCTGGAGTCCGTCGTGCGCTCCTTCCGTCAAGCTTTCGAAGGCAGCCCGAGCCAACTGCAGGCCATCGAACTGTCAGCAGCGGTCTGGCTGTATATTAACAAGTCGCGGCGAACATAAAAAAGACTGCCAAAGTCAGCGTTTAATGACTTTGGCAGTCTTTTTTTATTGGGTTTGTGAACGGCTTTGGATCCGGTGTGTTGCTTGCAATGACTGCGCAGATGTTTATTTGTTTTTGTGCATCTTAACAGGATGACACTAGTTGCCATCATTGTTAGGAAGTAAGGAGAACGGCATTGAACTCACTGCGGCGCTGGCGGATGGCTTCCGCAATGAGCCAGACAGGAAGTGCGCCTGGCTGTCTCATCACTTCGCCGACCGCTTGGGAGGCGCCTCCGTTTAGTAAGCGGAAATCACTTTGGCTACTGATTTTTGAAAAGTGACGGGCAAGTGCTGTGCAGATGATTTTCTGCTTTTGCATCGAAAATGGAATACACCAGTTGCCGTCATTGTTATTAGAGAAGCAAAACGGCATTGAACTCACTGCGGCGCTGGCGGATGGCTACGCAATGAGCCAGACAGGAAGTGCGCCTGGCTGTCTCATCACTTCGCCGACCGCTTGTAAGGCGCCTTCGTTTAGTTAGGGGGAAGCAAAACATGACACGTCATTTGCCAAAGCATACGCTAGTCGTCTAGTAGTCACTGCACTTCTTCTCTTTTGAAAGAGTACTCGGTTTGCCTCCACTCAGTAGCGCAGGCACAACTGCGGGGTCGGCCGAAGTCATGAGACAACTGGCACGCTCTTCGCCAGCTGGCTCATGACGAAAGGCAATCCCCCACGTGCCGGCGCGGGTCCTAACAGTGGACACCCGCTAACTCCAATCCCCGACAACTAGTCGAGCAACGATCCCAACACTAGAGCCTAAACAGCATAGAACCCACTGCGGCGCTGGCGGATGGCTACGCAATGAGCCAGACAGGAAATACGCCTGGCTGTCTCATCACTTCGCCGACCGCTTGTAAGGCGCCTCCGTTCAGTTAGGGGAAGCAAAATATGACACGTCTTTTGCCAAAGCACACGCCAGTCGGCAACGAGTCACTGAACTTCTTCTCTTTTAAACAACAACCTGGATTGCTCCCACTCAGCAGCGCAGGCACAACTGCGGGGTCGGCCGAAGTCATGAGACAACTGGCGCGCTCTTCGCCAGCTGGCTCATGACGAAAGGCAATCCCCCACGTGCCGGCGCGGGTCCTAACAGCGGACACTCACTAACTTCAATGCCCGACATCCATTCGAGCAACGATCCCAACACTAAAGCCTAAACAGCATAGAACTCACTGCAGCGCTGACGGATGGCTACGCAATGAGCCAGACAGGAAGAACGGACACTCGCTAACTTCAGCGCCCGACAAAAAGTCGTGCAGCGGCCTACCCTACCCCTGCACCTGATGATTCGGCTCCTCACCACGCGCAAACGCCTGCAGCGCTTCCACATTACGCTTCATCATCGCCTTCCGTGTCTTTACAGTCGCACTCCCGATATGCGGCAGCACGGTGAGGTTCGGCAGCGTCAGCAGCGGATGGTCAAGCGGAACAGGCTCCGTTTCAAAAACGTCCAGCCCTGCCGCATGAATCTTCTTTGTGCGCAGCGCATCGAACAATGCGTCTTCATCCACAATCCCGCCGCGCGCCACATTGATCAGAATTCCCGACTCTTTCATCTGCGCCAGTTCCTTCTCACCAATCATGCCCTTCGTCTCTTCATTGAACGGCACAAGAATAAGTACGAAATCCGATGACGCGAGCAGATCGGAAAGCTCTGCATAGCGGCAGCCGTACATGTCTTCCATTTCAGACTTCCGGCTGCGGTTATGATAAAGCACGTCCATGTCAAATCCTTTCGCGCGTCTCATCACTGCTTCGCCGATCCGCCCCATGCCGACAATGCCAAGAGTGGCGCCGTAAACATCGGTGCCCGTAAATCCAAGCGGTTCCCATGACGTCCAGCGTCCTTCACGCAGTGTGTTTTCTGCACCGATCAGATCACGCGCTGTTGCCATCAATAAAGCAAATGCGAGATCTGCTGTCGTTTCAGTAAGTACATCTGGCGTATTTGTCACGATTATGCCCCGTGCGTTCGCTGCTTTGACGTCGATATTATTATAGCCGACCGCCATATTGACAATTAGCTTTAATTCCGCGGCGGCGTCCAGTATTTCTTCATCAATTTGATCAGAAATGACCGTCCACAGTGCGTCTGCTGATGCCGCTTCTTTCATCAATACATCGCGCGGCACCGCTTCACTTGCAGACTCCCACATGCGCACTTCGTACTGATCACGAAGAGGCGCCACGACATCCTCCGGCATTTGCCGGCAAATATATACTGTTGGTTTCACAGACAACACTCCTTTAGCCGCCGATATAATTCATATCAATTTTCTTACGGTTTTTCACCGTCTGCTCTGTGCGTTCATCGGAATAGCGGTCTTTTCTGCCTCTCCAGACGTTCGCAATTGCATCGAATAACTCTTCATTCGTTTTTCCCGAGCGAATTAATTCCCGGACGTCAAAACCTTCGGAAGCGAAAAGGCAAGTGTATAACTTCCCTTCAGACGACAGCCGTGAGCGGGTGCACGTTGAGCAGAAAGATTCGGAAACTGAGGTAATGAAACCAACCTCTGAATTTGTTCCTTTGTAGCGATAGCGCTTTGCCACTTCGCCGTAGTAGTCTTCTTCTGCAGGCTCCATATCATATTTCGCAGCCAGCATGCCGTAGATTTCTTTCTTCGTGACCACTTTTTCAAAGCTCCAGCCATTGTCATTTCCGACATCCATGAATTCGATGTAGCGCAGCGTAATACCGCGCTCCTTGAAATAGTCGGCCATTGGAAGGATTTCACTTTCATTGACTCCTTTTTGCACGACCATATTTACTTTGATCGTAAAGCCGATGTCTTGTGCTTTTTGAATGTTTTTGAGAACGAGTTCAGGTGAAATGCCACGGCCGTTGATCTGGCCAAACAGTTCTGCGTCCAATGCGTCCAGACTGATGTTCAGACGGCGCAGCCCTGCGTCGTAGAGCGGCTGTGCGTATTGTCCGAGCAGCACTGCATTTGTTGTTAGACCGATGTCTTCAATTCCTTCGATGTCGTGAAGCTTCTGGATCAGCTCAGGCAAATTACGGCGCATCAGCGGCTCTCCGCCTGTCAAACGCAGTTTTTTCACACCTAAATCGGCGAAAATCTTTGCCAAGCGTTCTATTTCCTCAAATGACAGCAGTTCATTTTTTGCTAAAAACGTAAAATCATCACCAAATATTTCTTTTGGCATGCAGTATGTGCAGCGGAAATTACAGCGGTCAGTCACAGAAATACGCAAATCCCGAATCGGGCGTCCAAGCTGATCTACAATGGCATTCATCTTCTTCATCCCCTTTCCAATTCACATGGCGTATTGACATTTTTAAACGTAATGCCGGGTGTATCTGTCAGCAAATTCCCTTCAATCCATTGCCCTTCATGCTGTGACTGCACGTGCATGACACGGCGGTTGCCGTCCAGCAGCGCCTGCCGTATTGTCGGTTTCACGTAGCACTCCCAGACCGAAACGAGCGGATGACGTTTTCCTTCTACAGTTACAGCCGATACATCTCCTTTATGCAGATCGAGCAATTTCCCGATGACTCCTGCCTCGATGAACGGCATATCGCACGGCAATACGACGTAACGCTGTGCAGGCACTGTTTCCATGGCAGATAATATCCCCGCAAGAGGCCCCATGCCGGAAAACGCTTCCAGATCCGTCGTCACATGGTCGGCTTCAGGAAATAATTCCGCGAATTCAGGACGCGCCACGACGATCGTTTCATCGCAAAAAGCATGCAATGCATCGAGTGAATAGCGGTAGTATGATTTTCCTTCATGCACCGCAAACGCTTTAGGCGAGCCGAAGCGCCGAGACTGTCCGCCTGCCAGTAAAATCCCGGCCGTCTCTTTCATCCGCCGCTCACTGGCGGAATGAACGCGCAGACATCTCCTGCCTGAATGATGTCTTCTTTGCGTGCGTATTCTTCATTCACCGCCACATGGATCGTTTCTTTGCCAAAACCAGGGTACGTCTCTTCCGCCCAGTCCAGTAACTCTTCCACTGTCAAAGGAGCCTGATCCAACAATTCTTCTCCCTTACCCGTCAACTCCCGAAGCCTTGCAAAGTAATGAACTGTAATCATTGCGACCCGCTTCCTTTCTCTGGATATTTTTTCTGTGCACCGATCCATTCTTCGCCGTCTTCCCAGATTTCCTTCTTCCAGATCGGCACGACTTCTTTGATGCGTTCGATTGCGTATTCATTCGCTTCATACGCTTCTTTGCGGTGCGGCGATGATACTGCGATGACAACGGCAATGTCCGATATCTTCAGTTCGCCAATCCGATGCGCCATGGCCACCTGGACCCCCGGCCATTTCGCTTCCATTTCCGCGCCGATTTCAGCAAGTTTCTTCTCCGCCATCGGCACATAGGCTTCGTACGCAAGATAGAGCGTCCGAACGCCGTGCGTCCACTCGCGAACATGTCCTGTGAATACCGTCACAGCACCCGCTGCCGGATGCAGCACGAGGTCACTGTACTTCTGCACATTGATCGGCGTGTCTGTAATTTCGAATCGTTTCATTGTCTCGCCTCCACCCATTCTTGCAGCCAGTTATCAAGCAGCGTGATATCCGAAAAAAGATCCGCACTGTCCGCCGTTTGGATAATTCCAGGCAGTGACTCCAGCTCCTTGCGTTCTTCTTCATTACGGATCAGCACGACTTTCTCCCCGGCTTCCTGTTTATAACCTTCTATTAATAAAACATCCGGCTTGCCTGACGAAGCCAGTGTCTTTAGCTGTTCAAATGAACGTTCTTTATTTTGAATCAATTGTATCATATCCCCGCCTGCCACAAGGGTCGAGACAGCTCCTGACTGAAGAAACTGCACCGTGTCAGTGTGCGCCGGGGGCAATTCCGGTTCTCCGCCATGCCCGTGATGCTTCAGTACGGCAACATCCAATCCGCGGCGTTTCAGAACGTTGATCCAATGTGACACGAGCGTAGTCTTTCCACTGTTCTTAAAGCCGACAATATGCAGCGTCTTCACAGTTCCCATCGCCCAACACCTTGTTCAGCCCCAAGCAATAAAACATCGACCGGCATTCCCTTTTCAAAGCCGCGTGTGCCGCCCGGCAGAACGATGATGCAGTTACCACGCGCAATCGAAGATACCGCACTCGATTTATTAAAACCGGCAGGCGTCGCAACGATTCCTTGCTCTGTCAGCGCCCAGCTTGCTCGAACGAATCGTGTAAATGGATTTGCTTTCTTGAAATCTTCGCCAAGCACGGCCTGAATCTTCGGCATATAAGGAGCGGTGCAGCCCATCATCGCAAGAATGGCAGGACGCGCGAACAACTCGAACCCTGTAAAGCACGCAGACGGATTACCCGACAGACCAAATAATAATTTGTCCCCAAGAACCGCAACCGTCGTCACACTGCCCGGACGCATCGCCACTTTATTGAATACCACTTCCGCACCGAGACGTTCATAGATCACCGGCAGATAGTCGTAATCACCGACCGACACACCGCCTGTTGTAATGAGCAGATCGGTCTCCTGAAGCGCTTTCTTTACCATGTCAGTGCATGCGTCCAAATCATCTTCCATCATGCCGTATGATCGATACCCGATGCCCATCCGCGTCAGCTGTGCACGAATCATCGGCCCATTAGAGTTCCGGATTTTGCCCGGCTCCAGTTCATCTGAGACATCCAGCAATTCCGTGCCTGTTGACAGCACACCGGCAACAGGGCGTTTAGCAACACGCACTTCTGCATAACCGAACGTCGCAAGCAAAGCAATCGTCCCCGGATGAATAACTGTTCCTGCTTCAATCAGCGTTTCACCTTGTTTCGCATCTTCACCCCGGCGCGATATATTCTCGCCTGCTTCAAACGGTTTGCGCAATGTAAATCCATCATCGTTTTCTATGGTTTGTTCAAGCATAACGACCGCATCTGCCTGTTCAGGAATCAGTGCGCCCGTCATAATCCGGAATGACTCTCCCTTTTCAATGGGACGATCCGCCACATGCCCGGCCCCGATTTCTCCAATCACCCGGAATGCCTTCCGTTCGTCACCCGAGGCACCCGCAGAATCCGCTGCTTGGATCGCAAAACCATCATACGGCGAGCGGTCAAAAGGCGGCACATCATGCTTCGCCACGATCGGCTCCGCCAGCACCCGCCCATAGGTATCTTCTAACGGCAGGATTTCTGTCTCCAGCCTATGTACATTTTTCATAACACGTTCTACGGCTTCTGCCACTTGAATCGGTTTACGAATTTCTACCACGTATATCTCCTACTTTCTTTTTCTATACGAACGAGTACAATGAAATGAAACGAAAGGATGATCAACATGTCCAAATTTACACACTTTAACGAACAGGGCCGCGCCAAAATGGTTGACGTGTCCGAAAAAGAAACAACTCTCCGCACCGCAATTGCGACGTCGTCGATTATCGTCAATCAATCGATTCACGAACAAATCACCCAAGGCACGAATAAAAAAGGAGACGTCTTTGCAGTTGCGCAAGTCGCCGCCATTATGGCCGCAAAAAACACGTCCACTATCATTCCGATGTGCCATCCATTGCCGCTCACAGGCGTCGACGTTCGATTTGACTGGAAAATTGACGAGGAATCTTCGCATTACGAAGTGCACATCCAAGCCGAAGTCAAAACAAAAGGTGTCACCGGTGTCGAAATGGAAGCACTGACCGCCGCCTCTGCAGCCGCACTGACAATCTATGATATGTGCAAAGCAGCCGGCAAAGATATGGTCATCGGACCGACCATGCTGCAGCATAAGTCAGGCGGTAAAAACGGAGATTATCAGCGCACGGACTGAATGCCGCGCGCTTGTAGTTGTGAGCCGGGGTGTTGCGCGATGTCGTTGGAGAATCGCACTATTTTGCCTGTGGACCGCACAATATCTCAGAAGAATCGCGCCCCCGTCACCGCGCATCACGGCTCCAGATGCTTCCGCAGCTCATGCACAATATGCGGCAGTTCGGGCACGATCAGTTTGTCCATCGCAAGCGTCACGGCTTTTGACGATCCCGGCAGCAAAAACACTGCCTGCAAGCCGATTGCGCCTGCAGCGGCACGGCTGAGTAATGCTTTTGACCCTACATCTTCGGTATAGCTTAAAAACCGGAACAACTCGCCAAAACCGTCAAGCGGCTTCGTGAAATGTGGCGTCACCGTTTCAACGGTAATATCGCGCGCACCGATTCCTGTTCCGCCTGTGAAGATCATTGCATCAACCGATGAATCTGACAGCCATTTCGAAAGCTGCTCTTCGATATGCCCGCCCTCATCCGCACAGATCTCATAGTCCTTTACTTCATGTCCTGCATCAAGCAGCTTCTCCCGGATAATTTTGCCGCTCTTATCGTCTGCCTTCGTCCGCGTATCACTGATTGTCAGCACCGCAACCGCTATAGACTTCCTGCGCGCTTTTTGCGGCAAATGAGCTTCTTCCATGTTCCATCCCCCTAACCGAATAATGAATGATAGATTTTCCGTCCTTCACGCATATCTTTCAATCCGTGGATCAGCAGCCGGCCGTTACCGAATAAAATACAGCGGTAGTTTTCTGCATGAAACTCCACGAAAAACGGTGTCTGCCGGTATTTCGATCCCAATTGTTCCGCGACTTTCACACCGTGCGCCACAGTCAATTCACGTCCGGCGTCCGGAATGATTTGCACGGTATCACGTCCGCACAACACTGCATACTGCGTGCCCGATGACTGATGCAAGGCAGGATATACCGGATGCTCGCCGCATGTCTCACATTGCGGATTTTTCAAACGGCTGATTCCTGCTTCGACGGATGTATTATTCCACACATCAAAATGCAGAAGTTTAGTGCGCATGGCCGGCTCGTTCCCTGTCAGCCATTTCATTGCTTCCGCACTTTGATGTGCAGCCGAAATCTGTACAGCGGGCGCAATCACCCCAACTGTATCACAAGTTTCATTGACCGCCGGCATGACCGGCAATAAACAGCGGAAACAAGGCGTCCTGCCAGGAATGAAAGGAAAGACGCTGCCCGAACTGCTGACGACAGCGCCGTAGACCCAGGGAATATTCAGTTTCCAAGCAACATCATTGATCAGCAAACGTGTTTCGAAGTTATCTGTTGCATCAAGCAAAATGTCTGCGCCCAATGCGATGTCTTCGAGCAGCGGACCATCCACGTGATCGAGGACCGTGACGATTTCCACGTCTTCCCGGATTTCACGCAGCCGGCGCTCTGCCGCCACCACTTTTGGCACGCTGTTTATCGCGTCTGTCTCAATAAATAATTGCTGACGCTGCAGATTGGATGCTTCTACATAATCGCGGTCAGCGAGTGTCACTTTGCCGATCCCTGCACGCACAAGTGTTTCAGAGATTGCCGAACCGAGCGCGCCGCAGCCGATGATGACCGCATGCGAATCTGCTAACTGCCGCTGCCCCGGCGTGCCGATCGGCTGAAATAATGTCTGCCTTGAGTATCGATTTTCCACTTGATCTACTTCCTTTCATTCGACAAGAAGCGAGGCAACCGGTTACGACCGATTGCCTTCGTTTGATTCGGGACTGATATCGCTGAATGAACCAACGTAGCGAACGACGTCGCCCGTCCCGTCTGTTACGGCACTGATGGAAAGGAACTCCAAATACTCTTCGCCGCTTTTCTTCTTATTCCAAATCTCACCTTGCCACATGCCCTGCTCTTCAATCGCGCTCCACATCGTATCATAGTACGCACGATCATGCCTGCCGGAGCTGAGGATATTCGGACTTTTGCCAAGCACTTCTTCTTCGCTGTATCCTGTCAGCTTTGTGAATGCCGGATTGACTGAAACGATCTTCCCGTTTCGGTCAGTTACAAGAATACCCTGTCCGGTAGAGTCAAAAACTTCTTTCGACAGGCTCGCACGATCCATATAATAGAGCCAGACCGTCAGTACCAGGCTGACGAGCGATACTTGTGAAAACGCCATAAAACCAATCGAATAGGATCCGGTCATCGAGAAAATCGTTGCGAGCAATAAAGGAGGGAAAAATCCGCCCAGACCACCCATCATCGAAACAATCCCGTTCACCGTACCCGCTTGTTTACTGAAATAAAGCGGCACTAATTTAAAGATAACCCCGTTTCCAATACCTGCAGCTGCAGCGATCATGATACTGCCGACTGTATAAATCGCGATGTCCGGCGAAAATGCCAGGACAATCGACGCGGCAGTCAAGCCAGCGAAACAGCCCATTAATAAAAATAACGGCTGGAATTTGTCACCGAGCCAGCCGCCTACCGGCCGCAATAGCGTCGCGACGACGATAAAGCCCGCTGTCCGGAGCCCCGCGTCGACCTTCTCCAGGCCAAAATAGTTGACGAGGAAATTCGGCAGGAAAACGGTGAATGCCACGAATGAACCAAATGTGATGAAATAGAACAATGAGAAAAACCAAAGTTTCTCATTCTTATAGACACCTTTAATCTGATCCACTATCGGCGCCTTCACTTTTACTTCCTTGCGGTCACCGAAGAAGAAGTTTAGCGCAATGAACACAAGCAGTAACACTAAATACATTTTAACAGTCATCGACCAGCCGAATTTCATTGCCAGCACCGGTGCAGAAAATGTCGTGATAGCCGTCCCGATGTTCCCCATTCCGTAAATACCGTTGACGAGTCCGTGCTTTTCTTTAGGGTAATATTTCGGCAATGACGTAACACCGACAGAGAAAATCGCACCGCCCACCCCAAGTAACGTACCGCCGATCAATAAACCTGTCACTGTCGATGTTTCACTTATGTAGTAAACAGGAAACAGCAGTACGATGAAACTGATAAAAAACATTACACGCGCGCCATACACATTGGCATAATAGCCAAGCGGAATCCGCAGAATCGAACCGAGTACTACAGGGATTGCTGTAATGATGGCCACGCGTTCAGGCGGTATGCTAATATCTTCACTGATAAAAGGCAGTAAAGAAGAGATAAGCACCCATACCATGAAACCGACAACTAGATTTGCCGTTTGCAGCGGCAACTGGATCTTTTGTGTCATAGGAATCCATCCAATCTGAAGTTAGTTACTGAACAACCCAACTACTCTTATTTCTTTACTAATTGCTGATTATGATTCTGGTACTATCGATGTATACAGTTGATCGAATAATTCATCCTGCTCTTTCGCCCGCAAAACTGACATGACCATCGGGAAAATAACGTTTTCTTCTTTCACAAAGTGAATCATGATCACTTCAAACGCTTCTCCTGCGTCTTTCACCACGTCTTGCATCATCTCGAGCGTAAATGCCGATAAATCTCCTCTTGTGTGATGAAGAAAGTGTCCGATATATGCATCGATTTCGTCGTGTTCTTCCTGCACCGCCTGAACTGGTCCTTGATCATTGCCCACATACTTCGCCAGCATCGGAAACAGGAATTCTTCTTCCTTTTCCGTATGATTTTTCAACGGCTCGATGAATTCAACAATCAGCTTGCGCAATTGCTGGAGCGCTTTAAGTCCTTCTTCACGGTTATACCGTCCGTTCTCAAAGTCCAGTACAATCGCATGCCACTGACTCATTTCATGCGTCAGGAAACGATGTTCATTTTCCAGCACGCGCAACGCAGGCAGGCTATACGTAAAACCCGGATTGACCATCAACCTTCACCTCTTCAATCAGAAATTCAAAAACTTCTTGCGCAGCGCATACTCGACCAGTTCCGGACGGCTCTTTAACTGCAGCTTATCCATCATCTTCGCTTTATGCGCTTCTACAGTCTTGACCGAAATGTAAAGCATTTCCGCAATTTCCTTGTTGCCGTAACCTTTCGCGACCAATGGCAGTATCTCGATTTCCCGTTTGGATAAAATCTTGAACGGATCATCTTCATCAGTCTGTTTCGGCCCTTTTTTCACAAACTCCCGCACGAGCGAAGTTGCCATCGACGGATGGACATACGTCCCGCCGTCGTACACTTCCCGAAGCGCATTCAGCAGTTCCTCGTCGGGCGCGTTTTTCAAAATATAACCGGATGCCCCGTTTCTCAATACATGGAACATATACTCTTCATCATCGTACATCGTCAAAATAACAATCTTCGTTTCCGGAAAGTCTTCATGAATTTTGCCGGTCGCAATCAGTCCGCTTTGTCCGGGAGGCATGCTCAAATCCAGTAAAATGATATCCGGTCTGTGTTTGGCAACCAGCTCATATGCTTCCAATCCGTCTGCCGCCGTTGCTACGACTTCCATATCATCCTGGAAATTCAAAATGTGCATGAATCCCGTGCGGACGACTGCATGATCATCAGCTATTATGATTTTCACTCGTTGCTCTCTCCTTTTTTAGTGGAATATCAGCCTGGACAGTCGTGCCTCCCTGCTGACTGGAGACGATTGTCAAACTTCCCCCCACCAGTTCCACACGCTCTTTCATGCCATAAAGACCGAGACCCGTTCCCTGGGGCGTGAAGTCGTTGACGTCAAAACCCGTGCCTTCATCGGAAATTTGAATTTGCAGATGGCCGTCCGTCTCTTTCAATGTCAAAAACACATCTTCTACATGGGCATACTTCATGGCGTTTAAAATCGCTTCCTGCCCAATACGGTACGCAACCGTTTCTATTGCACCGTCATAGCGCTGATCTCCCAGTTCCGAGTCAAAATGAACGTAGAGGCCGTAATTTTTCTCAAGTCCTTTGATATGCGTCCGGAACGCCGCTTCCAAACCGAAATCGTCCAGCACTGCCGGCCGTAATTCAACGGACAGGTGGCGGATTTCATCGAGCAGGCGCATCAGGGAACCTTCTGTCTGACGTAATTTCTCCAGCGCTTTTTCGTTCATTCCCATATACTTCAGGACCCGTAAATCTACAAGTGAACTGAGCATTTCCTGCGCTACACTGTCATGCAATTCTCTTGATATTCGTTTGCGCTCATTTTCTTGCGCCAAAATCACTTGCTGCATCCTCAGTTTTTGGTGAAGCATTTCCGATGTCTGTGTTTGCTTCGTCAGATTGCGCAGCATCAGCACGGATATCTTTTGCTCTTCATCAAGAAACTGGTACGTCGCACTGTATGGCTGTATGCCAAAATCTTTCGTTTCCAGATACAATTGAAATGAAGATAACGTTTTTTCCGGTTTTTCCATGAAACACGCCACACATGTCATTTGCTCTTCTTCACTCGTATAGCCGCGGCACGTCAGACAAATAGCGTCCTTCTCACCTTGCAGCATCTTTTCATAGAGTGCTGGCTCAATAATTTGTTGTGCTGCTGTGTTCATTGAAATAATTTCACCCGCCGCACCAAAAAAGAACATAGGCTCCGTCGTGCGGTCGTATAATGTATGCAAAAGATTCGTCAGCTGGTCATTGTTCAATAACGTCATCTTTTAATCGCTCCTTCAAGTGAAACGATCCGAATTGAGGTCCGACGGTTTGCTTAAACTGCTCAAATATGGCGGGCGTCAACCGGTCCACTTCACGGTAACCGATCATGATCACGCCTTGCACATGATCATCTTGAAACAGGGGAATCGCACCAAAACTTTTGAGCTTCTCGAATACGATGATTGGGTAATTATACAGATCTCCTGCATTCACACAGTTCTCTACGTTTTCGTTTACCATCGGCTTGCCCGTCTTGAAGACGATTCCCGCCACCCCTTTGCCTGACTGAAGTACAATCCGGCGGTAGCGCAAACTGATATTCCCCGCCACGTACCGCCATTTCAATTCATAGTGGTGTTTTTTCAAATCCACAAGCGCTAATCCAATGAAATCCGCGTGTAACGTGTCTTTCAGTTCATCGATCGCCAGTTGAAAATTAAAACTCTGTTGTCCAGTCATAGACCTAATCTCCTAATATTCATCATTCGCTTATCGGGGTGTCTGCTTGGTCGGCTGATGTTTTCTATATAGAATATAACTTCTGCCTACATAATTCAACGGCACACTCCAAACGTGAACCAAACGCGTAAATGGCCACATTGCAAAAATCAGAAACCCTGCTAACACATGAAGTTTGAACGCAATGGGAACAGATGCCATATACGCTGCTTCCGGCCTGAAAATTAATAGGGAGCGGAACCATACTGAAATCGTGTCACGGTAATCAAAGCCAGGTGTCATCGTGTTCGTGATCAGCGAGCTGTAGACACCAATGAAGACGATAAACAGCAAAAACGAATTGACGATTAAATCAGAACGGGAAGACAATTTCCGTACATTTGCTTTCGTAAAACGGCGGGATGTCAGAATAATCATCCCCGCCAGTGTCACGACGCCGAAAAAACCGCCGCCCCACACCGCACCAATATGGTACATATGGTCGCTGATCCCCATTGCCCGCGTCCATTCTTTCGGAATTCCCAGCCCTGCCACATGACCTAAAATGACGGGAAAGATTCCGATATGGAACAGCAGACTGCCGATCATCAATTGCTTCTTTTCAATGAATTCACTCGATTTTGCCGTCCAGCCGAACTGATCGTTACGGTAACGGAAAATATGCCCTACAATGAATATTGCGATACAGACATAAGGAAAAATGACCCACAAAAATTGACTAGTCATTAGCGGAAACCTCCCGTTGAATACATGATTTACATGTTTCACGCAGTGCACGGATTAAATGAACCCACGGACTTTCATACTTCTCCAAAGCTTTCATTAAAAAGTATGTACCGTCCTCGATTACCGCGAGCAGCATAGAAAAGCTATGCTGTGCTCTCGGATCTCCCTTCCATTCCGCTGCATAAATAAATTCACACATTAATGGAAGCAAGTCGGATAGTTCTTCGTCCGGCATTTCAAGCCCGAACATTTCGTACAGCACTTTCAACTGTGCCAGCGTCTGACCGCGTTCTTTCGAGTCCTCGAATTTTACGTATGTCATAAACAGCGTGGCATCTTTTTGGAAATCAAAGGTGTACGTGTACATCTCCTGTATTTCATCTAAACTGTACGTCTGCATCGTTTCCCAGTACAGCTGCAGCTCATCATAAGCTGCAGCATTATCTGGCACGAATTCATTCCACATATCTGGATGGAACGTCAGCTTCTCCGGATAGTTCAGCTGTTGGGAGAAAAAGCCGAAGATCTGTTTCTTTTCATATAGCAAATCAAGATTAATCACGCCAGATCCCCCCATAGAAGTTCTCCTGGTAGATTTCCTTCCCTGTTTTCACCGGCGCTCCTGGCGACGCTGGGCCGCAGCCGTCACAGCCTCCATCTGAGCCCATCACAGAGAATGAATACGGATTGGAAGCCGGCGCTTGTTCGCCATACGTGCCCATGCCGTCATACCCCGCGGAACCTTGGGAACGGTAGACGTTCATCTGACTTTCTTTATGCGATGTCGGAATGACGAATCGGTCCTCGTATTTCGCAATCGCAAGCAGGCGGTACATCTGTTTTGTCTGTTGCGCAGTCAGTCCAACGCGCTCCAGTTTTGTTTCATCGAAATCCTTGCCGGAAGAAACTGCACGCATGTATGAACGCATCATCGCCATACGCTGCAGGCCTCCTTTCACTGTATCCACATCTCCAGCCGTCAGCATATTCGCCAAGTACTGAAGCGGAATGCGCATTTCTTCGATAGCCGGGAAAATCATGTCCGGATTTTTGATGGAGTCTTTACCTTCAAAGTAGTTCATGATCGGACTGAGCGGCGGCACGTACCATACCATCGGCAGTGTACGGTATTCCGGGTGCAGCGGGAATGCAAGCTTGTACTCTATCGCCAATTTATACACCGGCGAGTTCTGCGCTGCGTCAATCCAGTCTTCCGAAATGCCGTCTTTGATCGCCTGTGCGATCACTTCCGGGTCATTCGGGTCTAGGAACAAATCGCATTGTGCCTGGTAAAGATCTTTCGGGTCCGGCGTGGAAGCCGCTTCCTGCACGCGGTCTGCGTCATAGAGCAGAACACCCAGATAACGGATCCGGCCTGTACATGTTTCAGAACATACTGTCGGCAATCCCGATTCCACACGCGGGAAACAGAATGTACATTTCTCTGCTTTATTTGTTTTCCAGTTAAAGTAGACTTTCTTATACGGACAGCCGGTCATGCAATAACGCCAGCCCCGGCATGCTTCCTGGTCGACCAGAACGATTCCGTCTTCGTCACGCTTGTAGATGGCACCTGAAGGACAAGATGCCACACAGCTCGGATTCAGACAGTGTTCACATAGTCTTGGCAAATACATCATGAATGCCTGCTCGAAGTTGAATTTGATTTCTTCTTCGATTTTCTCAATATTCGGGTCAGTCGGTCCTGTGATATGCGCGCCCGCCAGCTGATCTTCCCAGTTCGGACCCCATTCAGGATCCATATATTCGCCTGTCACAACAGACTTTGCGCGAGCTACCGGCGTATGTTTCTGATCCGGCGCTGACGTCAGCTTCTCGTAATCATATGTCCACGGCTCATAGTAATCTTTCATTTCCGGCATATCCGGGTTGTAGAAGATTTTTCCAAGCGCGATTTTCGACAGCTTCGTGCCTGATTTCAGCTCCAGCTTGCCTTTTCGCAACTGCCAGCCGCCTTTATAGAGCTCCTGGTCTTCCCATCGTTTCGGATAGCCGATTCCCGGTTTTGTTTCTACGTTATTGAACCACATGTACTCGGCACCTTCACGGTTCGTCCATGTCGTTTTACACGTCACACTGCACGTATGACACCCGATACACTTGTCTAAATTCATCACCATTGCAACTTGTGCTTTAATTTTCAAGCCAGTTGACCTCCTTCATCTTACGGACTGCGACGTAGACATCACGCTGGTTACCAATCGGCCCGTAGTAGTTGAATCCATAGCTGAGCTGTGCATAGCCGCCTACCATTTGAGTCGGCTTCATGTGGATACGCGTCGGTGCATTATGGCTTCCTCCGCGCTGCTCGGTAATTTCCGAGCCCGGCATCTGAATGTGTTTGTCTTGTGCGTGGTACATGAACATCGTACCTTTTGGCATTCTGTGACTGACGACGGCACGTGCGTTGACGACGCCGTTCCGGTTATATACTTCAAGCCATGCATTGTCTTCGATTCCATGCTCTTCTGCATCGAGATTGGACAGCCAGACCGTCGGGCCGCCGCGGAACAATGTCAGCATGTGCTGATTATCCTGGTAAGTCGAGTGGATGTTCCACTTGCCGTGCGGTGTTAGATAGCGCAGGACGAGGGCATCCTGTCCGCCTTTGACTTCATCATCGCGGTCCGCGAAGACAAATGGCGGCAAGGTCGGTTTATAGATCGGCAATGCTTCTCCAAATCCAAGGAACAGTTCATGATCGACGTAGAAATGCTGTCTGCCGGTCAGTGTCCGGAAAGGCACCAGACGCTCAATATTCGTTGTAAACGGTGAGTAGCGCCGTCCAAGTTTATTGGAACCGCTGAATACTGGCGTCGGAATCACTTCACGCGGCTGCGCGGTAATATTGGCGAATGTGAAGCGCTCCGCTGCGCGGTCTGCTGAAATATCTTTCAGCTCTACACCCGTATCATGCTCCGCCGCTTCAAATGCACGTTGCGATACACGGCCGTTCGTTGCGGAGGACAATGTCAGCATCGCTTCCGCTGCGTGCTTCGCCGTATACAGCTTCGGCAAGCCGCTCTTTACGGTATCGTCATCATAGACGCCGTTGATGCCTTTCATCAGTTCGTATTCTTCCGCTACAGAGAAGCTGACGCCGTGCGCCCCTGTCTTGCCTGTGGACAATAAAGGTCCGAGCGTAATATATTTGTCATAAATTTGAGTGTAATCCCGTTCTACAATCGTCATGCCTGGCATTGTTTTGCCCGGTACCGCCTCAATTTCCCCTTTACTCCAGTCATGCACTTCACCAAACGGCTGCGCAATTTCCTGAATGGAGTCATGTGCTAACGGCGACGTGACCAAGTCTTTGTAGACGCCCGGCAAATGGATCTTCGCCAATTCTGAGAACGTCTGCGCAATTGTGCGGTAAATATCCCAGTCTGATCTTGATTCCCACAGCGGATTGACTGCCGGATTGAACGGGTGGACGAATGGATGCATGTCCGTAGAAGACAGATCCACTTTCTCATACCATGTAGCAGCCGGCAGAACGATATCTGCGTAGAGCGGCGTTGCTGTCATACGGAAATCAAGCGCCACCAGTAAATCCAGTTTACCTTCCACTTCGTCGCGCCAGACCATTTCTTCTGGTTTCATATCTTCATTCGGCGTAGCCAGCAGGCCGTCTGACGCCCCTAGCAAATGCTTCATGAAATATTCCTGCCCTTTTGCCGAACTCGAAATTAAATTCGAGCGCCAGACGAACAGGGAACGCGGGAAGTTTTCTGGTGCATCCGGATCTTCCGCTGCAAATTGCAGTTCTCCCGATTTCAGCTGGTCAACAACGTGCGAGACCACTTCCTTCGGTTCTGTCTTGCCAAGTTTTGCGGCTTCTTCGACAAGCTGCAGGCTATTTTTATTAAACTGCGGATAAGACGGCAGCCAGCCCAATCGTGCTGCGAGTACGTTATAGTCAGCAGGATGCTGATATCTGGCTTTTCCTCCGAGCGGCGACATAAGTGTATCGGCACCCGCTTCCTCGTATTTCCACTGATCCGTAGCGAAGTAGAAGAATGACGTCGCGTTTTGCAGACGCGGCGGCCCTTGCCAGTCTTTTGCGAATGCAATGGTGCTCCATCCTTCAATCGGACGGCATTTCTCCTGTCCGACATAATGCGCCCAGCCTCCGCCGTTGACGCCTTGCGAAGCTGTCAGCGTGACAAGATTCAATATCGCGCGGTAAATCGTATCACTGTTGAACCAGTGATTGATGCCCGCTCCCATGATGATCATCGAACGTCCGCCGGTATCAATCGCATTCTGCGCAAACTCCATCGCAATCTGCGTAACTAGTTCAGGCTTCACATTAGTGATAGCCTCCTGCCAGGCTGGAGTATATATAGAAGTTACATCATCATATCCTGTCGCTTCCAATTCACTGTCAATGCGGTTGACGCCGTATTGGCTCAGCATGACATCATATGTTGTCGCGACCAGACGCTCTGTGCCGTCTGCAAGCTGTAATTTCATTACAGGAATTGGCCGCTTGAATGTGCCGTTGCCCCGGTTATCAAAGTAAGGGAAATGAATTTCTTCCCAGCTGTCCGCCTGCTTTTCAATGGACAATGCCGGCTCTACAAAAGTGCCGTCTTCATTTTCAAGCTGCAAATTCCATTTAACGTCATCTTCCCAGCGCTGTCCCATCGTGCCGTTCGGAACAATCACTTTGCCTGCCGCTTCATCAAACAGCATAGGTTTCCACTCGGCGTGTGCATCCTGCTGCCCTAAATCGCTGGCACGAAGGAACCGTCCCGCTTTATATGAATCTTCATGCGGATCCAATAAAATCAGAAACGGCATGTCCGTATATTGTTTCGCATAATTTAAAAATGTCGGCTCTTTACGTTTCTGATAAAATTCATCCAATATAACATGTGTCATCGCCTGTGCTACAGCGGCATCCGTTCCGGGGTTTGCCGCGATCCAGTCATCCGCATGTGTAACACTTTCTGCATAATCCGGTGCCACCGAAACGACTTTCGTTCCTTTATAGCGGACTTCTGTCATGAAGTGTGCATCTGGCGTCCGGGTAAGCGGCACGTTGGAGCCCCACATAATGATATAACCGGCATTGAACCAGTCACTTGATTCCGGAACATCGGTCTGCTCACCCCAGATTTGCGGAGAGGAAGGCGGAAGGTCCGCATACCAGTCGTAGAAGCTGAGCATTTCGCCGCCAAGCAATGAAATGAAACGTGCACCTGACGCGTAACTGACCATCGACATCGCAGGAATCGGCGTGAATCCCGCTACGCGATCCGGACCGTATTTTTGTACCGTGTAGATGAGCTGCGCCGCGATCAGCATCGTTGCATCACGCCAATGAATCCGAACGTGGCCGCCTTTACCGCGCGCACTTTTATATTCTTTAGTTTTCTCTGGATCTTCGACGATGGATGTCCAAGCTTCCACGGGATCTTTCTTTTCCTGCAAAGCTTCGTTCCACATGCGCCACAGCTTCCCTCTTATATAAGGATACTTCACGCGCAAAGGACTGTATTCATACCAGGAAAATGAAGCTCCGCGGGGGCAGCCTCTGGGTTCAAATTCAGGCATATCCGGACCGCAGGAAGGATAATCTATTTGCTGATTTTCCCACGTGATGATGCCGTTCTTGACGAATACTTTCCAGCTGCAGGAACCTGTACAGTTTACGCCGTGTGTAGTACGCACCACTTTGTCATGTGACCAGCGCTGACGGTACATATTTTCCCAATCACGGCTCTTTTCTTCCAGCACCGACCAGCTTCCGGAATAACTCTCGACAGGTTTAAAATAATTCAATCCGAATCTCTTTTTCATCGAACATTTCCACTCCTTCTCAGAATGTAGCAGTAAATGAAACAAACCTATTACTCACAGTACCCTAAAACAAACTGATTAATCTGAATATAAACTAAGGGAATTCCCTATTTTCATTTTTGTATCACAGGACGTTTCAACTAATTACAATTTATTATCTTTATATTTGATAATTATACGTGTTTTAACAGGTCTTTCCATAAGGGTTTTCCCTATTCTCGCCCACAGAACACCCTTTGTATATTTGAATTTAAGGGGAAACGCTTACTGCCGGCGTTCACAACAACTCTGTTATTTTACCCGCTTGCCATTTGATTTTAGTGTAATTATTCATAGAGTGGGAAATTAAGTATAGTTCTCTTAATATTATGTTGATTTTATTCAGATAACTGATAGAATTATATACAAAATGAAAGGTAAGGTGGATAATACCGTGGCAAACGAACTAAATAAAGTACTTCGTTGTGAAGCACTAAAAGACAAAATTGTAACAGCAGAAGAAGCAGCTTCTTGGATCGAGGATGGAATGTCATTGGGTCTGAGCGGCTTTACTTTGTCCGGGGACGCGAAAGCGGTTCCATTGGCATTGGCTGAAAGAGGTAAAAAAGAAGACTTCAAAGTAAACGTTTTCACCGGTGCTTCCATGGGGCCAAACGTTGACCAGCTGATGGCTGAAGCAGACGTAATTAATTTACGCGTTCCTTATCAGGGTAACCCGACAATGCGCGGTAAAATCAACAATGGTGAGTCATTCTATATCGATCAGCATCTTTCTCATACAGCTGAATGGATTCGTCAAGGCGTAATCGGCCCTGTTGACTATGCAATTATCGAAGCAGCTGCAATTACAGAAGATGGTCAGATTATTCCGACTGGTTCTGTTGGTAACTCCCCTATTTTTGTTCAGGAAGCGAAGAATGTTATCATCGAATTGAATGTGAATGCTCCTGTTGAATTTGAAGGTTTGCATGATATCTATATTCCTGAATACCAGGGCGACCGCAAAGAAATTCCTGTTTTCAGCGTGACAGATAAAATCGGTACACCTGGAATCAAAGTGGATCCTGAAAAGGTACGCGGTATCGTTCTTACAGAGCAGGGAGATATTCCGTCCCCTATCGTTCCTCCAGATGAAGAGACACAGGAGATTGCAAACAACTTGCTGACATTCTTCCGTGACGAAATCAAATTGGGTCGCATGGACGAGTCACTTCTTCCTCTTCAATCAGGTGTTGGTTCAGTAGCAAACGCTGTTCTTGACGGCATGAGAACATCTGAATTCAGAGACATCGAAGTATATTCTGAAGTTCTTCAGGATGCAATCTTCGACTTGATCGATGACGGCGTTGTGAAATTCGCTTCTGCGACTTCATTAACACTTTCTAAAAAGCGTTTGGACAGCTTCCAGGACGATATCGCTAAATACCGCGATAAGCTAGTATTCCGTCCACAGGAAGTTTCAAACCACCCGGAAGTAATTCGTCGTTTGGGTGTTATTTCCTTCAACACGGCGCTTGAACTGGACATCTACGGAAACGTTAACTCTACACATGTTGCTGGAACACGCATGATGAATGGTATTGGCGGATCTGGTGACTTCGCTCGTAACGCGCGCATCGCGATTTTCGTTACGAAGTCTTACGCAAAAGGCGGAGACGTGTCATCAATCGTACCTTTCTCTTCTCACGTGGACCACACGGAGCACGACGTAGACGTAATTGTAACGGAACAAGGTTATGCGGATCTTCGCGGCCTGGCTCCAAGACAAAAAGCAGAACTGTTGATTGAAAACTGTGCTCACCCTGATTTCAAGGAAGAGCTGCGCGATTACTACAACAGAGCATGTGAACAAGTTGGCGGACAGACTCCACACATTCTGGAAGAAGCCCTATCTTGGCACGTAAATCTTGCAAAAAACAAGACAATGCACAAAGCTGCTGAAGCACAAAAATAATTTCATAACTATGAAGACGAGCGGACTTAGGTCCGCTTGTCTTTTTTTGCGTTGTTTTTTTGATTGAGCGCTTGCGGGGGCGGGATGAGCGGACGCGGGGTGACTATGAGCGCGTGCGAAGGCAGTATGAGCGGACGCGGGGTGACTAGGGGCGCTTGCGAAGGCGGGATGAGCGCACACGGGGTGACTGTGAGCGCTTGCGAAGGCAATATGAGCGGACGCGGGGCGACTATGAGCGCGTGCGAAGGCAGGATGAGCGCACACGGGGTGACTATGACCGGTTGCGAAGGCGGGATGAGCGGACACGGGGTGACTAGGGGCGCTTGCGAAGGCGGGATGAGCGGACACGGGGTGACTATGAGCGGTTGCGAAGGCGGGATGAGCGGATGCGGGGTGACTATGAGCGCGTGCGAAGGCAGTATGAGCGGACGCGGGGTGACTAGGGGCGCTTGCGAAGGCGGGATGAGCGGACACGGGGTGACTGTGAGCGCTTGCGAAGGCAATATGAGCGGACGCGGGGCGACTATGAGCGCGTGCGAAAGTAGTATGAGCGCACGCGGGGTGACTATGAGCGCTTGCGAAAGTAGTATGAGCGCATGCGGGGCGACTATGAACGGTTGCGAAGGCGGGATGAGCGCACGCGGGGTGACTATGAGCGCTTGCGAAAGTAGTATGAGCGAATCCGGATACGCCCTTCCCCCTCTCCTCCCTACACACCAAAAAAGCGAAACCCTTTACGGATTCCGCTTTCTCTTACGTATTACAAATCATCAAAGCCATTTAAATCACTGGTTTTCACATACTGGCGGCTTGTCTGCTCGAAGAAGTCCGTTTTCGTGTCGTCGAAGTTGTCAACGTACGCTCGGATCCACTTCATTGGGTTGTCTGTAAACTCGGGATAGATTTCGCTCAGGCCGAGCATGCGCAGCATTTTGTTGGCGCGGTATTTTACGTAGCCTTCCATTTCATCCATTTCTAGACCATCGATGTCACCAAGTACATAGCGGCTCCAGATGACTTCTTGTTCTACGGAGTGGCGGAATTGGTCGTAGATCCATTCCGTGAATTCATCCGTATTGTACTCAGGGTTTTCCGCCAGTGCTGCGCGGAAGATGTCGCTGATTGCTTTGCCGTGCTGAAGTTCGTCACGATTGATATAGGAGATCATCGTAGATGTGCCGACCATTTTCTGATGACGCGCCAAATTATAGAAGAATGCGAAGCCGCTGTAGAAGAAGAGTCCTTCAAGCAGCGTGGTGTAGACCATTGCTTTTAGTACTGTTTCAATCGTCGGATTCTCTGCAAATTCATTGTAAACTTCTACAATCCGTTCATTACGCTTCATTAACACTTCATCTGTACGGCCCATCTCAAAAGATTCCATCTGCTTGTCAAGATTTGTGACCGATGACAGCACGTATGCATAACTGTGATTATGCTCGCTTTCCTGATCGGCAATCGTTGCCATAATCGACTTGACGGAAGGATCTGTTGTAAAGTCTGCAATTTTCATTGCGATGACGGTTTGCGGACCATCCAGTGTCGCAAGCAAACCAATGATTTTCAGAAATGCAGATTGCTCTTCTTTAGTCAGACTTGCAAACTGTTTGACGTCCTGCGTCATGTCTACTTCATTTGCTGTCCAAAAAAGAGAACGGATGCGCTGACGCAGTGTATAGAAATGCGGGTGCGCGAGGTCATTCCAGTTCAAGATGCCGCTTGCTTCCCCGCCGAATATTGCTGTCGCTTTATTCGGATTTGCCGGGTTCAATACTTTTACTCGTGTAAGTGTCGCCAATGGTCGAGCACTCCTTTCGTCCAGTTCATAACTGTTTGTTCTTGTACGCCGCGCGGGCTTTGTTCAATCTTTAATGGTTCAAAGGGAGAGTGGTAGAATTTTGCAAGTTTGTCTGCAGCTTTGCAAAATAGCTCGTCGCCTCCAAACTGTGTGTCCCCCGTCCCGAAGACGTAGACAGGCTCGGGCTTATAGCCGATGTCTGCCACGAAATCTTTGACTTCATCCGGTGTTGCGCCCTTTTCCCAGGTGAAAGAACCGATGCAGAACGCGTCGTATTCGCTAATATCCGGAATCACACCGAGGCCGATACGATGTGTATCGACTTCGATGCCTTCACTTTCCAGATTTTCTGTAATTAACTCTGCCACTTCCTGTGTATTGCCGCTCCAGGATGCGTAGGCAATCAGGAATGACACCACTCGCACTCCTCGATCTCAGCTGCGGTTGAACGCATATAGTATGTCGTTTTCATGCCCGATTTCCACGCCTGCAAGTGCAGGTCCAGAATGACAGATGCACGGATGGTGTTCGGAACATAGATGTTGAATGAAATCGCCTGGTCGATATGTTGCTGACGGGCGGCATTTTGTTTGATGGACCAGCGCTGATCAACGATATACGCAGAACGGCGGTATACATCATACGTGTTATGATCCAAATCCGGTGCGATAACCGGTAATTTATAATCTTTTTTCTCCTCATGGTAGAACGGCTTAAACACCGGGTCGATGGACGCTGTTGAGCCAGCGATGACGGATGTGGAACTGTTCGGTGCGACTGCCATTAAGTAGCCGTTACGCATACCGTTAATAGCTACGTCCATTCGCAGCTCACGCCATTTGTTGGAATCATACTCACGTTGTTCGAAATACTCGCCTGTCTGCCAGTCCGACCCATCGAACAATGGATATGCCCCTTTTTCTTTCGATAATTCCATTGACGCTTTGATCGTCAAGTATGCAATATTTTCGTAAAGCTTGTCCGCATATTCCACAGCCTCATCAGATTCCCATTGGATATTTTTCAATGCGAGTAAATGATGCCAGCCAAATGTCCCTAGACCGATTCCGCGGTAACGCGCATTTGTACGCTGCGCCTGGACCACCGGAATTTTATTCTGATCGATGACATTGTCGAGCATACGGACTTGAATAGTAATCAAGCGCTCTAATACATCCGCTGGAACTGCTTTTCCTAAATTAATCGATGACAAATTACAGACGACAAAATCACCAGGCTTCGTGCGCGTGACAACCAGATCATCTTCCAGCGTAACCGATTCATGTGTACTAGCTGACATATTTTGCAATATTTCTGTGCATAAATTACTAGAATAAATAATCCCTTCATGTTTATTCGGATTCATCCGATTTACTTCATCGCGGTAAAACATGAATGGCGTTCCTGTTTCAAGCTGGCTGCGCAAGATTCGTTTCATAATCTCAATCGCCGGAACCGTTTCTCTGGATAGGTCTTCATTGCGGACACACTCTTCGTACTTTTCACGGAATGTTCCCTGCCCTTTTGTTTCATCATAGAAATCTTCCAATGAATAGCCCATCTTTACACGGACCTCATGCGGATCAAATAGGTGCCAGTCTTCACGTGACTCCACTTTTTCCATGAATAAATCCGGCAGGCAAACGCCTGTGAAAATATCGTGGGCACGCAAACGGTCATCGCCATTATTAAGCTTCAGATCGAGGAATGTGAATATATCCTGATGCCATACGTCCAGATAAACTGCCACTGCCCCTTGGCGCTGGCCAAGCTGATCGACGCTTACTGCCGTGTTGTTCAGCTGCTTGATCCACGGAAGCACCCCGCTGGACGCGCCTTCAAATCCCCGAATGGAAGCACCGCGGGACCGGACTTTCCCCATATAGACGCCGATGCCGCCGCCAAATTTCGACAGATTCGCGATATCCGTATTGCTGCTATAGATACCTTGCAGTGAATCATCGACTGTATCGATAAAGCAGCTCGACAGCTGGCCGTGCATTTTCCCTGCGTTTGATAATGTGGGAGTAGCCACCGTCATGTACAGATTACTCATCGCCCAGTATGCTTCGCCGATTTTATGGATGCGATCTTCCGTTTCATCCTGCATCAGCGTCATCGCTATGATCAGCCAGCGTTCTTGCGGAAGCTCGACCGGCTGCTTTTTGAAATTCACCGTTACATAACGGTCCACCAATGTTTTCAAACCGATGTAAGTGAATAATAAATCGCGCGCAGGGTCGATCAATTTGCCGATTTCCTGCAGCTCCTGCCGGCTGTATTTCTCCGTCAGAACAGGCGTATAAAGTCCCTGCTCCACCAATCGTTCTACATTTTTCGCAAAATCGGCATAAACATCTGCACCGCGCAAGGTTTTTTGTTTCGCATAGACGTCGAATAAATAAATACGTGCAGCAACGAATGTCCAATACGCATTTGCTTCATCAATACGGCTCAATGATTCGAGCACCATCGCATTCGTCCACTCCGCAGCGGAACTCGCGGGATGACGCTGCTGAAATTTCTCACTCGCTTCGATCAATGGCTCAATTTGCTTCTTTCCAAATTCCTCTTGTAAATTTTCCATCAATAGCTGAAGTCCGACTGTTTCTTGAATAATAGCCATTATATCCGCTCCCTTTAGTTGAGTGATGATGTTTTGCGGTAAATAAAAAGACTCCCAATAAAATCGGGAGTCGACAGCTGACGTATGGCAGATAGTAGAAAGGTTTAGGCAGGCAAAAAAACACTGCTGTTTGCTTTCACTCTCCAACCCCGAAGAATGTTTTGCTGAGACGATTGGCAGGTCTACTGGCTGGCACATCTTCCTTCCATCTTTCCTTCCCGCCGAAGCAGTGGATTTACTAAGACAGTCGTCCGTGCCCTCAGTTGCGGGGGCAGCTCCGTTTTTCGCGGATTCCCTTTTAAACTTGTTGGGTACCAATTCATCTAATTACCGTTATACACTATATATAGTATGTTGTTTCCTATATAACCCTAACATGTTGTGTTCAAACATGCAAAACAAAAATCGAACCGAAGTTCAGAATCTATCTTCTGAACTACGATTCGACTTTTGATATTCAGCATTTTATAGTATATCAAACTTTTTACTTCTTGACTAAATAGTTTGTGTGAACGTTCAGCATTTGAAAATAATGTTTTAAAATCTTTCCACTTGATTACTGATTCAGGAAGCAAAATTAAAAAACTAACTCCTTACAATCTGCCTCTTATCACTTCACAGTCGCAGCCGCTCTTCCGCTTCTTCAGCTGTTTCTTCCCAGCATTCTGCTCCCTTTAAGTCCGGGATGCTCGCGGCTTTGAATACGGGGTTTCTGCCTGCTTTTCGTTGTTTGCTGAAGTCGTCGAGTACTTTGAAGGCGACTTTGCCGAGTAACAGTATGACGATCAGGTTAATGATGGCCATTAGTCCCATAAACAGGTCAGCCATGTTCCATACGATTTGTACTTTTGCAACGGCTCCAAAGAAGACCATTGCGAGTACCAGGATTTGATAAACTAATTTCCATGCTTTGTTTGCCTTAATGAATTCTATGTTCGTTTCGCCATAGTAGTAGTTCCCGATGATGGAACTGAATGCGAAGAACATGATGGCTACGGCGATGAAGTATGGTGCCCAAGCGCCTACATGTACAGCCATTGATGCCTGTGTTAAAAGAATACCGTTTGTTTCGCCTGATTCATACAGACCGCCAAGCAAGATGATGAAGGCAGTTGCAGAACAAATGATGATCGTATCAAAGAATACGCCCAGGCTTTGTACAAGCCCCTGTTTCGCGGGATGTGATACGTTCGCCGTGGCTGCGGCGTTCGGTACACTACCCATACCCGCTTCATTGGAGAAGAGACCGCGGCGCACACCTTGCATGATAGCCATACCGATCCCGCCGCCCATGACTTCCTTGAGACCGAATGCATGCTGGAAAATCAATGCAATCATCGCAGGAACCTGCGTAATATTCATAACGACAATAAACAATGCCACGATAATATAAAACGTCGCCATTACCGGGACAATGGTCTGTGTTACTTTTACAATACGCTTTACTCCGCCGAAGACGATAAACCCAGTCAAAACAATCAGGCCAATACCGACACCCCAGTCGGGAATGCCGAATACATCTGTAAACGACTGACTGATCGTGTTCGATTGCACGGAGTTAAAAATGAACCCAAAACTCATGGTCAGTAAAACAGCGAAGACAATACCAAGCTTCCGCCAGCCAAGCGCTTTTTCCATATAATACGCCGGCCCTCCGCGGAATGTTTCGCCGTCCTTCACTTTATACACTTGCGCCAGCGTACTTTCAACGTATGCCGTCGCCATGCCGATTAACGCGATCACCCACATCCAAAATACAGCACCCGGGCCGCCGATACCGATCGCAAGGGCCACCCCTGCCACGTTACCGGTCCCTACACGCGACGCTGCACTGATTGTGAATGCCTGAAACGGCGATACTCCGTCATTACTGCTCTTCTTCTCTACAATCAGACGGAACATTTCACGAAATAATCGCACCTGTACAAATTTCGTACGAAACGTAAAATACAAACCCGCTAGTAATAATAGTCCAATCAAAACATATGTCCAAATAAAATTATTCGCTGGCCCTACCAGCCAGTCCAAAGCATCTTGAAACATCCGACCACCTCCTTGTGTATGCTATACCCTGTCAACCTGTCTCCTATGCACATCAGAGATAAATAACCTATTACTTTTTACATGCTCTGCATCACAACCGCTGTTTTACATTCCAATAGCCCAAACGCGTTTTCCATCAGTTCTGATAACGGCGTACATCCGTCGTCCAGTGAATGCAGTTGAGTAAACCACTTCTGCAGCTCTTCGCGCGCCTCTTCTTCCACAGATCCTGAAATCACAACTGCCGGCACACCATGTTTTTTCGCTGCCTTCGCAATCCCCATCAGTGCTTTACCGGCCAGAGTCTGCCGGTCTGTCGCGCCTTCTCCGGTCAAAATAAAATCGGCAGACATCAGCGATTCGACAAACCCAATTGCACTTAGCACCACATCTATTCCGCTCTCCAAACGTGCACCTGCATAAGCAATCAATGCACCCGCACAGCCGCCAGCAGCGCCTGCACCTTGCAGATCATGCAGGCGAATCCCTGTCAGCCGTTCGGTTTCATCAGCAAAATGCTGCAGCCCCTCATCTAAACGCAGAACCATATCCGCATCCGCCCCTTTTTGCGGACCAAACACAAATGATGCCCCCTGCTCACCAATAAAAGGATTCTCCACATCGGACGCGATCCGTATATCCGCCTGAAGTATGCGCCTGTCCAGCTGCGACAGATCGATGCTATCAATTGACGAAAGTGCTGCACCATTCATCCGCAGTAACCGGCCTTCTGACAGAAAACGGACACCGAGAGCCTCGAGCAGACCTGTCCCGCCGTCATTTGTCGCACTGCCGCCGAGACCGATGATAAACTTGCGGAAGCCCCGATCAAGCGCATGACGAATCAATTGTCCTGTACCATATGCAGACGCTTTCATTGGATCCAGCTCATCCTCCGCCAGCAGCATCAGACCGGAAGCCTGTGCCATTTCGATGACTGCCGTCTCTTGGTCACCGAGCACACCGAACGAGGCATTAATTATCCGGCCGAGCGGATCCTGCACGGACACCGTCTCACTCGTTCCTCCTGTTGTCGTTATCAAAGCGGAAAGCGTTCCTTCACCGCCGTCTGCTACAGGCAAACGCAGCACTTCTGCATGCGGGAATACCTTTTTCACCCCTCGATACATGGCCTCAACTGCTTCTCCTGCACGCAGACTTCCTTTAAATGCATCAGGCGCAATCACAATCTTCACGGCCGCCACTCCCTTTCTTTGTATTTTAGCAGATTGAATGAAATAAAATACAGTGGAAATATCATGGAGAATCTATATTTCAGGTGAACTGATATTGAAATAGCCTGTTAAGTACACGGTATCCGGCAGATGAGCGCAGCGCGGACATGAAATGCCCCGCTAACGGCTTGTCACTATCAAATAAACACCCGTACATATCAAAATTACATAAGTAATGACTTGAAACGTTCTCTGGCTGATCCACTTAAATAATACTTGCCCCATCCATACGCCTGCGAATAAAGAAGGCAGTGCACACAGCGAGGAAATCCATGCCTCCTTAGCCGTCCCGCCAAACGTCAGCTGCATCATCAGACTGGCTGAATAAACAAATAGATAATACGCCAGTGTGGTACTGCGAAGTGTCGTTTTATCTATTCCGGAACCGGAAAAGTACAGCAGCAGCGGAGGGCCGGGCACGCCGATGCTTGTCGTTAATAATCCCGAAACCCCGCCAGCAATCAAATCTTTCTGTTTCGTTCGTTCAAGCGTCAACCTGAAAATAAGAAGCGCTGTTAAAATAAGAATGAGTGCACCGACTGACATTTTCAGCAGCCTGATATCCATAAACAGATAAACCAAAATTCCTAAAACCAATCCCGGCACACTTCCTTTTATTAGCCTTATCAGCAATCCGCCTTCTATTTCCCTCCTGATCCTCACGATCATTACAGCGGAGAGAACAATCGAAAGAATAATATTAATTTGAACCGCTGTATGTACAGGGTATATCAATAATAAAAAAGGAGTTCCGATAATGGAGAAACCAAAACCGGTACTCGACTGCAGCAGCGAAGCCACTAGCACAATGACAATTAGTATTCCCGCATCTTCTATCATCTATAATCACCCACCCGGTACGTTAACTGCTAGAATGCTGGATGCCCCTATTCTATTCAACAGTAAACGGCACTGCAAGAGTTACTTCATAGAAAGGTTCTGCTGGCGCTAAAAATGTCTTAACCAAACGGTATTGCCCCCGTATCAATTTGACCCCCAGCATATCAACCGAGAATGTCTGCTGCGTCACGGCTCCTGATTTTAATATCAGCCCGAAGTTTTTAAAATCGGGATTTTCGAGAAATACTGCATCCGAATGGGTCATAATATGCCAGCCGTCTTCTTCAAGCATCTCCATACGGTAATACGCACCATATCCGAAGTCTTTTCCGCTTTCATTTTTCAGCTCGGCATCGAAGACAGGTGTCGGGTCCGTATAGATATCTTTTGATATAGAAAGTGACAATCCTGCTTCCGACTGATGAAGCTCCTGGTCCGGAGAAGGAATATCCAGCGTGCGAACGGACAGGCTGTTACTGCACGCTGTTAATAAAAAGACGAGTGTGAACAGAATGAACTTTTTCATAATAATCACCTCTGTCTTTAGTTTATCAAGCGCCCGGCAGTCCGCGCCTTGACCCCTGTCAAGCTCGGGCACGCTGCACGCTGGAAATATCGGTGGAAGTTGATGATATAATATATTACAGTACATACTAAAGAACATATACGAAACAGAAGGCATAGGGGGCTGAGAAAGTATGCGATCCTTTCATTTCAACGGCAGTCGAATAGTGAAGACAGGGATAGCTATATTTTTGACGGCCATTATTTGCGAATGGATGAATTGGCCGCCGGTATTTGCGGTGATCACAGCCATTGTTACAATTGAGCCGACTGTCAGTGATTCCATTAAAAAAGGAATCATTCGATTTCCGGCATCTGCAATCGGTTCTGCGTTTGCCGTTTTTTTCATCACACTGTTTGGGAACTCTCCCATTACCTATACCCTGGCAGCCGTTTCCACGATTTTAGTCTGTTATAAACTTAAACTGCATGCGGGTCTGCTGGTTGCCACATTGACAGCTGTCGCCATGGTGGAAGTCATCCACAGTAATTACTTGATCGCATTTTTTATCAGATTGGGCACAACGACGACAGGACTGCTCGTATCCACCGCCGTCAACCTGTTAGTTTTTCCGCCTGACTACAGAAAAGATATTGCGAAGAACATTCAACTGGTGAGTGAACGGACAGGCACCGTATTGGACCGGCTATTCCGAACGATCTTATATGAGGGGCACGGGGAGCGGACTGAGGAAAAAGCAGTCATTCAACAACTGACAGAAGTAATCAGAAGAACAGAAACGCTCATTCAATTCCAGCGCGATGAATCCACATTGTTTTCTTGGGTGCGAGGAAATAAAAAAGATCTTAGGCTAGCTGAAGAACAATTGCTGTTTTTACATAACCTGGAGTACCATCTCACTACGTTGCTTCATATCCCTTTGCAGCACATTTCATGGACAACGGCGGAACGCGATCGTATCATGCATGCTGTAACGGAGCTTGCTCAGAACTTGAAGAATTCTGCAGGTTACAATCATGACAAGCAACAGCAGCACTTACAGACTATTACGGATCTGTTCTGGATTGACCATGAGAACGCAACGAAAGACAATAAGGCAGCGAGTGCTCCATTTTCTCAGGAGTTCATGATCCTGTATGAACTGGCCGCAATTTATCATGCAGTGAATCAATTTTATTATCACACCGCCGCGAAGTACCCTGACAATGTACTGGACAAACAATAAAAGCAGACATAGAAAAACAGGCTTATCGGGCTCCGATAACCCTGTTTCCAATATACAGTATCACTTCTCCAGCGCGTTCGTAATGTGCGCCAAATGATGCTCCTCATGCCACGCTAATTTCGCCAGCTTTGCCGCAACTGATATTTCACCGTTCTCTGCATGAGTAAACGTCCGGTCCAGCTGCTCGTTTGTCAAACGGTTCCCTAAAGCAACAATCCGCTCATTGATTCCTTCAAGCATTTTAATGGAGCTTTCCACAGGAAGCTCCGTATCTGGCTGCACGGCCCACTGGTCTTGGTCAAAGGCCGGTGCTGTCGGGTTATCATCTGTTAAAGCCAGCTTCAGGCGCTGATACATATTCAACTGGGAATCCGCAATATGATGCACCAATTGACGGACTGTCCAGCCTCCCTCTCGATATGTTTTTCGCAATTCCTCTTCATTCAATGAATCGACAGTTTCTCTTAACCGCGAAGTATACGTTGTAATTTCCCCTAGCCATCCTTGAATATCTTCCTGAGTAACTTGTTCAGGCACCTGTAATTTTCCAATTGGAAATTTTACATCCATACTATATCCCTCGCTTTCTTATTCTTTCTTTACCCTATTATCACATGTATTATCTAACTATTCTATCAATAAATTACCACAGCAGCACTTTCATATAAAGACAGCTGAAAATATTTGAGCTAAAGCCGACATATTGGTATTGACTCTCACGTTACGTCACACTTTACAATAAGAGTTGTCAGGAGGTTAAAACGATGAAAATGAAGGTAAAGGAAGTTGCTGATCTAGTCGGGATCAGTGTGCGGACATTGCATCATTATGATGACATCGGGTTACTGAAGCCGGATGAGACAACTGAGGCGGGATACCGCTATTATTCTGATCAGAACCTTGAGACATTACAGCAAATATTATTTTTCAGAGAATTGGACTTCCCGCTGAAAGAAATCAAGGAAATCATTACTGCGCCATCATTTGACCGAGTCGAGGCGCTCAGGCTTCATCGGGAAATGCTGCAAAAGAAGCGTGAGCGCATTGATCTGATGATAGCGACCATCGATAAAACAACTAAACACATGAATGGAGAGATTGATATGACGAACGAAGAGAAATTCGCGGGGTTTGACTTCAGCCATAATCCTTACGAAGAAGAAGCCCGCAAACGGTGGAGCAATCAGGCTGTCGATCAAGCAAACACTGCATTTACAAATGAAGCATTAGGCGAAAAGATGAATGATATTTTTCGCAGGCTGGCGGCACTTACAGATATCCCGCCCGAATCTGTTGAAGCACAAACAGGTATTGCTGAATGGTACCACTTTTTAAATTCTAGCACTGGCAATTATTACTCACCAGAAGCATTTAAAGGTTTAGGTGAACTGTATGTGGCTGACGAGCGCTTCACGAAAAATATTGATCAATTCGGCGAGGGATTGGCCCGATTTATGCGTGATGCCATGGCAGTCTACGCAGACAATCATAAAAAGTAAATGTTGTATTCATCCTCAAAACACCAAACGAGTCAGCGCTGCGATCGCACGTCTCTGACTCGTTTTCCAACAGGTGAAAAGAACATATGAACGCAGATGTATTTGCCATTCCCTTATTCCGCACCGACTTGTGAAAAGTGCCATTTCCATGTATATTTTAACTATCACTGATTATAAGCGTCATACATATGCAGGCGTTTGGATGAGTGAAGAGGGTTCGAAACCATCCCCTCTGAAATAAAAACTATGGAGGAATGTAAAGTGAATAAGGCAATTGTAGTATTTAGTGGCGGACAGGATTCGACCACGTGCCTGTTATGGGCATTGGAAGAATTCGACGAAGTAGAAACCGTCACGTTTTTGTATGGGCAAAGACATGAGCAGGAAGTGGAATGCGCCCGAAAGATTGCAAAGGATTTAGGTGTTAAACAAAAGATCATTCAAATGGATGTTCTTCATCAATTAACTGACAATGCCTTAACCCGGAGCGATATGGACATTGCAGCAGAAGAAGGAAGCGTGCCCAATACGTTTGTAGAAGGACGAAATCATGTATTCCTTTCCTTCGCGGCGATCTATGCAAAAACAATCGGGGCAAGCACGGTGATTACTGGTGTAAGTGAAACAGATTTCAGCGGATATCCTGATTGCCGGGATGAGTTTATTCGTTCATTGAATACAACGCTAAACTTGGCAATGGATTACCCCTTTACGTTAAGCACCCCTTTAATGTGGAAAAACAAAGCGGAAGTTTGGGAGATGGCCGATCAAATGGGACGGCTTGCGTATATTCAGGAGAATACGTTAACTTGCTACAACGGCGTAATGGGTGACGGCTGTAAAGAGTGCCCGGCCTGCACATTGCGGAATGACGGGTTCAAAATGTACATGCAAGGACACCGTGTCTCATGATCCGAATCACCATTTATTTACTGTCCATTATACTGGCCAACGTGATTACAGCAAGATTTGCACCATTTGAAATCGGACCGCTCATTATTCCTTATGGTACCCTATTCATTGGATTAACACTTGTCATGAGAGACATGGTTCAAAATAGATTCGGAAGATTTCAGACGTACATATTGATTGGCGCCGCACTCCTATTATCCGCTCTTTCAAGTTATTTATTAGGAGATCAATTGTGGGTCGTCTTTGCAAGTACGCTCAGTTTTATCGTTTCAGAAACAGCTGATACCGAAATTTACACACGTTTTAAACTGCCTTTCGTAAAAAGAGTTCTCTTTTCGGGTATTGTAGCCGGATTTTTAGACTCCAGTTTGTTTGTCATCATCGGAATCGGACCGCTTGGACTTCAATTCGTCCCGTGGGAACTGGTGCCGTACGCCATACTAGGACAATGGATTGCGAAAGTATTGATGCAGTTACTCGTTGCAGGCGGAATTAGACAAGTCGTAATCAAGCTAAATTTATACGAACCAAACATTTCAGATGTACACGAAAGGAGAATTCAACATGCGGGACCAAGATAAAAAAGATCTTACATTACTCGGAAATCAAGATACAAAATATAATTACGAATATGATCCAGATATTTTAGAGACATTTGAAAATCAGCACCAAGACAATGATTATTTTGTGAAATTTAATATCCCGGAGTTTACCAGTCTATGTCCGATTACCGGTCAGCCGGATTTTGCAGCTGTGTACATTTCTTATATTCCTGATGTAAAGATGGTAGAAAGTAAGTCATTGAAACTGTATATGTTCAGCTTCAGAAATCATCCGGGGTTTCATGAAGATTGCGCAAACCTTATTATGAAAGACTTAATTGCCCTGATGGATCCCAGATATATTGAAGTATGGGCTAAATTCACCCCGCGCGGCGGAATTTCGATAGATCCGTATTGTAATTACGGTAAACCTGGAACCGTTTTTGAACAGATGGCGAAAGAAAGACTGTTTCAGCACGATCTGTATCCAGAGAATATCGACAACAGATAAAAAAAGCCAGGCACGGAACAATTACAAATGGGCTAACCTAAATTTTTGAGACAATATAAAACACCTTCGAAGTGGTACACTTGTAAAAAGTACTTACAACGGAGGTGTTTTTGCGTGGGCAAAAACGTATATTCAAGCGAAGTAAAATGGGCAGTTGTCAAAGATAAATTGAGTGGGGAATTAACAACTAAAGAAATTATGGAGAAGCACGGAGTCAAAAATAAATCCCAGATTGAAACCTGGATGAGATGGTATCGTGCAAATGAAATATATCGTTTTGATCAACCGATAGGTAAACAATATACCTTCGGTCATGGGCCAGAACTTTCGAGTGAAGCGGACAAGAAAGAACGACAGATGTCTCATTTAAAAATGGAGAATGAGATTCTAAAAAAGTACATGGAGATCGAAAGGAGATTGAGAAAGAAATAGTTCTTCAGATTGTGGAAAAACTAAAAAAGAAGTATACAATAACAGCCATTTTATCCGCATTAGGAGTACCACGAGCTACCTACTATAGGTGGCGTCTGGAGGAAACGGATAAGTCTCTTTCAGTGGAAGAGGAGGCTATTATAGAATTGTGTAAACGCACTAAATATCGGAATGGACATAGAAAAATCAAAGCATTTCTAAAGCAGGAATACAACATAGAATTGAATCGCAATACGGTTCAACGCCTCATGCAAAAGCATAATTTACAGTGTCGTATCAAGCCTAAACGAAAGTGGAAATCTCAAGGGGAAAGTATCATAATTGCCCCAGATCTTCTTAAACGTAATTTCACAGCTAGTGAACCGAATCAGAAGTGGGTAACCGACATCACCTATATCCAGTATGGTAGTACGACAAAATATCTTTCAAACATTATGGATTTATACAATAATGAAATTGTTGCTTACAAATTATACGACCATCAACAGACACCACTCGTAATTGACACGTTAAAGGCGGCACTAGCTGCGAGAAACCACCCCACAGGAGTGATTATACATTCGGATCAAGGGAGTGTGTATACGTCATACGCGTATCAAGCCTATATCAAGGATAACGACCTGATCGGCAGCATGTCACGTCGAGGAAACTGTTGGGACAATGCGGTGATTGAATCATTTCATTCGAGTCTGAAATCTGAAGAATTTCAATACGTTAAATTTAATTCATTACGCAATAATATTGTAGTTGAACGAGTAATTGCCTATTTAAATTATTATAATGAAGAACGTATCCAAGAAAAATTAGGCTACCTGACACCGATAAAATATGGTGTCAAAGCAGCCTAATCATGGTGTTTTATATGTGTCTCATATCGCTAGGTCAGTCTAAAAATTGTCCAAGTGCCCGGCTTTTTTACTTTCTTCCATTATTCCTTCAATTAGAATGGGCCATACCCTGTCATGACCGCATAAGTGATCGCAATAACGCCCACCACAATCCACATTAATAATAGCGGAATCGCAAACCTGATCCACTGTGTCCACTTGACACCGCCGATAGCAAGCACTGCCATTAACACCCCAGAAGTCGGCGCAATAATGTTGGTAAAGCCATCTCCCAGCTTAAATGTAAGAACTCCAGTTTGTCTGGTCATTCCTAAAATATCTACAATAGGAACCATAATAGGCATAACGATAGCTGCCTGCGCATCCCCTGCTGTTACTAGAAGGTTAAAGCACATATTAAATAAAAATAGCAGCAATGCCCCTACTAATAATGTCGTCGACTCCAATGGCACGAGAACCATATTTACAATGGTATCCAATATATGCCCGTTCTCCATTACAATGACAACACCTCTTGCCAAACCTGCCACCAATGCACCGTATGCAATAGATTGTGCACCCGAAATAAAGATTTTCACAAAGTTATTCGGGTTAATGCGTGCAATAATTGCCACTACTACACCCATCATGATGAAGATACCCGCTAATTCATTAATCCCCCATTGCTTAGTGAAGGCTCCGTATACGAAAAAGACCAGCGATCCGACAAATGCCAAAATTACAAGCTTTTGTACAGTAGTGAAACTTGTAGCTTTACGCTCTGCAGGATCTTCCTCTCCGTCTGTAACTTGCTGATGATCACCGAACGGTTTACCAGCCATAATAGATTTCTCAGGATTATTTCTAATCTTTCTTGCATAATTGTTTGTATAAAGGATAGTTACTGTAATTAACGCTACAAATACAATTACACGAAGCACTATTCCTGAGAAGAGCGGTAATTCCGCAATTGTTTGTGCAAAACCTAATATTGTGGGATCAAAAACGCCTGCAATCATACCGGAGTAATATCCCAAATAAATCATCGCAACTCCGGTTATCGCATCAAGCTTCAGGGATCGCGCCAAACCGATACCAATCGGAATAAAGGCGATCACGGCGTTTGCTACAACTCCCATAGAAGCTAAAATTCCAAACATTGCACTGACTGTTGTTATTAAAACGATATACCGGCCTTTCGTTTTATCTATTAATTTATTCAGACCGGCATCAATAGCCCCTGTTGACTCAATGACTGCTATAATTCCTCCAATAATAAAGATCAGGAAAATGATATTTGCAGTTTGAACCATTCCTAATTGAATGGATGTAAACAAATCTAATAAATTGGCAGGGTTAGACTCTTGTGCAGTATAACTATTGGGTACTACTTTTGTTATATCATCTACAGTTTCCCGATCATAAGATCCCGCTGGTATCAGATAGGTTGCAATAGCCGCCAATATTATAATGCTGAATATAATGATATATGCATCTGGCATCGCAAATTTCAGACGCTTTTTTTTTTGCGTTCTTGTTCCATGAGATCCTCCTCAGTCAATCAATCTGATTGGACTTGAATATATTCTTTTGTCTTACGTAATTCTATTTTTATAACTTTTGTGATCAAAAATTAAAACGCTGTTTATCGATCGGCTGGCAAGGCTGGCCTTCTTTTAAATACATACTTTTATTTGTTAAGTTCATAATTACCGAAAAGACAGTAATTGTATCTGTGAAGTCTGACGTTCCAGGCACTTTGTGTATACAAATGGAGTTTGGCTGATTCTCGTGGTCGGCCAGCCAGCCTTCTATGTCTTGTTCCTTCACTGTGATGTTGTCTTTCGTAGAGTTTTTTATTAACTCCCCCATACGGTCAATTCGGCTATACGAATTTTCTTCCGTACTTAAATTATCGCTTCCAATATCGTCAATAACAGCTTTTGAACAGAAGTGATTTGTATGGTAAAGATACGAGTCTTCGGTGACCTTTTCGCCAAATTTATTCGGAGACAGCTCCAAGTTTATCGCTTTATGAACATCGCCCTTTGCCTGAGCCATTAAAAAGTTCGCTGAAGACCCCAGCTTGCCATCTACTACTTTATTTCTCGCTTCCTCAATGTCCGTCGAATTTAACACTTCTCTTAAACCGAGATGGATCGGCAGTTCATCTGATTTGAGGTTTGAACGTAAAGCATTCAGGCAAACGCCCAGTCCGTGTTCATTCAAGCCGATTTTTCCAATGATTCCTGCTTCCGTGACCATGTGAATTTTCGGTCCGTTCTGCTGAGTAATCTTCGTCATAATCAGACTTTTAGATTGAGCCGAAGTCCAATCCCAAGTTTGGCCCAAGAATGCGTACTCTGATTTAGGGGGCATGATCGCAAAGCTTGTACAGCCGTCTGTTTTATTTTGCGTTAATACAATTTCACTTCGTGCATTTAATACTAGAATGTCTTCAAAATCTACAGAAGCACCTTTTGCAAGCCCTTCCATTTCTTCAATTAAATCGACGTTCGTTTTTTCGATAGCGTGTAAATGTTTTTTCCCCATCTCTCTTGCCTGATTCCATGTGATATCTGCATTATTATAAAATAATTTTTCATACGCAGTTATACTGGACGCCACTTCACTTTTGGCTTGTTCTCCATGACTAAAACCAATCTCATACGGCGAACCGCTCAAATTTAAAATTTTCATGTTTATCCACCTTCAGTTTTTTTATTGTCCGATTCCTCTATCACGCAAAATAACTATTCAAGAATAACTTTTAAACAAAATATTCCAAAAACTCCGGATGCAGTTTTCTATTTTACTGAATCAGACAGTAAAATAGAAACTATCAATGATCTTGCTCAGCCTGCAAATAAAGTCTGGACGTTTTCGGCAAATTCATTGGCTGACTTTTTGATTGTACCTTTCATCAGTACATCCCCGAGCGTTGCCAGCCGGCCCGTCATTTGCAAGTCCATTGCATACGTGATTTTCGTCTCAGTATCTCCAACTTCATCAAGCGTTATATTCATTTTCGTTTTAAACAAACCAGCCAATTTCATCGGTTTACCGACCATTTCTACATTCATCTCTTCGCCTTCAACCGAATCTTTGAGAATGCCATTCGCTTTAAACTTTATGGTCATAAACATCGTTTTGACGACCATGTCTGCTTCATACTCTTTATCACTGAGGGCTACTAACCCTTCACAACCAGGCAGGCAGGCAGCCGGCTAACTTTTCTACATCCATAAATACTTCCCATACATTTTCTTTGGGAGCTGAAATAGTAAATGAATCTGTCATCTTCATGATTTACCCTCGCCTAACTTATTGCAATATTTGTTTGATGCTCTTTTCAATTTCGGATTCCTGGGCGTCTTGCTGAACGGTACAAGTACCGAACGCCAGTATGTTTTTTACATTGGTCGTACCATCCACGCCTGTTTTAACAAAGTGGTCTTCGTTCAATTCAATTCCCGTTCCTCTTAAATAAAAAGTAGCCGGAATCAGTCCCTCGCTAAAGATCAGACTGTCGCATTCTATTGTCTGCAGTTCTTTATTTTCCTTATGGATTATATCGATTTTTTCCAAATGGTTTTTCCCGTAAATCATGTGAATCAAGTGCTGATCGGCATTTATTTGTTGTACAGCAACCCCTTTAGCAGCCAGCACTTCTGCCGAAGCCAGCGTTTCCTTGCTGTTTACATAAACTGCCACTTGGTTTCCAGGCAGTATATCTCTGTCCAATAACCCGGCAGCCATATTAGACGTCATGACACCAGCTGGCCTCGTTCCGCCAATTTTGTGGGCTTCCCTCGGTTTTGCCAAACTGCCGGAGCAAATGTAAATATAAGCGGCTTTAATATCTTTGGTGCCGTCCGGCGTTTGAATATTGATTTCATGAGGACTATCATCTGATGACTCAAACAGCCCGATTACTGTAGAGTTTGTCCATATTTCATAAGGAGTATCATTGCATTCACTGATTAAAGACCGTTCTTTTTCAAAGCCCTTTTCCTGATAAATTGCGCTGTTGAAACCGCCCAGTTTCGGGTTATGATCGACCAGCAGCACATTTTTCAATCCAAGCTTTTGGGCAGCCAACATAACTTTCATGCCTGTTATACCTGCACCTATAATGACATGTTCATATTTCATCACAAAGTCCCTCCTTTAACGCCAAGCCGGGAGTTTTGCAGACCTTTTAGAGGAATTTCATCAAGCGTTTGATTCTCTGATAATAAATCTATTATTCGCGGGATACAGCAGTTCCCTTGGCATTCACCCAAAGTTGCGCCCGTTCTTCTTTTTACGCCGTCAATCGTTGTCGGCGGAACTGGACCATGTAATGCATTTGTAATTTCGCTTTTCGTAATAGTTCTGCAAAGACAAATAATTTCGCCCGTGTTTTCTTCCGAATCGTCAAATAAGTTGTCAACCGAGATTTTTGCGTTCTTATTTTCCTGCAGTTGCAGTCCTGCTTTTTCAAGCCGTTCTACTACCACTTCAGCAATTCCTGGAGAAGCGGATAATCCTGTGGAACGTATTCCGGCGGCATGAATAAAGCACTTATTTTTCTCTGATGATTCAATTACATAGTCTCCTGTGCTGCAGACAGATCTGACTCCCGCAAATTGACGAAGACTTTTATATTCTCTCGCTTCCGGTATTAACTTTGCACAGCCGGTCAAGACTTGTTCAATTCCTTCAGCGCTGGTTGAATTATCTTCCTTATCCAGCTGATCTTCTGCCGTCGGACCGAGCAAGAAGCCGCCGAATACAACAGGTGAGATCAAAGTTCCCTTTGATTTAGCTGTAGGAACAGGCAAAATAACTTGCGAAATCTGAATTTCTTCTTCTGTCAAAATGAATTGTCCTTTTCTCGGCGACAAAGTATAGCTTTCATCACCAATCATCCGACTGATCTCGTCCGATTTTATCCCCGTTGCGTTCACAATATATTTTGCAGTAACTTCTTGACCGTTTTCCAGCACAATGACAAAGCCGTCATTCGATTCTTTAATATCGAGGACACCATTTCCGAGAAGCAATTCGGCCCCGTTTAATACAGCTAATTCCGCATATGCACGGGTTGCAGTAAATGGATCGCAGATTGACTCGCCTGGAATGGAAAGAGCACCAACCGTTTGATCTGTAACGGCCGGATTCATTTCCAGAACTTCTTCTCTGTTCAGCCATTCTACCTCCGCACCGTTTTTTTCTGCGTTTGGTATATACGTGCTTTCAATGATCATTCTTTCTTCGTCGCTCGTTGCAATCATGAGCGCCCCGCAAGGAATATATGGGATTTTTAATTGCTCCGCGTAATCCGGCCATAATTCACGTGACCGTTTTAAACATTCTGCCTCCAATGAACCGGGAGGCGCATCAAAACCTGTATGAACAATGCCGCTGTTTGCTTTACTTGCCCCTTCGCAAATATCCGGCTGTTTTTCTATTAAGCAGATTGACAAGTCGTAAAGTGAGAGGCTTCTTAAAATGGCAGTTCCAACGACTCCGCCACCAATAACCACGACGTCTTTGATTGTATTTTGCATTAATCTGTACACCTTTCACACAAAGTAATAAGTAATGTAAGTTAGTATACAATCAACAAAAGTACAAGTCAAACTACTATAAATCCACAGGAAGCTTTAATGAACGTCAATTTACAGCCCAATTCCTTGATCTTTCTACAGCTCTGCTCCAATTGCTCATTAATAATTCTCTTTTTTCTTTTGTCATTTGCGGTGTGTATGTTTTACTTACCTTCCATTTGGAGGCGATTTCATGTACGCTACGAAACTCCCCGATTGCCAATGCGGCTAAATAAGCCGCTCCCAGTGCCGTTGTTTCTGTTATTTTTGGCACCTCAATCGGTATTCCCAATATATCCGCCTGAAATTGCATGAGAAATTCGTTGGAAACCAAGCCGCCGTCTACTTTCATGGATTGAATGGTAATCCCTGTTTCCTTTTCCATTGCATCCATATTTTCTTTCACCTGATATGCGATGCTTTCTAACGCCGCCCTGACAATATGTGCTCTCGTGGTCTCGCCTGTAATACCGACGATCGTCCCGCGGGCATATTGATCCCAATGAGGGGATGCCAACCCCACAAAAGCGGGCACGAAATACACACCGCCTGTATCTGGAACAGAGCGTGCCAATGAATCTGTTTCTTCAGCAGTTTTTATAATACCTATTCCATCTTTTAACCACTGAATCGCTGCGCCTGCGATGTAAATGCCTCCGTCTAAGGCAAATGAGACGTTATTTTCTATTGACCAGGCAACTGTATTGATTAATCCGCTTTTTGACTCAGTTGCCTTCTCTCCCGTATTCATTAACATAAAGCATCCTGTGCCGTAAGTCGTTTTACTGTCACCAGCGCTAAAACATGCCTGACCGAAGAGCGCGGCCTGCTGGTCGACAATACTTCCGCTAATTGAAAGGTTCGCGCCTAAAAAACTTGTTGGATCAGTCTTGCCGTACAGCTCACTGGAAGACCTAATTTCCGCCATCATGGATTTGGGTATAGTCAGTATCTCCAAAATCTCGTCATCCCAGCAGCCGCCAGCGATATTCATGAGCATTGTCCTTGAGGCTGTCGAATGGTCTGTAATATGCAGTTCTTTATTTGTCATCTTCCAAATAAGCCATGTATCCAGCGTACCAGCTGCCAATTGTCCTGCTTCTGCCTTTTCTCTTGCGCCTTCCACATGATCTAAAATCCATTTTATTTTGAGTGCTGAATAGTAAGAGTCCACTGAGAGACCAGTTTTGCTTTTTATTATCTCCCCCCACGTTTCTTTCACTTCATCTGCTTCTTTCGCCGTTCTTTTATCCTGCCAGACGATCGCATTATAGACAGGTATCCCCGTCTTTTTATCCCAAACTACTACTGTTTCCCCTTGATTCGCGATGCCTAGTGAAATGACATCATCTATTTTCAAATCCCCATTTTTCAATGCCGGGTTTATGGACATCTTTGTTTTATCCCATATCTCTAAAGCATCGTGCTCGACCCATCCAGGCTGGGGGTACAACTGTGTGTGTTCAATATAACCTTGTGAATGCACTTCCCAGTCATCATTTAAGATGAGCGTGGTGGTACCCGTTGTCCCCTGGTCAATACCCATGAAAAATTTATTTGATGGTTTCGCCTTCATTTCTTTCCACCTCATCTACTGTTCAAATACCATTTCTCTGTTCAAATACCATTTCTGTAGTTTTTTGCTAGCATTATGTGGTATGTTGTATATATTTCCATTAAAAAGAGTATAAAGCGGTTACAATTCAATAAAATGTGACAACTTCAATTGCACAGTATATTCCGCTATATTTGTTATTTTTTCAAGAGTAAGAATCTGGGAGGATTAGTCAGCGATAGCAATAATTTATGAAAAGAGTTACAGCTTTACAGTCAGATCTAAAGTAAATGATTGCCGCAGCTATTTGAGAATCCCAAGATCCTATTGTGATAAAATTAGATGGAGGAATTTTACTGAATGCACATAACGGATGAAAGTCTTTCTTTGCCCACAAAGACGACCATCCATACGCAGCCATTACAAGAAATGATGAACAGTAAATTATGCGGCCAACACACTACAAATAAATGGAGGTTCTACATTGTTAGCACAAGAGAGATATGAAATCATTATCGACCTTTTACATGAAAATAAAATTGTAAAAGTTTCTGAGCTATGCAAAAAATTTGAGGTGTCCATAGAGACCATTAGAAGAGATCTGGAATATTTAGAGCAAAAAAACAAGTTAAAGCGGATCTACGGCGGAGCAATACTGAAAGAAGAGCCTGCTTTGGAACCTTCGTATACAAAGAGATACACAGAGTACACTAGAGAAAAGAGTCATATTGGAAAAGAGACAGCAAAGCTTGTGGAAGATGGAGACAGTCTGATGATTGACCTGGGAACAACGACTTTAGAAGTTGCCCGCCATTTAAAAGAAAAGAAAAATTTAACGATCATCACAAATAGTATGGTGATAGCGGAAGAGTTAGTGGACGTACCGACATTTAGGGTCATATTGCTTGGAGGGATTTTACGTCCGAACGAATTAAGTTTATCAGGCTCTATTTCTGAACAATTAATTCAAAACTTCACGGTGGATAAAACGATAATTGGCGCAGGCGGTATAACTGCTGACATGATTTCTGACTATCATCTTGAAGAAGCCCGGGTAAGAAGAGCGATGATCGAGAGCGGAAGGTTAGTGATTGCAGTATCTGATCACAGTAAATTCGGCAAAAAGGCATTTGTGAAAGTATGCCCGACCAGTCAAATAGATGTCATGGTTACGGATAATCAATTAAGCCATAAAACTGCACAATTGTATATCGATAAAGGCATAGAAGTAATAGGTTATACGGATCCGTCGGAAGTAAAGTAATTCCCCTCCCCTGTATCATATCTATACACATCAAAAAGTCCCGCCAATCATTGAGATGGCGGGACTTTTTCTTTTATTTCACGCCATGGCCCGGATTAGATAAGCGGCAGACGCCCGATACTTACAGCGCCTACCATGTAATAAATGGCGCTGATCCCGGCGGTGCATTTCCTATCATGTCAATCAACGGGATTACATACCCGAAAGCGACAATAAACAGCATAATTGCGATCCACAAACTCCAGCGTTCAGTCCATTTCGGTGTATCACTGGCATTATCTTCACCTTCCGCAATAGGAAACTCTGTATCTCCTTTTGGCGCAAAGAACATTAAATTGAAGACAATATAGACGATCAGCACGAGACCTATCGTTAACAGTGTTCCTCCCACCGCCAACAAAAGTAAATATGGGTCCCAGCTTGCAGCGACAGCACTATCACCGTATGTCGTATAAGACGTTCTTCTTGGCGCACCCAGAAGACCAACCGTATGCATACCACCGGCCATGAAAAGCATTCCCAGAGTCCATATGAGTGTTTGAATAACGCCTAACTTATTCATTGCCGGCGTAAGTGTCCGCTTTGACAAATAAGGTATCAGCCAATACATTGCACCAAAGAAGGTTAACACAGCTGTTACGCCAACTGTTATATGAAAATGACCTACAACCCACAACGTATTATGAACGACTTGATTCAACTGGTTCGCATTTTGAGCAATTCCTCCTGCTCCCCCCGGGATGAAGAAAATCATCGCGATCATAGGCGCCAGGAAACGCACATCTCCCCAAGGCATTTTTGTAATCCAGCCAAATACCCCATTTGCGCCCTTCTTCCTGCCGACGCGGGCGAATACGAAGAACATAGCAAATGCTGTCATTAAGGAAGGAAAGCCGATGACCATACTCATCAGTGCATGTGTCAATTTAATCCCTTCTGACATTCCCGGGTCGACAATTTGGTGGTGAAAGCCGCCTGGAATGTTAGAAACAACCAGCAGTATAACTACTACCCTTGTTAACGTATCACTGAATAATCTCCCGCCAATCACTTTTGGTACAACTACATACCATAAAGAAACTGCCGTTAAGTACCATATGTTTACGAATGTATGGCCGAAGCTCCAAAATAAAGTTCTGCTGAGCATTACATTGATTTTTTCTGTCCAGCCAAACGCCCAAGGTATAAGCATTAACACTTCTGCTGTTACACCAAGACTTCCAAAAAAGAGAAGTGTGAAAACTCCCATTGCAAAGAATGCCAGTAATGGTATATGTTCGCCGCGGTTTCTCTTTCTCCACTTGGCTATTTGAATAAACCCGCCAAAAGCCGCCATCCATATGCCAGCAACAACAATGAATAAACCGACATAGAACCATGGCGATGCCTTCATAGGCGGATAAAATGTATACATAACAGATGCCTTGCCCATTACGACTGTAGTAACTACAAAAACTACCCCTATTAGCATTGTAACGAGAGCAATCCATCCCATCTTTCTAACGACAGGAAATAAACCGTCCATTGTATGAGAAAGCACTGAGTAAAAATAAGCGATTACAAATAACACGGAGAACACTAAAACTAATAGAATACCATGCGCGGTTAAGACCTGGTAGTAGTTAAAGTTTGCCGGCAGTTCAAGTAATCCGGCACGGTTAAGTCCTTGAAGCAGACCGAGAAGTCCGCCGATAAACAAAGTGACAAAAGCGATTGAGAAATACGTTAATGTAAGACGTGAATCCAGCTTGTTTCCGCCTGATAGTTTACGGAATTTCTTTTCTGTTGTTTCCATTTCATTCACCTCCCTATTTAACTGTAATTGTCATACTCATTAATTGGTGACCTATGCCGCAGTATTCATTACATATTACTAAATACTCACCGGGCTTCGTAAATTTCTGTTTCGCTTCTTGAATATGACCAGGCATGATCATCGCGTTTAAATTTGTTCCAATAACTTGAAAACCATGCATTACATCAGTAGAAGTCATTTTAAAATGTACGGTTGCACCAGCAGGTATTTCAATTGCATTCGGCTCGAATGAGAATGCGCGTAATATCATGACAACTTCATATTCATTCTCACCGATTTTAGAAATCCCCGGATTATCAAACGGCGCTGTTTCCTCAACTTTTTCCGGGTCAATCATACCTACACCACTTGGCGGTCCCTGACCTAATGCAAAGGTTTGTACTCCGCTATACACTACTGCAATAACCAGCATGGAAGCAGCCAAGAAAAGCCAGATCTTTTCATATCGATGCATCTTCATTTGATTCCCTCCCTATAGTCTTACTGAAAAAATGATGAATAATATTAGCCAAAAAAATGCGATACCCCCTCCAACGAATAGGATGGAAGCATACATCGCGTTCCTGAATGACTTCTCATCCACTGTCTCTTCATTGTTCACTTGTTTAGTTGGTGAATTTTTCATTTTGTCCCCCCCTTTAGATAAGTCTTTAATGAAAATGTATAGTAAGTCATTGTAACCGTAACCAATTGAATGAATGAGTTATTATCAGACAGATGAAAACCCAGTTACTATATGAAGTTTTCTGTTTTAATAAACAGGATGATGTTTTGCCCGCTGCCGAGGCATAAAAGATTTATTCGGGTTGGCAATGTTTTACTGCATTTAACCTGTACCAATAAACTTTCCTTCGAATGATGTGCGTATTTTGCTGGGTATGAACTTTACTGAGTTCTTTTTACCTATCTAATTTTAATTTTCAGATTACTAGTCAGGCAGCTGGGTGCTATCAAACGTAATTCATCCAATTTATTATTATCATCCAGACTTTTATCTGTGCAATCTAAATCATTGGCGATAGCAATGTCCTATCCAAAAAACGGAGAAAGGAATAGATTTTCACTAACGTCATTTGACAAGGACTATTTACTGTATATCTAACCTTTAACTATAGTATGAAACATCCAGTGGACTTAAACCTTGATGTACGTCAAGAATAAAAGTCTGCTCAGCAAAGTAATTGTATGGGTGCTGCAACATCACAACCATCACAAAGGACTGTCGGCAATCAGTTTACGGATCTTACAAAAAAATAATCGCCCCTCTATATAAAGGGACGATGTAATGGTTTTATTATTTTTTTCTGATAGATCTTTTGTAAATGGCACGGTATCCGATTAGAAACTGTCTCCGTTTACTTACGTACGGCTCAAATAATCCCTTTCTATTTTGAGGGACTATAAGCATTATTGGCCAGATACTCAAAATAGGTACAAATATTATTACTATCTTGTATGGAAAACTCGCATTACTAAACAGAGTAAATAATTCTTTATGTTTCAGTTATTTCTTTATTAATCTGATTCATTCTTCGATTCGGAAAGAATTGCTGATACTGCTGTCCAAATGGCCTTCGAAAATAAACCTACTTATAATGTTTATTTAATGATCTGACCAGAATGACATACAACACTAGAGTTACTGCTATAGCCGCTGCGTAAAGATTCCAAATATCTGAAAGCAAAAGCTTAGTTATCAGGCTGCTGGCAATTACGGATGCAGCCGCTCCTGCCAGGAGGCTTATTATTTTGGAGGATGTTATTTTGTCACTTAATTCGTGAAATAAAAAGCCGACAACAGCACTGATCACAACCAAAAATATAAACAGAGAGAAAAGCGTGTAGTATATAAACATTGAATTCCCTCCCTTAACTAATAAGTCCGGGGAACTTCGGCATTCCAGCCGGCAAGCTTACACAGGCAGTGCTTACTAATTACGCAGAATGATATACACCAGATATATTACGTAAGCCGCTGCCAGCATTACACCTTCACGCTTTCCGATCCTGAAACCAGTTCTCGAGAACAACAGCAGCACCACGGTCAACACAATCATGATCACCACATCGATAAAAACCTTTTCGTTCACCGCGATCGGCGTAATGGCAGACGAAGCTCCTAATACAAACAGGATATTGAAAATATTGCTCCCTACAATATTCCCCAGAGCAATTTCACTTTCTTTTTTCAGCGCCGCCGAAATAGACGTTACAAGTTCAGGCAAAGATGTTCCAATGGCAATTATTGTTAGTCCGACCAATGTTTCACTCATGCCGAGGGAATAAGCGATCTTCGTGCCATTATCGACGACCAAATCTCCTCCAAAAATGATGGCAATCAGCCCTAACAAAGTAATGACAATATTCTTCCCCCAGCTGATATTCTGTGAGGATGAGACAGGCACGGCATTTTGCCGGCTTTTCAGGCCAAGTTCAATTACATAATACATAAAAATTGATAGGAATAGCAGAAGAATAATCCCGTCACTGCGAGTAAGTACATTACTGCTGAAACCTTGCAGTGCTATATCGCTCATCAGCACGAGCATGACAATACTCGCCAGCATCGTAAATGGAATTTCTTTCTTGATAGTTTCACTTTGAACTTTCAGCGGAAAAAGGAAAGCCGCCAATCCAACTACAACGGTGATATTAAAAATATTGCTGCCCACAACGTTACCTACAGCAACATCCGCATTCCCTCCGAACGCCGCAATAATACTGACAGTCGCTTCCGGAGAACTTGTTCCAAGCGCAACAATAGTCAGCCCGATTAAAATAGGCGGGACGCGCAGCAGTCTTGCGATATTAGAGGAGCCGTCAACGAAAAAATCGGCCCCTTTTATTAATAATATAAATCCAACAATCAGTAAAACATATGACATATGCTTGTATCTCCTATCACGGAATTGTAGTTTCAAACCTTTTGCTTACGGCCTGAGAGTGAACCCCTCAGGCCCTGTTATGATTGAGACATTAGGTGCTTCCCGCACATGCAATGCTTGCCAATGCTGGTACTGCACCCCTTCGTTTTATGAACTGCCCTTTACATGTAAGGGCCATTGTAATTCAAGGGCTGTGGTCAACTATTTGACTGATGATTTTAATTGACCCCACATTTATGCCGGCTGCAAACATTTAAAAACTACAGCTTATCCGGTGGACTATTGTAAGTTGTATGCATAGGGTAACCCAGGGGGGAAACGATGGAAACCAGCATGTATTTTAATTCAATTTGCGATGATTTTGCCAAGATATTAAATGGAAAAAGCAACATACAAAACGGAAGTTGTTCCGTATCATTACACCGCACATTTGGTGTCAGAATGATGGGCAAAGATGCTTCATCGATTTTAGGTGTTGGCGTCAACTTTCAAGATTTAGATAACCAGGGTAATGCATTAAACATTTCTGAAACAGCGGTTTTGCAAGAGGAAGTTCCGGCGTATGTTTATGCATTGACACAACAGGGCATCGCTGTAAGTGCCGTTCACAATCATTGGCTTGTGACTGATCCGCCACAAATTATGTATGTTCACGCCCAGTCAGTTGAACCGCCGCTTCAGTTTGCCCAAAAAATGAAGTATGCATTCTCACAATTAAGCAGTTTGCCTGTATCGTAAGCATCATAATATCTGCGCACGTTCTTTTTAAAGAACCGCTGATTTCTGTTCCAGGCGAATGCGTTTTGCGGAGCGGGCGGTGAACCCGATGGAGTTGCCGCCTACCACTCCCATCGACTAAGAGTTTGCCTGGAATTTTTATATAACCATCCGTTAGTTTAAATAGAAAATCATTGCTTCAAATTTATTATTTTGTATTTAAATAAAATAGTCATTCCGACATTCAAAATGAAATGAACGAAAACCGGAACTAAAATATTATTTGTTTTAAAATATATCCAGCCAAAAACCAGTCCTGGAATGAAGATATTCAAAAACATAATTGGCTTTTTAAAATATTGGACATGGGCGGCCAGAAACAATAAAGTCGTCGACAGAATGGCAATCCATTGGTGATCTGTAAATACGAAGAGCAGGTTTTGAATAATCCCTCTAAATAACAGTTCCTCAAACAATACAATTATAAACATGAAAATAATAATAGCTGACAATGAATGGTCTTGATATGTTTTATTGGTGTCGTCAATGTGTTTCGATGGAATGATAAAGGTTAAGAGGACCCCGAGTGCTAATAAAGCGACAGAAGAAATAACTGCAATCATGATCGATTCTATTGGATTATTTACAGAAAATATATTTCCAATAGTGAGCACATCATAAATCACAAGCGCAAAGATTACAGCAGAACAAACGAATGTAAACGAAGAAAACACAAAAACTGCGTCTTTGATTTTGAAATCACGATTTATATTTTCTGATCCGTTCTTTACATGATCCATACATATGACTTCCTCTCTAGATGACTGGAATAAAGCTAAAATAATATATATAACCATCACTGCTGATTGCCATGCTTCTATTCTTTTACTAGTTTCCAACAATATCTAAAACCAGCGCTGCCAGTTGACTGTCTTGCCAAGTCAAGTGAACACCTCATCAATTTCTGCGCGGTCATAATCTAAAATCCAGCTGTTACACTCTTCATACACCCAGCGTATTGCTTCCTTGTCCGCTCCGAGCAGATCACAGCCCCTGTCATCGTAGACATAGAAGACCGTGCCTTTCGTTTCATTCACAAAGTAGACAGGATAGTGAATGCTCGGACGTATGCCCATATCCTGGTTGCAGACCGCTTTCAGAAGTGACGCATACTGGAAATCCGAACGACGGCATCTTAAACTGAAACGATGTGTACGCCAGTCCCAGGCTTCATCATCTTCCGGATAGATGTATGGCAAGCTCTCGTGCTGCAGCCGGCGCAAAACTGAATGGTCTTTTACATACTTCGCAAAGACGTTCAGCTTCCGACCCAGGGCATATCCTTTTCCAAAGTCGTGCGCATCAACCACAAGGTAAAGCTCATCCTCAGGAGCATGCAAGGCTTCAAATAAGTCAATTGCCCGCCGGTATACCCCTTGTAAATACAGCGGGTTTTCATGAATACTGACAGAGCTTTCGTTCACTCCAAGTTCGAACCGTAAGCTCGTATCCCACGAGTAAAAAAGAGGCGACCCGAGCTTCAGGCCAGGAAATTTATTCATCATACACTCATTTAGCGTCATGTTTCTTCCTTCTTTCTAGAAAAATCCTGTAAAACCGCACGGGTCTTCGCAGAGAAACTGGCTTTATATCTTTATAGGCTTCATTATATATACGGCAATCGTGCCCAACAATGAAGTACTGTGTTATTGCTGTCTAAAATTAAATTTATCTTTTGGCACATTCAAGGTATGCCCATTAATAACTACTGTATCGTTATCTGTCCAAGTGATAATTACCGTATCCTCTTTATAATTCCAATAAATATTTTTCGTTTTATTATTTTCTTGATTGAAAACCAATTCTCCGCGAATAGCATAGGGCACAGTAGCCCCTCCGTTCGTGACATAGACTTTTACTGTGTATTTTCCATCAGGTGATGTTTCTTCCGTCACGTATTCTCCTGTCGGCAATCTGCTCATATCATAGAACGCCCAATACACCCCATAACCAATAAATGCAGTTAACAATAAACTGACGACTAAAAACACTTTTAACGTATTTTTATTAATTGGCTTTGCCCACCTTTTATATGAATTTCTTTCATAGATTCAAAAAATAACTCCTTTACAGCCTTGGCAAAGAGCTGACCCATTTACCGTGCAGCTGGTTTAATCAGCACCTTAATTTCCTCTTTATTCTCCTCTGCCAATTTCTCCAACAACTGTTTCGCTTCTTCATTCATCTTTTCATCGCCGAATTGATAGCCGTCTAATTTTTCTTCAAGAAAGGTAATGAGATTTGCATTGAGTTCATTTATTCTTCTGGCATACTCCTTTTGGTATTCTTCTGGATCCATATTCAATTTTTTTGCTTGAGATTCAGCAAAGTTACGTATTTGCCTGCCGCCTTCATCTTCTGTGTTTTTAGGAGGCAGTTCTGCAAACCAGTCTTGGTCTGTTTCTAAATTTCCAGTGATATCGAGACCCATTTCCTGCACTTCCTGCTTTACCAATTCTAATTTTATTGTTCCGTCCAAATAATCCAATGCTGTCTCATCTGGATATAAGAACCGTAAATCCCCAATTGTAATTTCCTGCCCTTTCACAATGGCCGCCGGTTCATGATCGTCATACTTCGCAATGCCGCTGCAACCGGACAGAAGGAAAATGAGCAGAAAAAGGGAGTATCTGAAAAAACTTGTCATCACTGCACCCCCAAACTTCTTAATTAGAAAAACCAGCCGTTAGTTGGATGGCGGTTTGAATCCGTTGATCTGCGCTGCATACGGATGCTTTCCGCGGCTTCCGCGCAAATCTACTAAATGACTAAATAGAACGTATTTCATAAACTTTAACAACCCGGTAGTTGGATACTTATGTTATAAATTATTCCCGTCAGATAATCGTGGCTTTCACATCCATTTTGCATCATTTTCCACTACATCCTTCAATCGATGGCTGGCTATTTCACGGATTAATTTTAATGGTAAAGGCTCATTCAATTTTAACTGTATTGCGCTTTTAGTTGTTGAGAAAGGTTTGAGTTCTTCGTTAAACACATTAATTGTGGCAGGTGTAGGATAGAAATTTACATGCTTCTTAAATGCTGCAACAGTGAACAAAATCCTGCGATAAGTAAATGCGGGAGCACCCCATTTTAGTTCCTTTTCTGCCTCCGGAACTACCTCAGTAAGACATGTCAGCAAAGCATCTAATGTTCGCTGCGTCTCCAGCGGGAATTGAGATACATATTCTTCAATAGTTTGTGGTTTTTGTTTTGTCATATTTTCAGCTCCAATTACTATTCTCAAATCTGAGGCTTCAACATAATGGCCTGACAGATGCGCAATGGCTATTCAGTTTACACCCCTGTTCGTTTAATACAAATATACATACAGAACAAATAGAATGTAAAATTGTGATGCAGATCGATGAGTTGAAGCTATGCTCTGCATCTTGAATAGCTTAAATGGACAGTTGAGATTCAGGTTACATTTATACATCTAAATTTATTAATGATAATCCTATGATACCCCTTCTTCGTATACTTTTAATCGCCGCGCACGCCGATCGTACCGAAATATGTTTCTTCACCATTTTTGTAAATCTTTGAATACGTAAATTCACGATTTGATTCAATTCGATACAGCCGATACGTATCTTCTGTCGGCTCTTCACTTTCTTTTAAATATAAATGCATTGAATCTGCATCTGTTTCGATATCTAACCCGCCAAAACCTTTTCCGTCAGCGAGAAAATCCTGAGTCACATATAAATATTGAATGTTTTCTTTATCGTAGTATTTATATATTCCATTTCGTCCCTGATCTTGAATCCCCTGTACACTCTGAATGAAGATTTTCACGTTTTCATTGACTTTTTCCTGTGGCACTTCCCGATAAGATACTGTATTTTCACCGCAGCTAGCCAGCAGACTGCTAATCACAATAACAAGTAAAAAAAGTCTTTTCACATTACACAACTCCCTTCGATTCAATAAATATACCATTTCTTTCTATCAACTGTCTTTTTAATAGCGGCATTTTCCGTTAATAGGCTGACAGAGTAACTCCAATCCCCCTACCCATGACGTATTTGTGGTAAAATAAAAGTGTAGATACATCACAGAGTACTGTCACACATTCCATTTCCCCAAAGAGTAAAATACGCTTTTATTTTAAAGGAGGAATTATAAATGGGTAAAGACGACAGAAAAGAAATTGTGAAGACTAACGAAATGCGCACGAAGGAGATCTCTAAAATGATCGGTGAAGGCGGAATGGGCGCGGATAAGTATTATAATATTAAAAAAGTGCCGCCAGCAGAAAAAATCATTGAAGTACCCGAGGACAATAACAGCAAAGACTAATTTAGCGGCAGATGAATCTTGACAGTCACACAACTTTTTCCGAAAATACATTTTAGTAAAAGGTGGAGACGAACATGACTAAAGATGACCGTAAAAAAATTGTTAAAGAACATGAAATGCGCACGAAAGGTATTTCAAGAATGATTGATGAAGGCGGCGTAGGTGCAGACAAATACTACGACATCAAGAAAGATGGACTTAAGGGAGAATATGTTCCGATAGACGATAACGTGAAAAAAGACGACGATAAATAAATAACATCACAACACGCCACCGCAAAGTGGCGTGTTTTTACTGCGCGATCGAAAAAAGACTCCCGCATGAAACGGAAGTCTTTCATTCTTATAATATATACTTATCAATCTTCAATACCAATTCAGCAATTTCTGGCTTGCTGACTTGATCGTCCGCTCCGACACTGTCGCCTTTGTGCTTCAGGTCATCTGTAATGAGTGAAGAGAAGATAATGACCGGCAGTTCCGCGAGTTTCGGCGTTTCACGAATCCGTCTCGTGAAATGATGGCCATCCATCTGCGGCATCTCGATATCTGTGATGACGAGTTGAATCTCTTTTTTTACATCGACGTCATCCGTCGCCAGTGTCATCAAATAATCCAGCGCATCCTGACCGTTCTCATAAAAATCCAGATTTTCATAGCCCGCTTCGCTGAGTGTATCATGCAATAATTTACGCAATAACGGCGAATCTTCCGCGATTAAAATTCGTTTATCAGAACGTTCCCGTTTTCCAAGTTTTTTCACTTGATCGACGTTAATGCCTGCTTCCGGATTGATATCCAGAATAATCTTTTCAAAATCAAGCAGCAGCAACATGTCGCCGTCCAGTTTAATGACGCCGATCACCTGTGAGTTCTCCGCCGCATAAATGCCCGAAGGTTTCTCGATTTGATTCCAGGAAATACGATGGATCTGTGTCACATTGTGCACACGGAACACGACAGTCTGCTTATTGAATGAAGCAACAATATATTTTGCATCTTGCGGATTGACGGAAGGCGCCATCCCTAAGATTTTCTCCATACTGATGACCGGCAGCACTTCTCCGCGCAACTGGATGATACCTTCCACTGCAAAGTGCGCATGAGGAATCGGTGTAATAGGCAGCGGCATAATGATTTCCTTTACTTTGATCACGTTGATGCCATAACGGTTACCCTGCATTTCAAAACCGACAATTTCCAGTTCATTTGTGCCGCTTTCCAATAAAATACCTGAATCATTGGACAATTTCTTCCACCCTCTCAGACAATTTAATCTATTTCCTTATACTTATACGCCATATCCATATTTTGTCGATGTATAGGACTACTATACCATACAGGATGTCTGGGAATCTACGTAATTTCAGAAGAATCTATCTGCCCGCTTCATTTTATTGGGAATGCGCTTAGATTCGGAGATTTCTTGCGCTTCATTGCTTCTGCCACCCAGTCATTCAGCTGCGGAACAGTCAGCGGCCTTGAAAAGTAATACCCTTGAAAAGTTAAATCAGACTTTAGTTCCAGCAGAAACTCCGCTTGCTTCTGCCGCTCTACCCCTTCAATGACGACAGCCAAATCCATCGAGCAGCCAATCGCCAGGATGGCATTCAGCACGGCACATTTCTTTGGCGGTGCTGGCACCCCGTCTGTAAAAGATTTATCGATTTTCAGCGTCGTGATCGGCAGCTGCTGCAAATAGGAAAGCGATGATACGCCTGTTCCAAAATCATCAAGAGCCACCGAAAAACCATAGCGCTTGAACCGCTTCATAGCAGCAATCGCCTGCGGAATCGATTTCGCGGTACTTGTTTCTGTAATTTCCAGCTCAATACGGCTTGGATCGATTTTATACGCACCGGTTTCTTTCCAAAGCAAGTCCAGCAAATGGGGATCTGTCACATACTCCCCCGGTATATTGATGGCTACCTGAGGTATATGTGTGCCCTGGGAATCCCAGTTATGAATCTGTCTGCACACTTCCCGGATGATCCAGTCAGTCACTTCTCCCATCCGTCCATCCTGCTCTAAAATCGGAACGAACGTGGCAGGCGGAATCGGCCCAAGATCCGGATGCATCCAGCGCAGCAACGCTTCGACCCCGACAAATTCAGCATGGGCACCTTTCACTTTCGGCTGATAGACGAGGGAAATATGATTTTCCTTGAGCGCCTTGGAAATATCACGCAATACATCCCGCTCATAAGACATACCGTGGATGGCAGGATCGAACGTCAGCAAGCCCCACTCACGTGTAATCGCTGCCTGTTCCACGACCATCATCGCCTCTTTATACAACTGCTTGACTGATTTATGCTGATCGGCTTTTGCCACCCCGCAAACGTAGCGCATCTCTTGCCGTTTGATCGGCAGCAATTGATCGATTTCCCGCTGCATAATGACTAAAAACTTATGAAAATCTGCGTAACGTCCTGCCTGCTTGACATAAAACAAATAACGGTTCCCGCTGACACGGTACAACTCGGTGAATGTAGGTTTCCACTTCGCAAGCAGCGAGCCAATTTCCTGCAGGATTTCGTCCCCCGCTTCATAGCCGTATAATTGATTGATCCGCTGAAGGTCAGGGAAATTCCAGACTGCCACATCCCCCGCTGCCACGTCATCGGTTAAACAACGCTCCCAATTCCGGCGGTTCGGAAGTTTTGTCAATACGTCAAAATACTTTAGCCAATAATCCAAATAACCGTCTACATATGAAACCAATAGCATCGCAACAAGCAGCAAACCCGCTCCGACACCTATTAATGTATTCATGAAATGCATATGCATCACGGGTTCACCTAACGCTTGTCCAGTTTCTATGTAAAAGCCCGTTCCGAACATTCCGATAAAGTGCACGGCTGCTGTTCCGGCAGTCAGAAACGCGACTGCTGACACTTTCGATAACACCGCGCGTTTCGGATGACTGATCGCCCGAAGTGCGAAATAGGTCAACAACCCGGCAATTACGTTTGCCAGTATCATCAGCAACCAATTATAGCTGATGTACACATCCATCTTCATCGCTTTCATACCGAGTAAATGCATGATGCTCATCCCGTCTGCTATGAGCGCCGCCGCTACCGCATGACGCCAGCATATTTTCATCGGGGTCTGCACAAGATGGAATGCCAGCAACGCCGCAAAAAATATCGGCAGAATACAAAGGAATCCCCATGTGTAGTCTACATGCATTTCTACGGGCAGCACGAGTGAATTCATCGCCAGGAAATGTGTAGACCATATTCCGAATGCGAGTGCCAGCGAAGCCAGCACAAGCCAGACTTCCCGTTTGAAAAAGCTGGGTTTTTGCATCCGGTCATATAGATTAAGCGTCGTAAAGGAAGCGAACACTATTACCAGAATGGACAATATGTTCATTTCCAGCGAATAGGAACCGGTTAATTGTGATAGTTCTTGGTAGTCTGGTGCACTAAACATCCGTTCCACCTCCTCAACCCATATAAAAGGGAGATTCATACTTTATAGTGATTCTAACTACTCATGGTAAACGTTATACATAAAAGTTTATTCTACTATTATTTACTATTTTACTAGTATAGTCAATTTATTTCCGAGTAATATGGAGGTGTTTCTCCCTGTTTTTAGTAACTTTCTGCTGGCATTATGTTTTATTTGTAAGGGATCGCAACAGATGTACAAAGTGTACGTACTTCTATCGCCGCAGTATGGTAGAATACAGGAAATTACTGCTTAAAGGAGAGAGTTTATGCCTATCTACAATAAACTTGTACGTGACTTGATTCCACAGATTATCGAAGCCGATGGAAAGACATGTGTAACCCAGACACTTAATGAGACGCAATACATTGCTGAATTGAATAAGAAAATGCACGAAGAGCTCGCGGAGTATGAAGAAGCCGATACAGCAGAAGCAGCAGTGGAAGAACTGTCCGACTTACTGGAACTGATCCATGCGGCTGCCAATCATCATGGCGTGACAGTTGAGGAGCTGGAAACGGTGCGCGCCGAAAAAGCCAGTGCACGCGGCGGATTCACAGACCGGATTTTTCTAGTGGAAGTACAAGATGACTAAACTGCGGCTGCTGACGAAAAACTTGGTGAATGACTTAAAACAACTGACTGCAGAAGCAGATACAATCTACTGGATGACGTCATTTATGATGAAGTCAGGCGTTAAGGAAGTACTTCCCTCTCTTCGTGATGCTGCCATTCGCGGCGCAGAAATCAAGATCCTGACAGGCGATTATCTATCCATCACTCAGCCTGATGCCCTTACTTTACTGTACGATGGATTGCCGGGCGCCGAACTTCGGATGATGGAGAGCGGCGGCACTTCCTTTCACCCGAAAGCCTATCTATTTAAGTCAGCAGACAGCGCTGCCGTGATCATCGGCTCCTCGAATCTTTCTAAATCCGCATTAACTAATGGAATCGAGTGGAATCTCTACGCGCCGTCGTCTGCAGATGAAGATATTTTCGAGACCTCTGCCAGCGCATTTACAGAAATGTTCTTGTCGCCGAACACCGTAGCAATCAATGAGAATCAAATCGAACAATACCGGCAGCGATATGACGAAACCAATCGAAAACTGCCATTCAGTTCTATATGGGAGCCATATACAGCCGCGACCGAAATCGAAATGACATTTGGTCCGGCTGAACATGCACCCGCCGAAAGTTTCACCGATCCCGCAGCCACGTATGAGTCAGCTGTACTGGAACCGCGGCCTGCACAGGAACTTGCGCTGGCTGCTCTAAATGAAACTGTCAAAAATGGCTATGAAAAAGCGCTCGCTGTTCTCGCTACCGGACTCGGTAAAACATACCTAGCCGCGTTCTTCGCTGAATCGTTCAAACGCGTACTTTTCATTGCCCATCGTGAAGAACTGCTGATACAGGCGCAAGCTTCCTTCTCGCGCGTTTTTCCGAACCGGACGAGCGGTATTTATAACGGCCAGCAAAAAGAAACTGACACAGAATTTGTTTTCGCATCTATCCAGACGCTCGCCAGACAATACCATCTGGAGAAGTTCTCTTCAGCCGCGTTCGATTTGATTGTCGTGGATGAATTCCATCATGCGGCGGCCACTACATATGAACGCGTCCTGGATTACTTTACGCCAGAATTTCTGCTCGGCCTCACCGCCACACCGGACCGGCTCGACAATAAAGATGTCTACAGCCTGTGCAACGGCAATGAAGCGATCTCTATCCACTTTCTGGACGCCATCCGGCAAAATTGGCTTTCCCCTTTCGTCTATTACGGTGTACTGGACAAAACGGATTACAGCGAGCTGAAATGGCGCAATAACCGCTATGACGAAGAGGAACTGTCCCGGCTGCAATTGCGGGACAGTTACGCGGAAGCTGTAATCACTGCATGGAACGAACATAAGAAAACCCGCACCATCGCCTTCTGTTCTTCCGTTAAACAAGCCAGTTTCCTAAGCGACTACTTCACAGAAGCCGGCTTCCGTTCACTTGCGCTGCACGGAGGCACGGACCGGCACACACGCATTGCAGCCCGAAACATGCTGGAAACTGGTCAACTCGATATGATCTTCACCGTCGACTTATTTAATGAAGGCGTCGACATCCCGAACGTCGATACTTTATTATTCGTCCGCCCTACCGAATCATTAACTGTCTTCACGCAGCAAATCGGCCGCGGTTTACGAATCGCGCCAGGCAAGTCACACTGCGTAATCATTGACCTGATTGGAAACTATCGCAATGCCCGGAAAAAGTTCCAAGTATTCAACGAGTCGAACGAGCTGCCGGCGAAGATCAGCAGCGGGACATTCAGTGAACCGAGTTATTTTGAATTTCATTTTGAAACGGCTGTCGTTGATCTGCTTGAAGCTATGAAACAAAATGAACCTGTCCAGCAACGGCTGATTACTGCCTATTTTGAACTAAAAGCTGAACTGGGGCACCGCCCTTCCTATCTGGAATACCATCTGAAAGCCACTGAAGATGCAAAAGCCATCCAGCAAAAATTCAAGACGTACCCGCTACTCCTGAAATATGCTGATGAACTGAATGATTTGGAGAAAGAAGTTCTTACACAGCATAAAGATTGGCTAATTGAAGTGAACAAGACGACAATGACGAAAAGCTATAAGATGATTTTGTTAAAGTACATGCTGACGAGAGGACCTGCCAATTGGCATCAGCCCGTCACCCCAAAAGAAGCTGCGCCGTTTTTCCATGCGTATTTGATGGAGAAGCCCTATCGCCGTGATGCAGATCTGTCGGATAAACAAGGCAAATCACTCCGGCTATATAATGAAGAAAAGATAGCCAAACTGATTGCTGCCATGCCGATGACGAAGTGGAGCGGGGCTTCTAAAGGCAAGATTGTGTTTGAGGACGGGATGTTCATACCTAAGATAGATGTTGCAGAGGAGCACGAGGAAATCTTGTACGGCTGGGTGAAGGAGATTTGTGAATATCGCCTGCATTGGTATTTTGAAAGAAAGAGTGCTGACATATAAGCTTTCCACTTTGCTGCTGTTATTCTATAACTACTATCCTTGAACTCAATAGGCACTCTTCCTCAGCTTCGCATTTATTCAAGAACAGCCCTGCCGATTATGAATCTTTGCTCGTCTTGATTATTTCAATTGGGCTTCAGGTGCTGTTGAATACCCCGCAGCACCTGAAGATTACACATTTGCACAAACTTTTTTACGACACTGTGCACGCTTACCCAATGCGTGCATAGTGTTTTTTGTCTAACTTCTTCTTGAAGCCCCTTTTGAATATTTCCTGTACATTGTTGATCGTGACATACGCTTCTTCATCGGTATGCTGTAAAATGCGTCGCAGCTGAACGAGTTCTGACTGATTAATGATCACATACAAAATATCTTTTGTTTCCATTGTGTAGCCGCCGCGGCCTTCGAGGATGGTGACGCCTCTTCCCATAGTAGTCAGCAGTTCCTGTCGAATGGTTTCCTGGTGATTAGAGATAATCATCACAGCTTTTCGATCGTCTGCCCCGCCAACGATTTTATCAATGACAATCGCCCCGACATAGACAGCCACTAATGTATACATCGCCTTTTCTATTCCTATAACGAAAACCGAGAGCAAGATGACTGCGATATCAATGACCAGCATGGATTTACCTACACTCCAGCCTAGCAATTGGGACATCAGTCTGGCCAATATGGTTGCCCCGCCGGAGGTTCCGCCGACTCTGAAAATAATTCCAAGGCCCATGCCCACGAACAGCCCGGCAAACAATGCAGCCAAGAGCGTGTCATCGCTGAATTTCACTCCCCAATGGACGCTCAGCTGCAAAAATACCGACATGAAAACAGTCGTGATCAGTGTATAAATAAACGACCTTTTGTCTAAAAATTTATAGCCTACTAAAATCAAAACCAAGTTTAACACGAGACTGGCTGCTGCAGTTGACCAGTTAAATACATAATGCGCGATAATGGAAAGTCCAATCACGCCGCCTTCAGACAGCATGTTTGGAATTGCGAAGTAGTTAATTCCAATTGCGAAAAGCAATGAGCCCGCAATCAAGGCTGCATAATCGATCCATTTCTGTTTCATAACTACACCCCTCCTGTCTCATCAGGTGAACCAAATGAGTTGTTGTGTACATAAAATGGTCCTCACCTGTTGTAAGATGAGGACCAGTAGATGATAGACGTTTATTTCACGTTAAGACAAGAAATGTTGTTTACCCTTCAATATATGTTGCTCCATAACGGATCTAACCATATCGAAATCACGTTTTTTCAGATTTTCGTTTATTAGAATATGATCGTCTATGGACATTTGAATCCGGCTGAGATCCTGAAAAATTTTCATTCCGTGGTGAAAGCACCTATCACTGACGTTGCCAAGTATTTTCACGAAGTAGTCATTGCCGGTCAGCTGCAATAAATAGGAATGGTATTCCAGATCGGATTTGATGAATTCGTAGACTTTAGACTCTTCATAAATCTTTTGCTGTTCCTCAACGAGGGCTTCCAAACGCTCCAGATGTTCTTCAGCGAAAACAGCCGATAGCTTTTCTATTGAGAATAACTCAATGGCCAGCCGTACATCCATGACATTGTTCGTTTCTGCAACTGTCATTTGTTTGATATAGATTCCTTTTCTCGGGTAAATCTCAACAAAATTTTCAGAAGCCAATTTTAATAATGCTTCCCTGATCGGAGTTCGGCTCATACCCAGTAAGTCTGCTAACTCATTTTCGGATACCATGGGACCTTTTAATTCGCCCTTAATAATCAGTTCCTTAATCTGTGCATAAGCTTTATCATTTAAATACTTTGGCTTTGAAATGATAGTCACCTCATCCTGACACGATTAGTAAACCGCCGGTCGTCTGTGGTCGAGGCAAGGAATACTTTCTCTAGCATTCTTAACAGTTTCAGCATCCATATCCGCCATAACGAACCCTTCTCCTTCAGGAGCCCGTGCGACAACTGTTCCCCAAGGATCAATAATCATACTGCTTCCATAGCAGGCTTTTCCAGGCACATTAGTTCCAAACTGTCCGGCTGCCACAACATAACATTGGTTTTCTATTGCTCGTGCTCTTAGTAATACTTCCCAGTGTAACATTCCCGTATATAAAGTGAAAGCTGCCGGAATAAACAGAACACTCGCACCGTTAAAGGCATAACTTCTGAAAAGTTCAGGGAATCGCAAGTCGTAACAAATACTCAATCCCGCTTTTCCAATCGGCAGATCAACCATTTTAGTAGACTCTCCCGCTTGCACTGTATCTGATTCTTTATATGTTCCTCTTCCTTCGATACCAATATCAAAGAGATGCACTTTTCTATACGTTTCAAGCAACTCGCCGTCTTTCCCGATAAACAGGCTCGTATTATATGACTTTTCATCAGTATGCTTCTCCAGAATACTTCCAGCGTGAATGAAGATACTGTGTTTCTTTGCCAGTTCCGTCAGCATCGTAGTAGTTTCGCCTTCTGGAATTACTTCTGCCGCTCCCGGCTTCTGTTCTTCAGGCCCCATGAAGTTGAAGTACTCCGGAAGGGAAACTAGTTCTGCGCCTTCATTAGCCGCCTGTTCAATAAACTTCTTTGCTTTCTCTAAGTTTTCTTTCTTATTGTCTCGTGTATTCAACTGAATAACTGCTGTTTTCATTTCGACATTCCTCCTGGTATCTTATTATTTACTTCCCAGTAGTTCCGGCAGCCATAGTGATAACTGAGGGAAATACGTAATTAATAGTAATGCGATGAACAATGGAATGTACATCGGCAATATTGCTTTCACAATACTTTCAAACGAGATTTTCCCCACCCTGCTCATAACATAAAGACCTAAGCCTACAGGTGGTGTGACCATCCCAATCAACAAGTTAAAGGACATGACGATACCGAAGTGAATACGATCAATACCCAAACTATCGATAATCGGCAATAGAATCGGCAATAAAATTAACTTAATTGGTATCCCTTCCATAGCCATTCCAAGGACCAGCAACATTACGTTGATGATTAACAGCATCAAATACTTATTGTCCGTTAAGTCCAACAGGAAGTTAGAAAGTAAGTAAGGGAGTTGTTCAGCCGAGATGACCCATCCCATAGCTGTACCGATTCCTACAAGGAACATAATGAGTGCAGTTGAACCGACACTGTCAACGAACCCTTTTTTCATCGTATCCCATTTCAATTCTTTATAGACGGCTGCACAGAATATAGAGTACACAACTGCGATTGCACCCGCTTCTGTCGGTGTTACGACCCCGCCAAGCATTCCGCCGAGTATAACCGCCGGAGCAAGAATTGCAAAGAATCCGTCCTTAAATGTCTGTCCAAGTGTTTGTAGTTTAAATGGCTCTGCTGGAGGAGTGACAATCGTGCCTCTCGCAGCACCAATATATACATAAATTGATAATGTCACTGCAATTAATAGCCCAGGAATAATACCGGCAATAAACAGCTTTTCGACAGAAACTTCAGCCAGATATGCGTAAATAATCAGAGGCACACTTGGCGGAATAATCGCCCCTATTACAGAGGATGCTAATGTCAAAGCAGCACTGAAAGGTTTTTGGTATCCTTTGTCTGTCATCGCCTTAAGTTCAATCGCTCCAAGACCTGCCTGATCGCCTACCGCCGTTCCTGAAATCCCGGAGAATATGACACTGGCCGCAATGTTTACCTGTGCCAGCCCCCCTCTAATATGACCGATTAGAGCGGATGCAAAAGCAAAAATACGTTGCGTAATACCGGCTGAGTTCATTAAGTTACCGGCTAATATGAAGAGTGGCACTGATAAAAGCGTGTAGCCTTTTATTCCTTCCACCAACATAAGCGGTAACACTTCCGTTGTATACCCCCCCATGACCAGCACTACAATTGTCGAGAGTGCCATAGCAAAGGAAATCGGGAATCCGAACAGCAGCAACAGGAAGAATACCGAAAACAATGTAATTGCTAATAGCATATGTTATTCCACCTCCTCTTCTGAGACTAGATGCTGCGCTGGTTTAATTGAGCGGAAAATTCCATAAGCCGCCGTTACAACCACTAGAGCCAGCATCAATACCAGCGGTGCATAAAACCAGGCTGAGGGTGCTTTCATAATAACTGTTGTCTTTTCAAGATGTGAAATTGTCAGCTTCAATGAAAAGAAGAACATCGTAGCGGAAGCAATAAACAATAATAAACTGTTAATCATATTAATGATTCTTTGCTTTCCATAACTGAATTTATCGACCAGAAATGTAATCGCGATGTCTTCTTTATCCACCACTATCTTTCCAAATCCTAAAAATGTGATCCAGCAGACTAAGATAGAGAATAGTTCTTGTGACCAGTCCAGTGAATGACTAAAGAAGTATCTCAGCACTATCTCTGTCGACAAGATCCCAATCAAAGCGAAGAAGCAAAGTAAAGCGATGAACAAATAGATGTTTGCGACTGTATCGAGTATCTTTTTCACTGGGAGTCCACCTCATTATTCAATAGATTTTATCTTGTCTACGAAACCTTCAGGGATCTTGCCTTCTTTTTCAAGTTGGTAGTGGTAATCGGAAAATGCTTCTACCCATTCATCTTTATCAATTTCAAAGACTTCAATTCCATGATCGTCTTTCATCATTTGCATATGTTTTTCAACTTCATCAAGCGTTAATTTCGTCGCTTCTTCTCCTGCTTCATTAGCTGCCTCTACAAGGATTTTCTGATGTTCTTCAGATAGCTCGGAGTATTTGTCTTCACTGATTGCAATGACGACATCTTGTGGATATTCATCAATATTCGTCATATATGGGGCAATTTCCGTGAACTTCATTGGCCATACTAATGAAATTGGCGATGTAACTGCGTTTACAAGACCTTGTTTCAAACCAAGATACGTCTCAGTCCAAGCAATTACTGTAGGCTTTGCTCCTACAGAATTATAAGCAGAGGAATAGAACGCAGATTCAAACGACCGTAACTTCAATCCTTTTAGATCCTCTACTGTCTTAACTGGTTCTTTTGACAACATGACACGGTATGGGCCGCGTCTAAAGTTCCGTTCAGTATTCAAGATTCTAACTCCGTTTTCAATTAAGTTCTCTTCAATATCTTTTCCGATTTCGCCTGTATTGAACTTTTGGTAATGTTCAAAATCCCTGAACAGATAAGGCACACTTCCAACTTCAATTCTTGCATCAAAATCCTGGAAGTAATTTGCACCTTCAGCGTACATATCTTGAGTCCCAAGCAGCATATTGTCTATTTGCGTTGTTCCTTTACCAAGTTGCTCTGCAGGGTAAACTTTTACTTGTAAGCTACCGTCACTCTTCTCGTTAACTAGTTCAGCAAAATGCTCAAACCCTTGACCTTCAGCGGTATCTTGCGGCATTTTGGTTCCCATCTTTAATACGACTGCTTTTTCCGAACCATTCTTCGAGCTGCCGTCAGCTTCGCCACCGCTGCAAGCACTTACAAGTAGTGCAAAAGCCGACACTAGCATTACTGTAAGAAGTCTTTTCATTTATTTTCCGCCTTCCATTTTAGAATAGTATGCATCGATTAATTCATCTGCTCTAGTGATACTGGAAAGAACTTTTCCACCGTCCAGCAATTTCTTCGTATTTGGCTCCTTCTGTTCGCTTGCTTCAGTTTTTGCAAGGATTTCTTCATAATCCAAATCTGCCGGCATAACCAGTACCCCATTATCGTCCGCGACAATCAGATCACCAGGATTTACACTTACACCGCCGCATTGTACAGATGTGTTGATTTCTCCACTTTCACCATAAAGCTTCGTTGTGATGGGTGATAATCCTGTAGCAAAGACAGGAAGTCCAATTTCACGTAGCGCTTGAATGTCCGTACAAGGTCCATCGATGATAATAGCTGCGAGCTTTCTTACATTGGCCGCATATGCAACCATTTCTCCAACACAAGCATGTTTAACATCGCCTGTCCGGTCAATGACCAAGATATCTCCTTCTTCAGCTAAACTCACTGCCTTATGTACCATAGTAGAGTCATCTACACTTGTTCTGACTGTAAATGCGGTACCGACAACGCTTACATTTTCAAACATACTTTTAATTCTTGGATCCATAAATCCATAATGTAAGTGGTGTCCAATTGTCGCTGGCTCTACCTTGCTGAATCGTTCCTTAAGTTCACTCGTTAATTTACTATTTTCTACACGGTTTAATATTTTCATCTTCCATTCCTCCTCGAATACTTCTTGTATACAAGTAGAATATTACGGTTAATTTATCTCAAAAACAATAGTGCTTTGTGATTATTACGAATATTTAGTTATTTAAAGATAGCGCTTTCATTTGTTTTATGTATAATGTTGAAAATTACCAATCAATAGAATGCAGAACTACTTTTACCCTATTTTTTATAACAGGAGCAGAAAGAAAGCCTGCACGTATGATAAGTACACAGAAAATCCTCCAGCTTCCACTTGTTCAACAATCAAGGGCTTTTTTATGAAATTCTTGTTTTTAGAAGAACTTTTCATTTAGACATTAATATATTAATATGGTAAAAATTCTGAAAAATTATTCAGAAAATTTTATTTACTGAGTGATTAGAACTACTAAGTGATGAACTATAGGCAGCTCCAATATTTCAATGCTTTACTTATCAAGAGGTGGTGAAATAGAGTTTGGAATCGAATCTTTGTTTTATTTAGCCCTAGAAGGCAAAAAGCAGCTGCTGCATATTACTTAGCGACGACTGCACCCAAACTCATATGTAAACACTTTGTGTTAGCCCCGGACATTTTTAGCTAGTAAACACGCTAAATTTGACGAAGGTTCTATGATTACAGAAACGCCGATACAAAGATTATTAATTTTCGTTTGTAAATTTCATCAATAAAAGGATGGAGCTATTTCGATTGGTGTTTCCGCAGGTGGGTTATGGAGGGGTCTGATATGGATTATGTTAAAACGGGGTATTTTATCGCCCTTTGATATACGGACAGCGCTAGTATTAGTTGTTTTCCAGTCGAACTTCAGGTGCTGTTGAATACCCCGCAGCACCTGAAGATTACACATTTGCACAAACTTTTTTACGACATTTTGCACGCTTACCCAATGCGTGCAAAGTGTTTTTTGTCTAACTTCTTCTTGAAGCCCCTTTTGAATATTTCCTGTACATTGTTGATCGTGACATACGCTTCTTCATCGGTATGCTGTAAAATGCGTCGCAGCTGAACGAGTTCTGACTGATTAATGATCACATACAAAATATCTTTTGTTTCCATTGTGTAGCCGCCGCGGCCTTCGAGGATGGTGACGCCTCTTCCCATAGTAGTCAGCAGTTCCTGTCGAATGGTTTCCTGGTGATTAGAGATAATCATCACAGCTTTTCGATCGTCTGCCCCGCCAACGATTTTATCAATGACAATCGCCCCGACATAGACAGCCACTAATGTATACATCGCCTTTTCTATTCCTATAACGAAAACCGAGAGCAAGATGACTGCGATATCAATGACCAGCATGGATTTACCTACACTCCAGCCTAGCAATTGGGACATCAGTCTGGCCAATATGGTTGCCCCGCCGGAGGTTCCGCCGACTCTGAAAATAATTCCAAGGCCCATGCCCACGAACAGCCCGGCAAACAATGCAGCCAAGAGCGTGTCATCGCTGAATTTCACTCCCCAATGGACGCTCAGCTGCAAAAATACCGACATGAAAACAGTTGTAATCAATGTATAGATAAACGACCTTTTGTCTAAAAATTTATAGCCTACCAAAATTAAGACCAAGTTCAACACAAGACTGACAGCAGCCGTTGACCAGTTAAATACATAATGCGCGATAATGGAAAGTCCAATCACGCCGCCTTCAGACAGCATGTTTGGAATTGCGAAGTAGTTAATTCCAATTGCGAAAAGCAATGAGCCCGCAATCAAGGCTGTATAATCGATCCATTTCTGTTTCATTACTACACCCCTTCTGTCTCATCAGGTGATGAGTTTTTGTGTACATAAAATGGCCCTCACCTGTTGTAAGATGAGGACCAGTAGATGACAGACATATATTTCGCTTATGACAAGAATTTCGATTAATTTTTCAATGGTCCATAAAGGAAGATGAAGGTTGTTTACTTCTCCTTCTGCCAATTTATCGATTAAATACTTCTGGAAAATGTCAGAACCGATCGCATTAACAATTCCATTCTCGGAAGAAATGTATCCAATTCCATATACTCATCGGCTGCATGCCAGTTACCGCCTACGGGACCCATTGCACATATTGTAGGTATTCCAATCGATGAGGCAAATCCTGCATCAGCGGCCCCTTTTGTTTTCTGCTCTGTGATTGGCAATGACATGTCCTGCGCACACTTTTCTACAATTTCGTAAAGGTTCGCTATGCCATCGTTATATTCCATTGGCAAAATACTGACCCCGCCTGATAAACTGCTTTTCGTTCCTGGAATATATGATGTATTTACAATTTTTTCGATTTCTTTATACACTTCATCAAAATCTTCTGTTTTCCAAAATCCTGAATGGACCGTAGCTGATGCATGCGGCGATACCATATTGTTGCTGACACCGCCCTGGATGATGCCAATATTAATGGTTACATCCTTATCATTATTCATTAGTTCCTTAATTTTGATCATCTTTAACGCAAGTTCATCATTCGCACTAATTCCATTTTCAATAAATGCTCCTGAATGGGATGCCTTTCCTTCTACTTCAATTTTGAGATGAGCAGATCCTTTTCTTGCGGTGACAACTGAACCATCAGGTCGCCCTGCTTCAAGATTAAAAACTGCTAATGCATCCTTAGCTCTTTCTTCAATAACTGCTCTCGAAATCGGGGAACCAATTTCTTCTTCCGGTGTAAACAAGATTTCAATATCGCATAAATCATCAACAGCAAATTCCTTCAGCGCTGCAGCTGCATAAATCATCGTCACCAAGCCGGCTTTCATGTCTGATACTCCGGGTCCGCGCAGAAGATTTCCCTCTACGGCGAACGGTCTGTCTTTTGTCGTTCCATCCGGATGGACCGTATCCATATGACCCATCAGTAGGATCTTCCCGTCTTTTGGCCCCTTAATAGTAGCGATTATATGATTTCCGAATTCCTCATTTTCTCTTACTTCATAGGAAATCCCTTTGCCGTCAAGCAATTCCATAATCTTTGCGGCTACATTATTGACGCCTGCTTTATCGTAAGAATAACTGTCTGTATTTACAATTGACTTGAGAAAGTCCAGGGCTTCTTGTTCATTTGCAGCCAGGTATTCGGTAAGCTTTGTCATGACTTGCGCGCTCATAATTTAATCACTTTCCTTTTCTAATTTCCTTGCCAGCGTGTACTTTTTGAATTCATTAAATATAATTTTTCCAAATACGAAGAACGTGATAACTAAAATGACTGCACTGACTGGTCTTGTGAAGAAGATACTTAAACTTTCCTGGGACAATAACATAGATCTTCTGAAGTTTGTTTCTGCGATAGGTGCCAGAATCATGGCTAACAGTAAAGGAGCCAGAGGTAATTCGACTTTTAGCATCACATAGCCCAACAATCCAAATATCAGCATGATCATTACATCAAACATTGAATTGGCGATGGAGTATGAACCTAATACACAAAGCACCACAATCACCGGCATTAGAATTCCTTCCGGTATGCGCAATAACTTCGGGAATATTTTAGTGGCTCCAAGTCCCAATGCGAGCATAAAGATATTCGCTACAATTAATGCCATGAAAATTCCATAAATCACATCGGCATTTGTTGTAAATAACATAGGGCCCGGTGTCAGGCCTTGTATCATCAATGCACCAAGCATTACTGCCGTGATTACATCACCTGGAATTCCTAATGTCAGCAGCGGTACTAATGCTCCGCCTGTTACTGCACTATTAGCAGATTCAGTTGCAGCCAGACCATCTACGTTTCCTTTTCCAAATTGGGATTTATCTTTTGAGGCACGTTTTGCTTCATTATAAGCAACGAATGAAGCTACACCTGATCCTGTTGCCGGAATAATCCCTATAAATGTTCCTATCGCTGAAGAACGAAGCAAGTTAAACCAGTTTCTTTTCAACTCTGACATCTTTAGGCCAATAGAAGTCGACCCTATCTTACTTTGCAATTGCTCGCTTTTACCTTCCATCCTTGTCAAGACTTCTGAAATTGCGAATAACCCAACCAAAGCAGGTACCACGTTAATTCCGTTTAATAAATCTACACTGCCAAAAGTAAATCTTTCTGTTCCTTTAACCGGATCTAGTCCAATAGAAGCAATGATTAATCCTATTAAGCCTGCAATAACGCCCTTTAATAGTGACTTCCCCGATACGCCCGCCACTATCGATAAGCCGAAAATTGCCAAAGCAAAATATTCTGGAGGTCCAAACGTTAAAGCAAACTTTGCTAATTGCGGTGAAATGAGAATCAGCACCACACAACTGAAAATTCCGCCAATTACAGATGCAACAGTCGTCATGGTAAGTGCCTTTTTCGCTTCTCCTCTTTTTGTCAATGCCGGCCCTTCCAATAGTGCTGCCGCTGCTGCTGCAGTTCCTGGTGTTCCAACGAGGATAGCCGTGATAGAACCGGCATAGACGGCTCCAACATACACGCCCAGCAATGCACTGAACGCAACGATAGGCGGTATTCCGAATGTCAGCGGTATTAATAATGCCAGCCCCATTGTCGCTGTGAGCCCGGGCAATGCTCCAAATACAATGCCCAGTGCAACTCCTGCTAAGTTAGCAAGGAGTGCGACCGGAGCCAAAGCGAATAGTAATCCTGCAATAATATCTGGGGACACAGTATCCCCTCCTTTTTAAAGTTTAAGGTAATGGAATTTTGAAAAGGAAAGTAAACACGTAATATAAAACAAACGGCAACAGTATAGACGTAGCGATCAAGATTGGAATCTTCCGAATTCCAAATAACCACTGCCCAATAAAAAGGAATACTATGGTTGAAATAATGAACCCCGTTTGAAAGAATAATGCTATATAGCCGAGCAGCACAATAATGAATAGAACTACTCCAAAGACTGTCTTTCCATTAAAGGCTATTACGTCTTTACTGCGCTTGAAACGCAGTATTGCGGTGATTAGTAAAATAACAGAGGTAACCGCAATTAACAGGAAGACCAATTTGGGAAAGAAATCCGGCCCGTATTTAATAGTAGAATCTACTTTTAACTTTGAAGAGAAAAAATAACCAATCACTGAAAACAACAATAAAACTATACCTGTAGAAATATCACTAATTTCTTTTTTCATAGATTCCATACCACCTATGTCGTGTTATTTTAATTTAACGACTGAATTACTTTTCCATTCTTCTCATTTTCATTTGATACTTTTTCTTTAAATTCATCAGAGTTAAGATAGTTGATTGGAAGTCCCGCATTTTGGAACTGCCCCTTTACTTTGTCTTCATCCAATGCATTTTTAATTGCTTCATCCAATTTGTCTACTATTTCTTTTGGTGTATCTTTAGGTGCCATGAAACCAAACCAAGCACCTTGACCAACCAATTCATAATCTAATTCTTTAAAGGTTGGCACGTCAGGCAGATTCTCTAATCTTTCATCTGAAGTTACCGCAAGAATTTTAAGTGCGTTACTTTCTGCATGAGGGGTAATCTCAGAAATAGTATTTACTGAAGCCGTGATATGATTGCCAAGTAATGCACTGACAGCCTCCGCCCCTCCATCGAATGGAACGTGCTCCATTTCTGTATCTGGAATCTGATTTAAAAATTCAGCAGTAACAACGTGTTGATGCAATCCGGCACCAGTAGTTCCGTACGTAGCTTGTCCTGGATTTTCTTTTGCAAATTGCAGAAGTTCATCCAGAGAATTGATACCTGAATCCGAATTAACTGCTATGCCATACGGTGCTTCAGAAATCTGAGCAATCGGGTAAAAGTCTTCCGTCACGTTATATCCCACGTCATTTGCATTTGGCGTCAATGTAGAAGGTCCGACAGCCGTTAGAATAATTGTATAGCCATCTGGTTTTGATCCTTTCAGCGTGTTCATTCCTGTTGCTCCTGCGCCGCCAGGTTTAGAGACCACGTTAACCGTCTGCCCTAATTGATTTTGCAGAGATTGACCGATCAAGCGGGCTTGTACATCCGCACTTCCCCCGGGACCATAAGGGATTATCAAACTAATCGGGCGCTTCGGATAATCCAAATCACCCGATGAAGCGCTTTCACTTCCGCTATCTTTATTGCAGGCAGTGAGAATAACAAGTGCCAATGTAAGAAAAAGCATCATAAGCTTTTTACTATTTTTAATCATTTTATTTCCTCCTCTTTTTCTTTAAAATTTATGCGCTCTTTTTCTGAAACTCCTAGGTAAGGTTTCAGAAAATTTAAACGTAGTGTTATAATATATGGTGTTCGTATAAATGTAAAATATATATTAAGTGTATTCTATATATCTTTTTCGTATATAAGGAATAAGGGGGCATGCTTCATTGAATATTCAAAGACTAAAGTATTTTATGGCAGTTGTTGAACACGGCACCATTTCAAAAGCCGCCATAGCACTAAATATTACCCAACCGCCGTTAAGTGCGGCAATCAAAGGTTTTGAAGATGAAATAGGCGTCAATTTATTCGACAGAATCGGGAAAAGGATGTATCTGAACGATACCGGACGGTTATTATATAGGCGCGGAAAAGAGTTATTGGCGTCTGCAGAAATAATTATTCAAGAAATTCATGAACATCATCAAGGTGAAGGCGGACATATTACGATCGGGTCTTCAACTATTGCAAATCTAACAATCATTCCCGAAGTTGTTCATTACTTTAATGAACGGGATATACCGATTATTATCCATGTCAAGGAAGGCAACGCGGCCTATATACTGGAGCAAATACGTCATCATAAGATGGACATAGGAATTTTGCGTAATGTTTTTAATAAAGAAGACTTGCATACGATTCCTTTATTATCTGAGAGATTGCTGGTAGCCCTTCCGCCTTCCCATCCTTTGGCCGACAATAAATCCATTACATTAGATGAACTAAAAGATGAGAAGTTCTTTATGCAGCATACAACTTTCGGTCATGGCATCTCTGAAGATATATTGGAAGAATGTCATATTCGCGGATTTAATCCGAACATCATTTATTGGGGAACTGAAACTTTACCTATGCTCAATATGGTAAAGAAAGGTATGGGCGTGGCATTTTGTCCCGAAGCTTTCTCAAAACTAGATGGAATGGATCTTCCCCCGCTTTTGGAGCTGTCTGATCCGGTTCTTTATTCAAAATTAAATTTAGTGACCTCCAAAAACGGCGTGAAAAAAGCAGCAGCGGAACATTTTATTAAAGTAGCAAAAGAAATAGTAAAAATTTTGGATATTCATTAATCAAATATAATTAAGATTCTAAAATAACTTATACACAAATGGAATTACCCATGATAATCTATTAACGGAATATAATGATAAACAGAAATGAGTTGAAACATGAAAACATTTAACATTGCGGTAATTGCCGGAGACGGGATTGGGCCGGAAGTGGTTGATGAAGGCATAAAGGTAATGAAAAAGGCAGCGGAATTGGATGGCCGCCTGTCCTTTGAGTTCACGTATTTTCCGTGGGGCTGTGAATATTATCTGGAGCACGGAAGTATGATGGCGCCTGACGGGATGGAACAGTTGAAGAAGTTCGATGCCATTTATTTAGGGGCTGTCGGTTTTCCGGGGGTTCCGGATCATATTTCCTTATGGGATTTGCTCTTGATTATCCGAAAGCAGTTTGATCAGTATGTGAATATTCGGCCGATCCAGCTATTGAATGGAGCTCCTTGTCCGATTGAAAACGGTTCGAAGGAAACGATCGACATGCTGTTTATTCGCGAAAATAGTGAAGGTGAATACGCGGGTGCCGGTGATTGGCTGTTTAAAGGGAAGCCAGAAGAAGTCGTACTGCAGACAGGCGTCTTCTCGCGCAAAGGAACGGAGCGCATCATTCGCTATGCATTTGAAACTGCTTCAGCTATGGGGAAGACACTGACGAGCATCAGTAAAGCAAATGCGCTGAATTATTCGATGGTTTTTTGGGACGAAGTGTTTGAAGAAGTGAGTAAAGACTATCCGCATGTTCAGACGGCAAGCTATCTCGTTGATGCCGCGGCCATGCTGATGATTAAAGATCCGGGGCGGTTTGAAGTTGTCGTGACGTCCAATTTATTCGGTGATATTTTAACCGATCTGGGTGCCGCACTTGCTGGCGGAATGGGTCTCGCTGCCGGAGCGAATATTAACCCTGAAAAGAGCTACCCTTCTATGTTTGAGCCAGTGCATGGTTCCGCGCCCGATATTGCCGGACAGCATATCGCGAATCCATTGGCAGCAATCTGGTCAGCCAGTCAAATGTTCGATTTCTTTGGATATGAAGACCTTGGAAAACTGTTGCTGGATTCCATTGAGGAGTTATTGACGACAAAGTCTGCGCTGACTCCTGATTTAGGCGGCAGCGCGAGTACAATAGAAGTAGGAAATGCAATATTAGATATAATTGAATCTAAATATGTGTAACGATGAAATTCATCCCGGTCATGTGCTTAATTCTTTGATCTCTTCTGTTGAGTGGTATACCAGCTGAAATAACCTGTCCGCAAAAAAAGAAGTTGCGGCTCGTGTTTTGAGCTTCAACTTCTTTTGCTGTAATCTTTTGACCACTAACAGAATTGACTAAACTTTATTTATGAATATTATTGCCAACTTACTATTGGATTTTTCGTCACACAATCAATATGCACATTTGTTTTAATCTTTCCGCCAAATGTATGATTGGAACCAAATGCGACATGGATTGTTTCATACGCTTTTTCATCTTCAAGAATATTGCCGGTTAAACGAGCTGCGTGATTTGTCCCAATACCTAGTTCGCATAAATACCTTCCGTCTCCATCACCCAGCAGGTCCAGCAATTTCTTTCCGTCCTCTCCGCTGGCGTCAATTAACCGGCCTTTTTCTATCGTTAATAGTACAGGCTCCGCCACTAATCCTATACCCGAAATTGATCCGTTTATTTCAATTCTTCCTTCCGCTTCCCCTTCAAGCGGCGCAATATATGCTTCGCCAGACGGGAGGTTTCCAGACGCCGCTTGTCCGCGGAATACCCCTGTGCTTGGTACTCCGTCACGGCCGGTTACTGGTATGACTAGTTCATGCGCTTCCCCTGTTTGAATAGTAACCGTATTCGCCTCTGTTAATCTCTCCGTCATACTAAACGTTTCCTCTTCCACCCGGCTGTAATCAGCGGACATCGCACCGTTTAAAAACATATCTTCGGTAATACCCGGCATTGTAATGACGCTGATTCCATGAGTATTGGCATTCTTTCTGGCGACTGTATGAGTCAATGAATGCTTCGTCAAACAAAACACCAGATCATATTTCAACATTTCATCTGCAGCTTCCTGAGGAGGTTCTTCTCCGGACCTCGTGCGATCTTCCATGCAATATTCACGTACTTTCCAGCCATCTTCTTGCAGGGCATCTGCAAATTTCTTACCCAATTCCTCAGTACTCTTATCCATTAGAACTAACACATTGATGTCTTTTGTTACTTCAAAGTTATTTACCATTAGCTTAGAAACTGTTTGTTGAAAGTTATTCATTCTGCTGCACCCTTTCTTTTTGATAAATATACACTATATAACACAAATACTAACGCAATAAAGGTTCCCAGGCCTACTGGTTCACTCAATAAAAAATAACCTAAAAAAATTGTTGTGATAGGCATCAAATACGTAATCGAAAGCGCAAAAATGGCTCCGCCAGACTTCACTATATAATAAAAAAGTAAATTTCCTATACCCGAGTTGACTCCGCCCAGCAGCAAAAACCAGCAGAAATTTTGACTGTCTGTAAATCCTTGCAGGCTGCCTGGATCCGCCGCCAGCATGATAGGACCTGAAAAGAGGATGCCAGCCGTCATAGAACAAAGGGATATGGTCACGACTGAATACTTCGTTAAGAACTTCCCTGTTAACACAGACGATAACGCATAAAAGTTCACAGCCAGAAGCAATATAATCGCACTCCCTGCCTGAAAGCTTTTCGTCTCTGCTGAACCAATTGCAAAAGCAATGAAAATCCCCGTGAAGCCAACAATGACACTAATAATGGCTGTTCTTTCTACACGTTCTCTTAATAAAATCATAGTAAGCAGCACACCAAATATCGGACCCGTTGCATTTAACACTGCACTGATCGTCGTGTCTAAGTTCTGCAAACTGATGCTCATTAGTATCCACGGTATCCCTGCGCTCAGCAAAGGAATTCCCAACAGTAAAGGAACCTCGTCCCAAGTACATTTTCCTTTTTCTTTTTTCATTAGATAAAATGGCAATAATGTCAGCGCGCCAAATATGCAGCGATAAAATACAATAGACACTGGATGGAAGTCTGGTAATAATAACTTAGTAAAATAGAATGTCGAGCCCCACAGTACGCTGAGCAAGAATAAAGCGATAACTGGCATGTTACTACCCCCCCATGTAAAAAAGACCCGGAAAACCGGGTCTATTCAGACACAAACTCAGACAGGACTTGGGCAACCAGTGCACGCGGCAAAATCACCGGCAGCCCGCTGCTCTTTACAGCCTCCAATTTATGCTCTTCATCATAGCCCATGCAGTCAAGCACAATCATACTGGCACCTCGCTCTTGCAGTGCAAGTGCAGCTCCTGCGATATCACTTTTTTCATAGGGCGATGCTGCTTCTGCAAGCAGCTTCAGCCCTTGCTGATCCCATTTCGCCAGCAATTTCTCTCTCTGCTCTTCTAATGGAATGATCAGCCCGAGCGGACATGACGGTGACATAGCCCTAACCATTTCATTTAGCACTTGATCGGGATAGATAATAGGATTTTTCGTGCGCAATGCGGGAAAATCACCTGTACATAACATTAATGTAATATCCGTTTTACTCTCCAGTTCGGTTAATTCTTTCTGCAATAAAGGGAGGAGTTTGCTTTTCCCGATTTTTACGGACTGGCCATTTCGCAATCTGGAAATATAGGTAGTATCAGTGTCTTCAGGTTCAACAGAATGAATAGATTCTTCCGTCAAGCTGTCTAATCCTCCGCTTTCTATAATCGTGACGTCTGGCCCCATATAGGATTGAATGAATGGAGTCACGTCCGTTCGCGGCGACTGTCCGATTGTCAAAACACCTATGATTTTCTTTGTCATGCTTCTTCATTCCCTAGTGTTTGGAGATGTTTCATAGAACCATACAGCATTTCCAAACGTTCAAATTCTTTTCTGTCATAGAATTCAATTTGACCTCTTGTATATTCTTTAGCAATTTCGATAGTGAATCGTACTGCCTGCGCTACATCCACTTCATGACTTGCACCCGTTCCACAGCCTGGTACAGCTGTTTTAGCAGTGATTGCCACACCTACTACGGGGGCGTCTGTTGCGACTGCAGGCTGCAGAATGCTGTTAATGTGATAGACATCATTCCCGTAAGGAGTGATATCCTGCGTAGTCACCGCAAATGTTACCGGCAGATCCCCTGTTGTCATTTCCATAATTCTAAGTAATTCATCACTGAATTTCAGTACATATCCAGACTTTACAGTCGGTGACAGTGCGATTCCGCGATGGTTAATTACCCGATTTCCTTTTGTAGTATCGATGGAAACAACCGCATCCATCTCGGGTACTACTTCGTATTGATTCATCGTCAGGATATCTACTGGTGATCCCATGAAATCCACTGGCTCGTGTGGCTGTGTAGGGGCAGTTGGACAGATATGTGTAGTAATAATGACGTCGCCGGGCAAACGGTCACCCCTTACCGACATATTGGCGAGTTTTACACCAATTGAAACCGCTGCCGCCGCCCCATCTCCGTCTGATACGAATCCTATTCTATGAGGACGCGCCCCTATTCCGCCTAAACGGCCAACGATTCCAAGTGTTCGAGCCTCCCCTCCGCTAAGCCGGCCTTCTGTTCCTTTGACAATGATTTTCACGAAGTCTGTAGAACCTTCAGCACCTGTAACTGTCTTATAAGAAGCTTCACAATGTTCAAATCCCTCGAATAAATCGACTATTTGTTTTCCGCTGACATGGATATCATCTAAAATTTCCATAACGTCCATTGTATATTTTAATGACATAAGTACTCATCCTTTTCAAAGAATAGTTTTGTTAATAATCGGTTCAATCACACGCAATAATTTTTCATTGAACATCGTCGAGCTTAATTTCAAATGTTCTTTCGGCACAGAAATTACTGCGATCTTCATTCCTTCCTCCAGCTCCGCACTGACAACGGGCATTCCTGTTTCAGCGTTAAATGTCATAATGAGATCAGGGAACGTCCCTTTTCTCTCTCCATTCATCTCCACCGTCATATATTCATTCCAAAACGTCATCTCCAGATCATCCACTTGGACAAAGCCGACGTCAAACCCTTTGACAGCTTTTAATTCGAACTGGCTGATTGTGCCTGAATGAATGACGCGGCCTTTTAAATGAGCAGCTACCGCTTCGATCCGGTCAGGGCCTTCTGCCGAGAAGAAGACTTCGCCAAGTTCAATAGCTTGTGATATTCCGCCTACCGCAGCATGTTTTTTAATATGACCAATGGATACAGGGTTTCTGCAAACTCCTACCATGCCGCCTGCTTCTACGGAGACTGAACGCACTACGTTTGATGAAATATCCAGCGTACTGGTGATAACACCTTCTACTCGCCGGGCACCTTCTCCGCCAGCATATGCTTGGATTGACACGTAGCCTTCTTCTTCCGATAAGTTTAAAGACCCCATAGATCCTGTTGGATGGGCTCTGCCGTTGCATGGCGCATCCAAAAACGGAAGTCCTGTTGCAGCTGCTTGGAGCCAGCCGTTAATAGTAGTGGCCGCGCCGTTTTCATTTGTCATGAGCGCTTTAATCGGTTTTGAAAATTCTTGCTGTACTCGTTCCACTGTTGAAACGAGCTGTTCATTATTGATATATACATTTCTTGCAGATGGGGCACCAACCAGTGATACACAGGCTGCATAATCTTCATCTTTCAATTCATCTATCGTGATAAGTTGAGGTGAGCCGAGAGCAAAAGCTTGCTCTGTTTTCTCCAAGCCATCTGAGATCCAGCCTCCTCCGCCGCCGCCTAAAATACAGCCTCCATATACTCCGTTGATAGCATCTTCTTTTGTAAGTGTTCTTGTTGTCATAATTATTCCTCCATTACTTTGCTTTCCATAGTGATGTGAAGAAGCTGTAGATTGCGTCCCCAGCGATAAATCCTGCCGCCATGGTATACATTGCAGATTCTGCCTCTGGACCTTTTACTTTCAGTACAATAAACCGAATTGTGATACCAACAAGTACAGCCCAGCCTGCGATTGGATTAACGATCAATAGCCCCGTCGCGAATAAGATACCCATTTGTCTTCTGGGACCGCCGATTAATTGGATAATTGCTCCTGGAATTGCCCATAGAAGAAGCAACATGCCAACGTTTCCGCCCAAGCCGCTTTCAATCGTAGTAGCATAGACGTAGTTTACTGGCGGTACGAGATCTTGTGCGAAGAAGGAATCATGGAAAAGTGCGACCATGACAACCGCTACCCCAAAACCGATTAATGAACTTTTCAATTGCTGCCTGCGGCCAAATATCTCTATTGCTTTTACTTCATGATTCCGTAAGATTGCACCTGATTTAAAGTCATAGCCTAAATCAGCAAATGCTGGACCTGTCGCAGCCGTAAACCCTGTAAGCAGTGCCAGTGCGATCGGCGGGAAGCCTAACATCATACCGATAAGCAAGGAAATCAATGTCACCGCAAACGCCGGGAACCAGCCCGAGTGCATGGCTGCAATTCCGACGATGATTTCACTGGCTAATGCTGCAAATGCTGCAAACAGTACAAACGTAATAGTCTGTGTAACAGACATGTCGCCGATGATTCCGCCAATAACCGCTAAAATCAGAGCGGACACTAAATACAGCAGAAAACCGATGCCAAATCCTTTTTTCACATCACTGTCTGAGCGCGTGCAGCTATAGTCAGCTTCTTCACGCTGCGCATTCTTTTGTTTCTTCGCCTGCCAAAGCGTGATGACGAATTGCAGTAAGGCAACTGAGCCCGCACCAATCATCATGCCGTGCGGAATATAGAATTCATTTAAATCTACACCGAATATTGGAACGGAATAGCCGCGAAGCAATAGACCAATACCGAACATGAGCAACGCCCAAATGTTTCCGATAAATGCCACACCAAATGCTGACATTGCAATGCCAAAGTACGATCCGATTACCCCGATTCCAATACCGATTCCAAGGAATTTTGCTTTTGAACCGCCTTGATCCCCTGCTTTTAGAGCTTCAGCAGTCGCAATGCCAGGCGGCCATGCTTCGTTTGCTCCAAATAGTTTGGAGTCAAATACTTTGTAGAGAATAAATACATCGATGAACAAAGCCAGTCCTGCACCGATCAGCATCGGTGTAATGAGCTCTGGCATCCCCATTACAAATGGAAGACCGATCGGAATGAGCAAACTATTCGCCGCTCCGAAAGTAGCCGCTGAGATTGACGTCTGAATAAGGTTTTGATTCTCTATAGACCGATACTTATAAAACATCTGCATGGGTATTCTGGCGATCAGCATCGCTATCAGCGCACCGATAATTGATGTGTTCGGCGTAATTCCTAAAGATGTAATCAGCTGCATCCCAATGATGGCTCCAAATATTGAAATGATTATAGAAAATATTACAAACGGTATATCAAATATTTTTGTCTTTGTATTCATCCCTTGCCCTCCTTTATGAATTGCTTATATACGGCTGCCTGCGCTTCAACCAAATCAATAATTGGTATTTGGATAGCTTTTGATAAATATGCTTTCAGGCGAATCGTAGAAAATCCTGTACAGGCAAACAATAAAACATTGGCTCCCGATTTAACTCTTTCATTCGCAAGTGCCAGTAATTCTGCTTTTGCCTGTTCAGTAAACAGGTCCGTAGTTTTTTGCAGGTTTGGCGAATGTGTATAAGAATGAAAACAGTCCCCTAATTCATTTTTGATATTTTTCGGAACCGTATCCGTAATTCCTATCACCGCAACTTTTTGTCCTGCTTGCATAGCCGCCTTAGCCCCACATGCACCTGCACCCATGACAGGAAAATTGGCTATTTCCTTTACTTCCTGCAGCCCCGGATCAGCGGCACAACTAATCGTAATGGCATTGACCCCAGGTTCACTGATGAGTTCTTGAGCGAGAGAAATGATCTTTGGGACCGCTTCTGCTTCTGTCTTATGATCGTAAATGCCATTTGGCTGATTTGGGATACATCGTGTAATCGATTGAATTTGATCTGTTTCCCACATGCGCCTTCCATGCTCGAGCAAAATCTTTTCATCGTCTGTTGTCAAAACCCTGATGATTCCCAACATTTCCATCACTCCTTTGAATTGATTATAAATAGTTTGACTATTCAATGTAATGTTAGTAGTGTGCAATATTCAGTCAACTGCATTGCACATAATTTACACAATAAAAAAATAGACGTTCAGAGACGTCTACTGATCTACAGATTTTATTCGCAAGCAAAAGTTCAAAATGAAGCGATTTTCCGCGTCATCAATATTCATTTGCAGCAGTTCTTGTATTTTTTGCAGCCGGAATGTCAGTGTTCTTCTGTGAATGAATAATTTTTCCGATGCCTTTGTCACATTTCCATTCTCATTCAAATAGATTTCCAGCGTGTGAAGTAACTCTTTATTTTGATTTGCAGACAACGGCTCTAAAATGCCCTCTGTATAATTTTTCACCGCACTTTGTGACGTTAAGTTGATAAGAATCTCATAAATGCCCAATTGATCATAGGTATAGAAATTCTCTTCTTTTCTAATAAGGCGTCCGATTTCCATAGTTTTATCCGCCAACCGGATACTGTCCGTCAGCAAGCGACTGTCTCTTTCAATTGGAGCCACTGCGATTGTCAGTGAATGGGCGCTTTCTGTAGCCATTGTTTTGAGTGATTGCATAACAGACATATCCTTGTTTTTTTCACATTCCAGCAATGCATAGAAGTAACCATGCTTTTCAAACAATGTAAAAGTGCAGTCCGGAATGTCTTCCATCATGAGCAGAAGCTCTTTTAATACTATATTTGAATGATCAATCAGATAATGTGTCAATGTATCATGTTTTTCAAACCAGCCGGTATGGAAGCGAATAACAAAGTATTCCGTTAACTGAAGGCCTTCCTCATCCACTTGGTTAAATTGCTCCAGACGTTTAAGATGTTCAATTCGCTTGTTTTGCAAATAAAGCTGTTCGTTCATAAATAATTCTTCTATCTTTTCAGCAGTTTCTTTCAGGTTTTCAATTGGGCTGTTGCCTGCTTCCAATTTTTCTGTATACGGGATATGAAGCATTCCAAAGACGTGTTTGTTAGACAGTAACGGCATGATAAGGATCTTCCGAAAACCGTCAATTTTCAGCGAAGTTCCCCCGGTTTGTATCAGGGAACTCTTCCATTCCCCGGTAAGCTTTACATAGTCCTCATGAATCGGTCTAGAGAATAAGGAACTGGAATCCCGCCAGCCATTCGGCAGAAATTTTTCCGTACAATAAAGCAGCGAGCCTTTTTTATCTTCTATATATAATGGCCCTCCGATAATTTCACTCAATTCTTCCATTGCTATTGAAAGAGAGGCGAACGATTTAGATTCAAAATCTATTAGCGGCTGGTAGGAGTTTTCCTTTAACCGCTTCTCTTTGTATAACTGCTCATATAAGGGAGCAAGCACATTGATATAGGAAACATTTTTCGGTATGACTATAATGGGGAAGTCCGCTTCATCCGCAATTGCCAGCATTTTCTCAGGCAATGCATCTACGAATCGGCCAAGTTTGATGACAATACCTGCCGCATTTTTTTCAATTAACGTCTGAACGATTTCAATTTGCTTGTCCTTATCATTCTTAATGGAATAAAACGCTGTCATTACTAATATCCCGGGTGTAACCCAGCTGACTACTTCAGGAACTTCCATTACTTCGATAGAGGTGATTGTACGTGTCATACCAGTAGATCCAGCAACAACCTTACTTTTCGTCAAGTCACCAATCGCTAATGCGTCTTGAATATTCATCTGTAATCCCCCCTAAGTTAATAGTATACAATATACTGTGTATTATACGCTTAGGAAGAGAGTTAGCGTTTTTAATATTTATTATTCTTTATCTAACAATAAATTCCATAACATGTTTACACCGCTTTTCCACTGCTTCTGCCTTTCATATTCACTTCAACTATATTGTATGTCGGTCAACAGCGAGCACAAGTATAAGGTTGGGACTACACTCCATCAAATAGAAAAGCCGCGCAAAACCAGGTTGCACGAACTCTGGTTTACGCGGTGTTAATTTGGTGATCATGGTTGGTCACAGCAGATTTTCTGTTCATGTTCCAGCATCTTTTTCATTCACCTTTCAGTACATCGGCTTACTTCTTGCCCGCAAGAATTTCAAATATAATGTTCGCATGATCCGTATTATCTAACAAGCTCGTAAAGCGCTCTTTGGATGGTCCATAAGCATAAACAGGTACGTCTTCACCTGTATGTCCGCCGGTTGTCCAGCCAGTATGGGAACGTTTGTCGATGATTTGTTTGATAGCTGTTTCAATTTCACTTGCCTCTGTCCCTGCTGCCTTGACTGCTTCAATTTCTTTCTGTTCCAATGGCAAACTTTCTTGATCGGTGTAGCGTACTAATGCCTCTTCTGCATCGGCACCGTTTGCGATTTGTTGCGATATGAAGGCCGGCGTACGGTTCACTGCCTTGACAGCATCCACTGACCAATTATATACGCCAGCCGCTCCTATGGATAATCCTCCAGTTGAATGATCCGCAGTAGCAATAACTAATGTGTGTTCGTCTTGCGCCGCAAATTCGAGGGCTGTTTTGAATGCTTTTTCGAAGTCTTCCATTTCACTCATCGCACCGACAATATCATTATCATGTCCTGCCCAGTCGATTTGGCTGCCTTCCACCATAAGGAAAAACCCCTCATCATTTTTCTTCAATTTCTCAATCGCAACTTCTGTCATTTCTTCCAGTGATGGTGTTTCTGGCGAACGGTCAATCATTTTTTCCATACCGCCATCCGCGAACAATCCAAGTAATTTGTCGTTCTTATTCTCCAATAATTCTTTTTTTGTAGTGGCATAGCCGTATCCGTGCAGTTCAAATAAATACGCCAGGTCCATGTCTTTCCTGACAAAGTGTTTTTTTCCGCCGCCTAGAAGGACATCGATTGTATGCTCCCCATTGATGCGTTCGTTATAATAATCATCGGCAATCTCATCCATATTCTTTCTGCTTTCATTATGAGCACCGTAAGCTGCAGGCGTAGCATGTGTGATTTCAGAAGTAGCGACGAGGCCAGTCGATTTTCCAGCTGCTTTTGCAGCTTCCAGGACGGTTTCCACGCGCTCTTTCTTTTTATCTACTGCAATTGCGTTATTGTATGTTTTGACACCTGACGACATGGCCGTTGCCGCAGACGCTGAATCTGTAATCGATTCATCGTCATCATCAGGATACGTCATTTGTTGCCCAACCAAATATTTATCGAACTCTGTTAACTCTATCTCAGGGGTAGTCGGATCATCTTTGAAATAACGATAAGCTGATGTATAGGAACTCCCCATACCATCTCCAATCAAGAATATGATGTTCTTGATCTCTGAAGTGTCTTCCTTTTTCACTTCACCAGCTGAACTCGCTGAATTATTCCCAGTCCAGATTGCTCCGCCAATTAAAACAGCTGATAGCGCTACTACAGGCACAATTCTCTTACTCATCTTATTCAACAATAAACAACCTCCTGTATTTGTAATCAACTTCAACTCTACAGGAAGATTATTAATACCCTGAGAAGGCTATGTAAATATTTTGTAACGAAAGAGTTTTTTCAAACGATCACAATCTACTGACTATCTGACAGGCGGTACGTGTTTATTCCGGCTCCTAATAAACATTTCCAGAGACCCTGAGCCACAGATGACCCCTGCCACAATAAATATTAAACCGATAAAATGTGCAGGATAAATGGACTCTCCTAAAAATATACTTGCGCCTATTAATGCGAAAAATGTATTGAAATTTAAAAAGATGGAAGCGCGCGCTGCACCAATTGTTTGAATAGCTGAATTATATGCCATGTGACCAACGGCAGTCGCAATCAGGGCCGAGAACATGAATACTCCCCAGACAGCAGCTGTTCCTTCACTTAGTTCAGCAAAGCCGCCCGGTTCCTTGATGCGTGCGATTACGACTAAAATGATGGAACCGGCCAGCATCATGTATCCTGTCAGCAGCCTCGCATCCATTGTTCTGGAAGCTTTTTTAATCAGCATAAAACTAACGGCCTGGGACAAGATGGATAAGAAGATTTCTAAATCTCCGAATGAGGGTTTGCCTACTGTTCCACTGCCCCCAAGCACTACAATACTTACCCCTATACCGCCAAACAGAAAGCCTAAAGTGCGTATGCCGGTGATCTTTTCTTTCAAAATGAACACAGCCAGAGTCGCTGTCAATAACGGCCCAAGCCCTAAAATTAATCCTCCGTTGGCAGCACTCGTTCTGGAGAGTCCTTCTGCTAGAAAGTAATGATGCATCACTACGTTGGTCGCGGCACCCCCGATGATATACAGCCACTCCCTGTTCTTTGGCAAGCGGACCTTGTTAAGAAAAAATAAAATAAGAAATACTAAAGACGCGGCCGACATAATCCGCAGCGACGTCATAGTGATCGGATCAAAATAGGTCACGAGATATTTGAGTGCTGATACGTTAACTCCCCATGTGAACATGACGAGTACTAATGTAATAATTACTTTTATATCTTTCATTCTTCACAAGCCTTCCCACAGAATATTTCTGTATTGGGCTAATTATAGAAGGTACATACATAAAGTCAATGCCGCCAAGCTCGCACTTCCCTCATGCACGTCATTATGTGTATACTGAATAATAAATTCAGTTAACTAATGTGCAGTTTAGAAAGGGCGGGTGTTTATGATCAAATTACGCGGGCATCACATCTTTTGCCTTCTCGGATACCGGGGGATGGGCTATTCAGAGGAATACGCGGAAAATATGACGAAGATCCACGATGTGTTACGGGAGCGGCCGGATACGATGATTCAGATCATAAAAGGCCCCGATTATTTATGTGCGAAGTTTCCTGAAGGGCAGCCGTACCATTGCGAGGATGATGGGATTTACGTGAGGGATTCGGAAATTTTACGCAGACTTGGATTGAAGGTCAGCGACGTGCTGCCTTGGCGTGAGGTCGAGAGAAGAATTCGGCTGAATGTAGTGCCAGGGGATATCGCGGTAGTGTGTGAGACGTGTTCTTGGCGTTCGTATGGGTTTTGCGAAGAAGGAGTAGAAGGTGTTATAGAATCTAACGGTCTGAGAAAAGTATTGCCGAGCGGAACGGATTAAAGTAGTCCATTGGCAGATTTATCTTTCAGTGGCCTCCATTCCAAAACCGAAGTCACCGTACAATATAAATTCATACAAAAAACGTGCAATCCATCCGCCTCGATGGCGTGCACGTTTCTTTAGTTAATTCACAAATGAGGTGTAGCCATCTGAGGAATTGAATTTCACTTTGAAGCGTCCATAATCTGAATCCAGATTGAACGTATACTGGTCAAATGTATACTTCGCATCTGTCACCGGATCCAATTCAACTTGCTGAGTTGTTGTAACATATTTTGCCACAATATTTTTATGTCCATAGGTTATAAACTCGGCTTCTAATACTTTTTTGGCTTCATTGATTGTCAGCTGGAAGTTCTTCGTACCAACCTTCGTATACGTTAACGAATTCATCTTCCACTTCTTATCTTGCTTTTTAAATTGGTAAGCTACAAATCCGCCAACCGAATAGCCATTTTGGAATTCTACTGTGTTTACATTCAGTGTGCTGGAATCTGGCTGTGTAAACTCAAAGCGTACCAAAGGCTCATTATTAATATACGGCAAGACGTTCATATAGCAATCCACACACGCAGGATTGTAGTAACCTTTCAGACCGCCATCTACAAACGCTTTTGTCGCACTCATTCGCAGAGCAGACTCTATATCTGTATATTCCCACTGATTCATCCGCGCATCACGCATAGTCTTCTCAAGTTCAAACGTTCTGCGATTGACGAGATCCCACGCTTTACCTTTTGTTACTTTGTCTGTCGCCGGACGAGCTTCCTTCACCTTGATGGCTGCGTATAAGAACTGTGAATAGTGCGCGCGCGTGACGGGGTCATTCGGCCTAAATTCGCCGTCAGGATAACCACTCGCAACTCCACTAGCTTTTAATGCATTGGCATGTGTATAGCCCCAATGCTCAATATACACATCATAAAATGAATTTTGTTTCGTCATATACAAATCAAATGCGATATCCAGTACTTTCGCCATTTGAATCCGCGTAATCGGTGCTTCGGGATTAAAGTATCCATCCGTGCCGCCGCTGAATATGCCAGCTGCCGTTAATTTCATAATCGGTCCATAATACGGATGCGTCTTCGGAACGTCTTTGTACACTACAGCAGTACTTGACTGTGGCAACTTCAAAGCTTGGTCCAGTAACTTGGCCACGTGCTTGCGTGAAATGTTTTCTTGCGGTCGGAACGTGCCGTCAGGGTACCCCCCTATGAAGCCCTTTTCCTGCAGATACTGAATCGCTTCATAGTTCGGGTGGTTCTTCGGCACATCCTTAAATTCTTTTGCCGCTGCCTGCGTGGAACCTATACTTACAAATGAAAACATGACGAGTAATACGGTCCAAACGAAAATCCGACGGGGCTGTTTCATCATCTTTCCTCCTCTAATAGTATTTTGTCGGCTGTACGTTACTGGTTATCTTTATTCTACCAAGTTCTGTTTGATTCGTATATAATTATATTCCAAATAATCAAAATATTTATTTTGCCGCTTTATTAGACAAGCTGCCGCAGTGTTGAATAAATATACTTTTTTTGCCGCAAGCTATTTGACCAATAGATATTCGTTTGATAGCATAAGACCATTATACAGCTATCGGCAATTCCAGTATGTCCGTTTGAAGTAATGAAAACGATATATACGATTGGTCGACATATGGATATCGCGGATGAACACTTGGTACTTTGGGCCATGGAGAACGAAATGTTTGTAGGCGCAGTAAACTTCAATCATAATAGGGAATATATTCCGTCTGCTGTAACTGGCGCACTTGTGCACCGTTTTGCAGACAGAATACAGAAAAAGTGTATACACGGCGGGTCTCCCGTCCAATCAAAACTGAAAGGATGGATGTACAATGAACTTAGCAGCAATCGGAGTACCTGGACTTATTATCATCCTTGTGATTATCTTAATTCTCTTCGGGCCGCGTAAATTGCCGGAAGTCGGCTCTGCTGTCGGAAAAACATTAGCGGAATTCAAAAAATCCGCAAAAGATATTATGGATGACGAGGATGAGAAAGATAAAACAACTGTCACTTCTGCCAAAACGAATGAATTGGAACGAAAAGATACTAAATAAGTAGGTGAGAAGATGGAACCGTATAGTGATCAGAACCGTAAAAATTCAAATCCGGCAGACAACAAAGCCATGGAAGAAGCTGCGCCGCACGATCACTCTGCGGAGACTTCCTCCACTGAACAGCTGAAGCCCGATCCGCAACCGGACGAGCCAAGAATACCGCCGGAAAAACCAAGCGACGAGGAGTCAGACGTAGATCCTGCTCTGGTCGAACACTTGACAGACTTGCGGAAGCAGCTCATTAAAAGCATCGTCGTCTTTCTGATTTTCTTCATCGGCACTTTCAGTACGATCAATCTGTGGTTCCCGTACATTACACGCGGCTATAAATTGATAGTGCTCAGCCCAATTGAAGTCATTTCATTTTATACGACGATTTCCGCAGCGATGGCATTCGGATTATCCGTCCCGTTCGTCTGCCATTTCCTCTGGCAATTCGTAAAACCCGGACTGACGCAGAAAGAGAGCCGCTTCCTGAGCCTCTACTCCCCTGCAATTTTAATCCTTTTTGTCGGCGGACTGGCGTTTGGCTATTATGTAGTCAACCCATTAAGCTATAACTTTTTAGTGAAGCTAGGCAAAATGAATTTTGAAGTCATGATTACGGCGAAAGAATATGCCCGTTTCTTACTGATGACGACGATGCCGATCGGCTTGCTGTTTGAGCTGCCGGTTGTGGCATTATTCTTATCGGCTATTGGCATTTTGACATCAGAAACGCTAAAGAAAGTGAGGAAGTGGTCGTACGTAACACTGGCGGTAGTATCCGCGCTGATCACCCCTCCCGATTTCCTGAGTCAGCTCATTATTCTTATTCCGATGATTGCATTGTACGAAGCAAGTATTTTCATTGTCACGCGGACGGAAAACCGCCTGACTTCGGAGGCTTCAGCTTAACGACTAAAAGCGTTCCACTGGTTTTCATCAGTGGAGCGCTTTTTTTACATGTGAAAATATAGTTAATAATGCACTCGCTCAAAAATTCGTTTATCCCCTTATACTTCTCCCTGCTTTCTTAAAACTATACTATCCACCTTTTGAAATTTAATATTTTTAAAACTATTTGACAATTAGTAAAACATGTTTTACTATTAGTAAAAGTTCTTTAAAAAAATTAAAGGTGGTACTCATTATGACAGAAATGATCTACGGCAATACCCCATGTATGTTAGGGGCTAAAAATATATCAGCAACAAAAGACATTTCGGATGTAGACGTAATTGTATACGGAGTTCCTTGGGAAGGCGCAGTAACGTGGGGCGATTACACAGGCTGCGAACTCGGGCCAAAAGTGATGCGCTTATGTTCTGCACGCTACTCAGGCTACCTTCCTGAAATCGACGACATGGATATTTTCGAACACATTACACTAGGCGATATGGGTGATATTGACATCGTGCCTGCAGATGTAGACGAAACGATGAAGCGAATTACCGATTTCACATCGGAGTTATGGAAATCAGGAAAGTTTGTTATCGGCCTGGGCGGTGATCATGGTATAACGTACCCTATCGTGAAAGCGATTGCAGAGCAGGATAAAAAGGTTGGAATTATTCATATGGACGCTCACTATGATAATCTTCCGTCTCACAACGGTGACCAGTTCGCTCGGTGCAGTCCATTCGCTCGTTTGTATGAACAAGAAGGCGTACGAAACGAAAGTATTATTCATACAGGTATCCACGGTCCCCGCAATAAACCTGAAAGCGGACGCAATGCGAAAGCCGCTGGTGCAGTAACTATTACGATCAACGAAATCCGTGGCCATAAAGATTTAAAAGAGATGGCTAAAGAAATCTATGCACAAGCTTCAAAAGACGTGGATTGCGTTTACTTGACGATTTGCAGTGATGTTTTGGACTTCGCATTTAATCCAGGTGGTCCGGTAGATGGCAACGGCTTGACATCTTATGAATTACTTACATTGGTTCATGAAATTTGTAAACTAGGCGTAGTTGGCATGGATTTCGTGGAAATCTATCCGCAACAAGATCCTAATCAATTTTCTGCTCATTTTGCTTCAACTTTGATCCTATATGCACTAGCAGGAAATATCCTTCACAATCAGCAAAAAGAAGAAAAATAATCTACTGCTTAGACTGCTAAATCTTTCGATCGAAAACAGTCGATTTTTCCTTCTTTGTATAGGAAAATAAGAAAGAGTATGTAATCTGAGGAGTGTTAAAAAGATATGAATCCAAACCAATTGATTTTCGATTCTTATATGCGAATGGCTGATGCCATATATAGCGTGTTCAATGTGAATTGTGAAGTGGTAATTCATGATGTGACGAAAGTAGAATCCTCTTTAATTTATTTAAAAGGTGATGTAACGGGCAGATCCGTTGGCGCCCCTACTACAGAAGTCATTTTGAAGGAATTGAAAAAGAAGAATGAGGATATTAAAGATCTGAATGGTATTATCACGAATACGACGCGTGGAAAGATTATTAAGACTTCCATTGTATTCATTAGAGATATGGACGGCAAAGTGATTGGTTTCCTTGGCATCAATTTGGATATCACGGAAATCAATCGTCTGCAGCAGGTGCTTGAGGAAATGATCCGTCCTGATACAAGCTATGATGGGCAGCATTTCGATGAGACATATGCAACTCATATCGATGAGGTGTTCGATAACATCACGAAAAGCACCATCGTGGAGCTTGGAATCGATGTGGAAAACTTGAAACGTAAAGACCGTATTACTTTTGTACGAAGGCTAGAAAGTAAAGGAATCTTTTTGATTCAAGGGGCCGCCGACCGGATTGCGGATTTAGTAGGTGTATCCAAACAAACTATTTATAACTCACTCGAGGAAAAGTGACCTTTCTTTTCCTCGCCTATTAAGTGGGAACAATTAGGGGAGGAAAAGAAGATGGTTGCTAACGTACCCGCTACACAGCAAGTTAAGAAAAAAGGGTTACTTTCAAAGGTGAAATCGATGGGGCCAGGAGCCATTATTACTGCTTCATTCATAGGTCCGGGAACTGTCACCACCGCCACTCGTGCAGGTGCTGGATTTGGTTATGCCATTCTATGGGCAGTGGTATTCTCTATTATCGCGACAATCGTTCTTCAGGAAATGTCTGCACGGCTTGGTGTCGTTTCAAAAAAAGGATTGGGCGAAGCGATACACGACCAATTCAAGCAGCCTTTACTGAAATTTGCTTCTATATGGCTCATCATTATATCTATTGGTGTTGGCTGTGCTGCGTATATTTCAGGTGATTTGATGGGAACCTCCCTTGGCATCTCTACATTGACGAATATTCCAGCACATATTGTAAGCCCTTTCATCGGCATAGCGATTCTATTCTTGGGATTATCAGGAAGTTATAAACTAATCGAAAAGTTAATGATTTTTCTCGTGATCGTCATGAGCGTGACGTTCATTACGACAATGATTGTCGTAAAACCTGATATTGGCGCGGTGTTTGCAGGGGCATTTATCCCAAGCATGCCGAACGGTTCGATCATTATGATTATTGCATTGGTCGGAACGACAGTCGTCCCGTATAACTTCTTCATCCACTCATCTATGGTGCAGGAGCGCTGGACCCAGGTCAGTGACTTGAAGGAAGCAAGATGGGATACCATCATCTCGATTTGTATCGGCGGATTAATAACCGCTGCAGTATTGATCACAGCAGCTTCTACGATGATGGGCATGGAAGTGACGAGCGTGGCTGATCTTTCCGTCCAATTAGAACCTTTATTCGGTTCATGGGCGAAAGTATTTATTGCGATCGGAATTTTTGCTGCAGGTTTCTCATCTGCTATCGCGAGTCCGCTTGGTGCAGCAGTCGCAATCAGCAGTGTGATGAAGTGGGAAGGCGGAATGAAGAATAAAAAATTCAAAATGATATTCTCTGGTGTTATAATCATTGGTATTATCACATCCGCAATTGGTTTCAGTCCACTCGATGTATTGCTTGCGGCACAAGCGCTGAATGGTATTTTGCTTCCAATTGTTGCGGTATACTTGTTTGTAATTATGAATAACAAGCAATTAATCGGAGATCAGCGCAACTCAGCTTTACTCAATATCATTGGGGCTATCGTCATCTTGATTGCGATTTTCCTTGGAGGATATAGTTTAGTTGATGCAGTTCAAGTATATTTGTAAGAGTGATTGTAGAAGAGGCTGTCCAGAAAGTCATTCAATGACTTTCCGGTCAGCCTTTTTAATGCGGAAATACGTTCGCGCAATTATTTCATTACAGCATAGCCATACTTCAGTGAGTTATATTATTCCATCCATCCGTCATTTGAATTCACGGATACCGTTTCACGGCCATTGCTGTACTGCACGGTAAACTTGTATTGATCAAACGGATACGATTCCTTTGTGACAGGATCTTTATCGGTCAAGCGTGATTTGGATACAAACGTGACTTTTACAGGAGTTGATGAATTAAATGAGTAATTGTACTTCACAATTTGTTCCGCTTCTTGCTGTGTAAGTTCAAAGTTCTTTTTCCCAATTTGGGTATAAGTGTAATCATGCATCTTCCATGTTCCGCTTTCTTTCTTGAACATGAAATCAACAAACCCTCCGCCCGACATCGGTCCAGGTGAATTCAGCAGTATCGTCCGGACTTTTAATGTATTCGGGTCCGGCTGACTGTAATCAAAGCGCATGGAAAGCTCCATTGTAATGTAAGGGAACAAGAATGAATCACATTCCGTACATACATAAGGATAATCAGATTTCAGCAAACCATCTGTAAATCTGACTGTGGCATACGGCAATATTTTAGAACGGATCTGACTGTACGTTTTCTTTTCAACCTTCCCCTGGATTCGTGTACCTTCCAAGATAAGCGGCAGGCGAATGGATAGGTCCACTGCTTTCGCTTTGCTGACGGCGGCTGCATTCGGGTCCTCTTTCTTCACTTTCATAGCACGGGATAGAAATTCTGCATAGTGTGCTCTTGTAACCGGTTTATTCGGAAGATAGTTACCTTTGTCCCCTTTTGACACACCTGTTGAATACAGCGCCATGGCATGAACATATCCCCAATGAAACATGTACATATCATTAAAAGAACCTTGTCGTTCGTCAATTTTCAAATCAAACGCCAAATCCAGTATTTTCGCCATTTGAATGCGAGTTAATGAAGCATCCGGGTTGAACTTCCCATTTGTTCCGCCACTTATAATTCCTTCATTATACAGCTTCATAATCGGCCTATAATATGCATGATTCTTCGGCACATCTGCAAAGACGTATTTGTCCTTTGCTGGCTGTGGAAATTTCAAAGCATTATCCAATAATTTCGCCACGTGCTTACGGCTTACCGGCTCATTCGGACGGAACTTCCCGTCAGGATAGCCGTTGATGAAGCCCGCTTTTTGCATTTCCTGAATTGCAGCATAGTTCGGATGCTTCTTCGGGACATCCGTGAACTCTTTTGCTGATGCTTCGTTGGAACCTGCGTAAATAAACGATAAAGCCAGCAGCAGCGCAGTCCAAATCAGAACCTTGAACATTCCCTTCATATTCCCACTCCTCTGTTAAATAATCCGCCAGTTAGTACCAGCTACTATTATATTACCAATAATCCGAATAGTAGTATATACATATTTAGAACATTCTGGAATACCATGTACATTCTCTCTATTTCGTCCGGTATAGCTTCCATTGGCGGAAGTCACCTAACTTAGGAATCCTGTATATCGCGGCGCGTGTAGCGATTGATTCCAAAAATAAGTAAAATCATTGTAACTGTAAGTGATCCCCCGGCATACAGCCAGTTCATATCCTCAATAGGCAATTTGGCCACGAAACCGAACGGCGACAGTTTTTCCATCCATTCAGGAAACTGAAACAAGCCGCCTAAATAAAGCGTCAGGAAACCATAGAAAAGATAGAGCCAGACAAATCCCGTTGCTTTTTTGGCAACACCAATTAAAGCGGCACTGATTCCAATCATCACGGTGATCGCAGGAAAGTGAACGATGCTGGCCTGCCACACGGTTTGGAACATGAACGGATCTTCCATCGAAGCGGTGCCAGCAAGCCATAAACCAAGCGCAGAAAGATTCAGCATCACAAATCCAGTAAACAGCGCAAGCACTATATAAGAAACTAGTAACCTCTTTCTTGAAACAGCACGTCCGAGTAAGTGATCCAGCCGCAATTTCCGTTCTTCCCCCGCTATTTTGTGGATGGCAAGCAGCGCGGGAATCGTACTGATGAATGCCAAGACGGCCATCAGCATCGGCAAGAATTGCGCTGTCAACGAACTGTTTTCATCCGCCACGATCATCGATGCCAGCATGTCATTGTCTTTGAAAAACATATCTAAGTCTCCGAGGACGGAACCGTAAGACAGCCCAAGAACGAGCATTCCGATCGACCAGGAAATGAATGCTGTTCTCTGCAATATCCACGCAAGCCCTATCGGATGACGCAGCAGAATCGATGCGTGCGCACGGCCGCTTCGTGACGGAAGAAGTCCCGATCCCATATCGCGTCTCCCCTGTAAAATTACAGCGAGCATAAACAGCAATACACTCGCGGCAAGCAGCCCCCAAACTGGCAGCCAATTATTATCGCTGTATGGCTGAACTTGTGCGAGCCAGCCAAACGGCGGAATCCATTCGGAGCCTGACCGCAATAAATAACAGCCGATCATCCCCGTGAACGCCAGTCCGACTGCCCCCCGCGAGCTGTCCGAAAGCTGTGCGCAAACTGCTGTAAATCCTGCAAAAAACAAGCCGACAGCTCCAAGCGATGCACCATAAACAAGTGAACCCGGCAAATCCATACTGTCGAATGAAAGACTGTACAGACCTGCACCAATCAGCACACTGAGCAGCAGATTGACACCGAACAGAACCAGCATCGAAGCGGTCAGCTGCGAATGGCGCGCAATCGGCAACGAACGCAGTAATTCTGCCTGCCCATCCTCTTCCTCCGACCGCGTATGGCGCACCGTCAATAGAATATTCATGATAGCTGCCGCAATGGCGGTCATCAGAAGCATTTGGTGCGACACCATGGCGCCAAGTGTATAATTTGCGAGATCACCAGGACCCACCATTGCCGTCATCACAGGGTTTTTCATCGTTTCTGCCATCAGATCCCGGTCATGCTGAGAAGGATAGAGTTCATTCAGAGCCGGCGGTACAATCAGCGTCATGATGACAATTCCCGCGAGCCACCACAGATAGCGCATCCGGTCCTGCCGAACGATGAACCGTGAGAGATAGGACACTCCAGAAAGCCGCCCCTTCATCATAATTCCCTGCTTTCTGCTGTTTCCTCATAATGCCGCATGAACAGATCTTCCAGCGTAGGCGGTGCACTTTCTATTCTTTGTATTCCGTGCTCACTCAGCTTGCGCATGATGTTTTCCATCTCTTCTATATCCGCATGAAATATCCAGCCCATTTCCGTCGGCACTGCGTCATGGACACCATTCCACGAAGTCAGCGACCCGATTGGAATTCTTGTCTCCACCGTCAGCTGCATACGCGTCAAATGCCGCAGTTCATTCAATGTGCCGCATTCAATCAGACGCCCTTGCCGAATGATGCCAACGCGGTCGCACAGCTTTTCAACTTCGGATAAAATATGACTCGACAGCAACACCGTCTTCCCCTCTGCCTTCACTTTCGCCACACATTGCTGAAACACTTTCTCCATTAACGGATCCAGTCCGGACGTCGGTTCATCCAGCAAAAACAGCTCTGCATCCGAGGCAAATGCCGCCACCAACGCAACTTTTTGCCGATTCCCCTTCGAATACGTCCGGCACTTTTTCGTTGGATCCAGCTGAAAACGTGCAAGCAATTCATCACGTGTGCGTATATTCACCCGCCCCTGCAGACTTGCAAATAAATCAATTACTTCGCCGCCCGTCAGCTGCGGCCATAAATTCACATCACCCGGCACATACGCAATGCGGCGATGGATCTCCACCGCATCTCGCCAAACATCTTTACCGAAAATTGTCGACGTGCCGCTCGTCGCGCGGAGCATACCAAGCAACGTACGAATCGCCGTTGACTTCCCCGCCCCATTCGGCCCTATAAAACCGAACACTTCGCCACTTTTCACTGCCAAATCCAGTCCATCCAGCGCACGGTGCTTGCCGAATTCCTTCGTCACCTGATTCATCTCAATCACATTCATCTGCATGCCCTCCCTTAGTTTGAGCCGGAGCCTGTTGTTAATTTCAGTGTAGCATACGGCGGCGGGGATGGAATATTTTTTCTTCTGGATGGCTTGAAGTGCGGGCTGGTGCGGCGATGACGTTAATTAGTGCGGTGACGGAATGGAATTGCTCTGTCAAGCTCTGGAGCAGCGCAAAAACGAACCCGAATTGCGCGGCGGCATCAGGTTCGTCTTCATCGAATTCATTCTCTCACTATCTGTCATTCATTCATTAAAAATCATATCATCCTCATGGCTGACTTCCGCACTGACATGCAGATAAGGCCCCAGTTTACTGACCTTCACCGTTATGCCGTAATAAATCATATGATCGCCAGGAGCTACCTCACTGTTCGGAAACTCGATAAAGAACTCCCCGGGTTTCTTCGGTGTGATGCGGAATACATTCGTTCCAGGATCTCTCGTAACCGCGGCAATCTGTTCACTCCCCTTTGGCAGCACATGCTTGCCAAGCAAAGCGCCTTCCCATACTTTCACGGTTTCCTCTGACTTGATCGGCGTCATATGAATCGCGTAATAAAATGCATTTTCGTATTCAGTGGATGTGATGTAATAGCGGAAATCCTTACCGTCCTCATAATGAACAGTCGCAATAAATTCCCCCGGCTGGTCCAGATGAATGATGCTGCAGTATTGAAGTCTCTCGTCATCACATGATGAAAATGCCACATGATCATTCAATAACTCACCTTCCGCGGTAGAAAGAGAAATAGATTCTGCACTTACTAGCGGTTCGTTCTCTTCTCTCATTTCATAGCGCATCCACAGCTGTGCAGGTGTTGAATAAATATCAGCTGTCTCTTCTAATGATAGATCCCATTCATTATCCACTTTTTTAACATGCACATAGTATTTTCTATAACCTTTATCGTCAGGGCCGGATTCCTGACCGGAGAACGTGCTGAAGGTCAGTCTGGCCGTGCCTTCCTTTTTCGGCACAATATGAATTTTTGTCATCAGATTAATTTGGCTCGGCATTTCACTTCCCGGCACGATATCAACTACATCGGAGCTAGTTTTGCTGACATCCGCAAATCGCTTCCATTGATAGTCCTTCGCATACAACGTACGAATCCCAGGCTTTACATCTTCTGCGGCTTTAAGTAGCTTCGCTGCCTGCCCTCTGGTAATCGGGGCATTAGGACTGAACGTAGCAGGAGATGTTCCTGTGGTCAGTCCGAGCTGATACATACTATAAATACCGTCCCTGTGACTGTTTTTATAGACTACATCTTTAAAGCCGTAATCAGGATCACGATACAGCGGCAATTCAAATGCTTTGATAATAATGGAAGCCATTTGTGCACGCGTAATGGAGTCATTCGGTCCGAAACGTCCGTCGCCATAGCCATTTATAACCCCTTTATCTGCCAGTGCAGCAATTGCTTTGTAGTAGCCGTTTGCTGTCGTGACATCCTTGAATTTCGGATCTTTTACATTGGCTGTATTCAGTTTTGTCAGCTTCACGATAATTGCAGCCGCCTGCCCTCTCGTAATAGAAGCGCTCGGCCGAAACGTGCCGTCCGGATACCCTCCAATTATATTACGTGCCGCCAGCTCATTAACCGCTTCCGCGAAGTGCTTCGCCGGCGGTACGTCCGGAAATTTCGCATTGTCTGCAGCCGCCCCTGTTAAGGGTAAACTGAATGCCAGCAAAATTGTGCCGAACACTGCCAGTATTTTATTTTTCATTACGCTTCGTCCTTTCCATAGTTTACTAATGTGCCGTACAGACGCAGACTTTGGAAAATAGTTTCATGTTTATTTGAAATTATTTTTCGGACGGTGAAACTCGCGGTATGGAGCTGTTTCGTCACGACCTTTCTGCACTTTAGCTCAATCACTTTTGAATTGTCAAACAACTTACCGTATAGTAATACTAATAAAAAGGAGGGGGCTATCATGAATACCAAACGTTTTGAAATCATCGAAAAACAAGGGAAGCTGCAGCAATTCCAAGTGATCCGCGACAATGAGACGGGTGTTCTTTATCTGTCTCAGGCGCAAGGATACGGTCTCGGCATGACAGTACTCGTTGATGCGGAAGGAAAACCTTTAGTAGATGAGGAATACGTACGTACCCGCCTGTAAACTTTGCGCGTTTTAATAGTTGAATAACTGGTTTACTAATGGATCAAAGAGATTTCTTGATTATCAGGAATTCGCTAATAAAATTTCAAGTGTTTAACATGGGCAAACTAATTATCAGAACTACTTGCAAACTAAACGGAGTACTTGTCGGAAACCGGTAAGGAGCCAGGATGTGGAGTCAGATACTCTTTCAATTATGGAATTTGTTTGAGGAACTGGCACTCTCTCCTTGCCGCCCGACAATACGGGTATAAATTACGTCGTTTTTTAATTTCATCACTTGATTGCCCCGCACAATACGAGTCAATCTCAGAGTCATTGCGACTTAAATTACTTTGCATGTGATGTTGACAACTAGATTAATAATGTGTATGGTAATGTGAATCAAACAGTTCTGATATATTTCCATTCGGGTTATTTTTTTTCACATAAAACATAGTAAACGAATATGTTTAATAAACAGACGATATCCTTCTTGCTCCCCTGACATATACCATATTTTTCACACAAATAAGTCTGTAGTTATCTGAGTAATTCAATTACCCTTGATCTATTGAAAAAGCATATATATGCTCGGGTTAGTAATAGGGTTGCTAAGTAATCGTTTACCCGCAGTGCACCTGAATCCTATAGCACTCAGTGAATGATGAAATGTTATCAGCAGGACTAATAGAAATAGTCTTCTGTTTGATTAGAAAACCGACCACTTATTAAATAAAAAGAAAAGGGTGCATGTAATGAAAAAGTATATTGTACAATTTACTCTCGTTATTTTATTGGTTTTTGTGCTGGCGGCTTGCGGGAATAACGAAGGCGCGACTGAGGGTAATGAAATAGAACCAGGGAAGAAATACGAACTTAGATTGGGAACGGTTATTAGTGAACCGCATCCGTGGGCAGACATGGCAAAATATTTCGCTGAGGAAGTTGAAAAACAAACGGATGGCAATGTTAAAGTTTCAATTCATGCGAATGGCTCGTTAGGAAACGATGAAACAATAATAGAAGAATTACGCATGGGAACAGTTGATTTTATTATCGGCGGTGCCCAAAACGCGGCAGCTTTTGTCCCACAGTATCAAATTTTTGGAATCAGTTACTTATTTGAAGACATGGATCACTTCGAGAAAGCGATCAGCAATGATAGTCCTTTATATGATTATTTAAAATCAGAATATGAGAACAGAAATTTAGATATGAAGTTGTTGTCCTTAGCAGGCGGCGGAACGCGTTACTTATCGAATAATAAAGGTGAAATCGCCAAGCCTGCAGATTTAAACGGCATTAAAATGCGCATTCCAAGCTCACCGATTGAAAGTGAAATATGGTCAGCATTAGGAGCGTTGCCAACGTCACTCGCGTGGAATGAATTATATTCAGCAGTTCAAACAGGTGTTGTTAATGCATTTGAAAGTACATTGAGCGGTTATACAGGCAGTAAGCTATACGAAGTGGCACCGTATGTCAGTTTAACGGAACACCTTTATATGGCATCGCACTTCTCAATGAGCGAAGCAACTTACAATAAATTACCTGCCGAATATAACAAGATTATTGAAAAAGTAGCTATCGAAGCTGGTAAATTAGGCACGAAACGCGGAGTGGAAATGGATAAACAGTTAGTAGAAGAGCTGCCCTCTTTAAAAGTGACTACGACAGAAGTTGATAAACAAGCATTTATCGACATCTTAACGCCACTGCACGACAAGTTGGCTAAGGATTCTGAAGCAACTGATTTACTGGAAATTGTAAGAGATTTAAAAGACTGACAGGTTTATATATTTGTTTTGTCAGTGTGCAGGCTAATACCGCACACTGACAGGGCAACTATTTAGTAGGCAGAATTATTGAATTTTTCGAAGGGGTTTTTATAGTGCTGTTAAAATTCAACAACTTAGTAGAACGATTCCTCGCTCTTGTCTCTGTACTATTACTGGCCACCTTTATTATCGTAGTGTTTGTGAAGGTTATTGCTAGAAATTATTTTGATATTGCGATGGTGTGGGCAGATGAATTTTCTTTATTATGTTTCATGTGGACAGTATTTTTAGGTGCTGCCATAGCCCTTAGACATAAGAAACACTTTATAGTCGACTTAGCCCCCTCTAAATTGAAATTAAATTTAGGTTTCGATATTTTATCTCATTTCATCACTCTATCACTCATCTACGTCATGATTGTTTATGGGTATAAATTTACAATGTCAGGTTTTTCGCGGGCGTCCAATTCATTGCCTTTTTCTTTAGCTTACTTCTTCGCCACGATACCTGTCGCCGGAATCGCGATGTTGTTATTTACAATCGAATTAATTATTAACGATATAAAGAAATTTTTGAAATTAAATGGTAAAGAGGTGTATGTTAATTGAACCCGCTCATTTTACTCCTCATCGTGTTCTTTGGTCTGATTTTCATACGTGTGCCGATTGCATTTGCACTGGGCATTTCTTCTATGGCCACAATAATATATATTGATTTACCATTTACGAGCGTTATAAACCATATGTTTGCGAGTATTAACTCTTTTACACTTTTGGCCGTTCCTTTCTTTCTTCTATTAGGCAGTTTGATGAATGACGGGGGCATTACAAATCGATTGATTAATTTTTCGAGATCACTTGTAGGTCATATTAAAGGTGGTTTAGGTCATATAAACATTTTGGTGAGTATGATTATGGCGGGATTGTCCGGGTCAGCGGCCGCAGATACTGCTGCTGTTGGATCGACATTAATCCCGGCGATGGTAAAAGAAAAATACGATGCAGGGTTTACAGTAGCGATCACCGCCGCATCTTCTACATTAGGTGTCATCATTCCGCCCAGTATTATGATGGTTGTGTATGGTGCCATGGCCCAAGTTTCAATTGGAAAGCTTTTTTTAGCGGGTATTGTACCAGGTATATTAATTGGTTTAGTTCAAATGGGTTATACATATTACATGGCTGTTAAGTATGGCTATCCAGCTTACCCAAGAGCCACGGTAAAGGAAGTAGGCACGTCATTTAAACAAGCTTTTGCTACGTTATTATTGCCGGTTATTATTTTAGGCGGAATTGTAGGAGGGTTCTTTACACCGACTGAAGCTGCTGTTATTGCAGTGTTTTACGCTTTAGTCCTGATGTTTTTTTACAAATCACTGAAAGTCAGAGAGTTGCCAAGGATTTTGAAAGAGTCAGTCATTATGTATTCCTTGCCAATGTTCGCAATTGCAACTGCGGGCATCATGGGATGGCTAATCGGCTATTTACACGCCCCTGAATTGGTTGCGGATTTCATTACAAATATAACAACGTCCCCTGTGGGAATATATTTAATGATCATTGCTTTTCTCCTCGTAGTTGGAACATTTTTAAGTCCTTTAGAGGCGATTATTATTTTCTTGCCGATTCTTATGAAGCTGGGCGCAATCGCCAATTTAGATCCAGTTCATATGGGCATCATCGTTTGTTTAACGTTAGCAGTTGGTATGGTTACGCCGCCTTATGGAATTTGTTTACTCATTGCAACACAAATTGCAGAGATTTCCACACCATGGGCATTCTTGGCGGTTTTGCCGATTATCGGATTAACTTTAGGCGTCATTTTACTTGGAGTATTTATACCAAACCTATTTTTGTTCCTTCCGAATTTACTTATGCCCGATTGAGAAGTACTCGCGAAAGATACTTTGAATTGAGAGGAAAGATTGACGATGCATTCATTTGTTAAAACACCAGAACAGAAAAAGTTAATGGAACAAATCAAAGCGTTACAGCCGTCGTTTCGTGCACGGGAACCTGAACTGGATGCGCTGGGTTCATTCCCTTTTAAAGATATAGAAGAGCTTAAACAAATTGACTATCATTTATTAACGTTACCGAAAGAAAATGGCGGGCAAGGTTTTGGATTATATGAATATATTTTAGCGCAAGAGGCCATTTCTGAAGGTAGCGGATCGACAGGTTTATCGATTGGCTGGCATAATGGGATAGTGCTTGAATATGCGGAAAATCGCCATTGGAATAAAAATACTGGGCAGTTTTTGTTAGATGAAATACGAAAAGGTGCTCTTATCAACTCAGCAGGTACCGAAAATAATACCGGGAGCCCGACGCGAGGTGGATTACCGCAAACAAGTGCAATTGCTGACGGTGAAGATTTGATCATCAATGGCGAGAAGACTTACACCTCACTATCTCCAGTCCTTGACTATTTCCTCGTTTCCGCAACGACTGAAGAGCAAGAAGTTGAGCATATTATGGTTCCGCGTACAGCAACCGGCCTTTCTATCAAGCAATCATGGGATAGTATGGCAATGCGCGGTACGGCAAGTGATACTATCGTGTTAAAAAATGTCCGTGTACCAAAAACGAATATTTTGAAGAAAAACACTCCTGTTGAACCAGTATCGAAAGGCTGGTTGCTTCACATTCCAGCCTGTTATATCGGAATTGCGGCGGCAGCCAGAAATTACGCACTTGAATTTGCTACTTCGTACGTACCCGTTTCATTGGGAAAGCCAATAGCCGAAGTACCATCCATCAGACAAAAGATTGGTGAAATGGAATTGGAGTTGTCCACTGCGAGGCATTTGATGTATGGAACGATTGAACGATATGAAGCTGCATCTGATAAAACAACATTCGAAGAGGCACTAAATGTAACCAAAATAGCGGTCACAAAAGCCGCGATTTCAATTGTTGATATAGCGATGAAAATTGTCGGTTCACGTGCATTTTCCGAATCGAATCCGATGCACCGTTATTATTTAAACGTCAGAGCAGGCTTATATAACCCCCCTATGGATGATGTCGTTATTTCAAAAATGGCGAATAAGGCAATCCAATCCTTGAACAAGGACGCGACGAACTAACGTAAGAAGGTTTATGACAGTAAGGAAGCAACCAGCAAACAGGTGCGATTGCGGAAGTAAGAAAGTTTTCTTTCTGTCCTTATATGCACGGATTACGTTCCAACTTCAATACACCAGAAGAATTTTTTTGACATGGACACAAATGCAATCAGTGAGCACAGCGGCAAAATGATATTTCCTCAGAAAATACACGCGATGAAAAAAGACACTCTACAGACCGATATCAGTCTGCGGGAGTGTCTTTTTCGATTTCACATTTCAAAAATACATATCCGTCTTTTTCAATCGTTTCATTCATTATCACAGGAATCCGTTCCTTGAAGAGAGGGCCGCCGACGACGACTGTGTGGAATTCCCCGGATTCGCCGCAGCTGTCAATACCCAGTGCTTCGAGTTCATCGATCAATTCTATCGTGAAACGTCTTCCGAGGAATTCCGCAGGCATCATCTTCGTATTGACGACTACGACATACGCCTCGAACCCTTCGGCGATGAATTCTTCCAGCAGCTTGCGTCTTGGTTCATCCCATAGCGGATGATATGCTTCCATGCCGACTTTGGCGCACATTGTCTGTACCCACAATAAGTGATCTTCTAAATCGATGTCTCCAAATACTGCTTTTGGTATACCGTGCTCTTTGCATACGCGCATCGCATCGATAAACTGCATCTCATAGCCTGCCCAGTCCGCTTTCCTGATCATCGACGGCACGCCCATCTGCTTTGCCTGCGCTTGAATAATCTCAAGCGGCAGCGCGTGTGATTTAGAATGGGTCTGGTCTTTTTCGAACATCGTCCACAGCATAGCCGGCGTATTGCCCGCCTGGATTGCGCGATAAACCGCGAGCGCCGAGTCTTTGCCGCCACTCCAGGACGAGACGAACTTCACGCCCGTCATTGTCCGTCCGCCCATGCGATTCGCGCATCTACTGTTCGTGCCATGCGAATCATATACGAACGGAATCCCAGCTTCGGCCAGAAATACGACGCTAAGTGGTTCGCCGTCAGCCAATCCGTCATGATATATTCATAACCTGCATTTTTCATTTGTGTAAAGCTGTGGTTTGCAATGGATTTCCCAATGCCTTGTCCGCGCATATCAATATTCGTCGTAGCCTGCACAAGCACAGCCGACTGGTCAGGTGTCGTCATAGCATGCCGGGCGTCTGCAGGTGTGTACAGATGGAATGCTACTGGCGTTCCTTCCTGCTCAGCAATCCAGCTGCGCGTTCCTTCTTTTCCGGCATAAGCCGAGAATACATCCCGTTCCGCGTCTAATGCTTCTTGCGTGATCGGTTTCCACGCGGGTGCTTTCGCCTGATGCATACTGTTCCATGGCGCCATTTTACGCAATATAGACTGCTCTTCGCCCGCAAGTTCTTTCATTTTCACAAGACTATTTTCTCCGGGCTGTGCGCGATACCGTTCAAGTGATAACGCCGCGAAGCGTTCTTCAAAATGAAACGACTGCTCCAGCATTTCGAGAATTAATTCATCATTTCCTACCGGCACATCCAATACATGTTCAAAATACCCATTGCGAACCCACTCCGCTCCAGCTTCCGTATACATCAGGCGCGCAAGTCTTGGATGTTCGTCTTCATGGATGACAAATGATGGATAGCCGACATACACCGTACGGCCACGCGTAGTGTCTTGGCGATATTCATACAATAAATAGCCAATCACCTCTTCGTCACGCAATGTTACGAGTCCCCCAGTATACGGCTTCTCCATTTCTTCACGCAAACGTTCTTCTGCATGTTCGACGTCCTCAAAGCGCTCCTGCAAAAACGGAAATCGCTGCCGTTCATCTGCATGTCTCGCCGCAAGTAAAGAGGCCATCTTCGGTATATACCGCTCTTCAAATTGAACAAAATGAATCACCAGAATCCCCTCCTGCCTAGTTTAACTAAATTATACCATACCCTTTGCACTTTCCAATGAAACGAATGGATCTGCGGGGTGGCGTATGTGGATGGATTGATGGATGGATTGAGCGCTTGACGGGGAGGTATGAGCGGATACAGACGCGGTTAGAGCGGATAACCGCGGGCATTGAGCGGTTACCCCGCGACTTTGAGCGCTCAACGGAATCTATGAGCGGATGGACAGAATCTATGAGCGGGACGGCGAAATAAGTTGGCTGGGCTGCCTTGAAGACAGGGATTGAGCGGTTGTAACGGAGCATTGAGCGGATACATACGCGGTTAGAGCGGCTAACCGGGGGCATTGAGCGGTTACCCCGCAACATTGAGCGCTCAACGGAATCTATGAGCGGATGGACAGAAGGTATGAGCGGGACCGCGAAATAAGTTGGCTGGGCTGCCTTGAAAGCAGGGATTGAGCGGTTGTAACGGATCATTGAGCGGATACAGACGGGGTTAGAGCGGATAACCGCGGGCATTGAGCGGTTACCCCGCGACTTTGAGCGCTCAACGGAATCTATGAGCGGATGGACAGAATCTATGAGCGGGACGGCGAAATAAGTTGGCTGGGCTGCCTTGAAGACAGGGATTGAGCGGTTGTAACGGAGCATTGAGCGGATACATACGCGGTTAGAGCGGCTAACCGGGGGCATTGAGCGGTTACCCCGCAACATTGAGCGCTCAACGGAATCTATGAGCGGATGGACAGAATGTATGAGCGGGACGGCGAAATAAGTTGGCTGGGCTGCCTCCAATACAGGGATTGAGCGGTTGTAACGGATCATTGAGCGGATACAGACGGGGTTAGAGCGGATAACCGCGGGCATTGAGCGGCTACCCCGCGTCTTTGAGCGCTCAACGGAATCTATGAGCGGATGGACGGGATTTATGAGCGGCTGCGCAGCATGGTAGAGCGTTTGGCGGAGTCTTCTCACCTCACCCCCGAGACTCCACACATATTCCAAAGTCAAAAAACCCCTTTCCACGGTAGAAAGGGGTTCATAGCCAACTCATTAAGCTGGCATTGGAGTATCTGTTGGTTTTGCATAGTTTCCATTGCCGTATTCCGTGTCGATTGCGTCACGAATTTCTTTCATGGATTTACCGTCTTGTTTCATTTGTACCGATTTCACGGCGATCTCCAGGCAAACTAGGCAGCGTGTGCCGTGATCGTCCCAGACAACCGAGCCATCTTCTCGTATTTCATCAAGAAAACAATTCATATTGTTTTCATGGCCAGCGCTGTCGCCGCAGCCGCAGTAGCAAGGCATGTATTCTAGCACATCTGTTGCTTTGGCTGCGACTTGGTAGACCATGCGCATATCTTCCGTCTTATCGTCAAGGAAGGATGGCAGGATATCTGCTGAAGCTGTTACTTCCTGCAGATCACCGTTCGGTAGATGCTCCATGTGGTCATGCCCTGCTTCTGCACGTGCATCTTGCGGATCTGTTTCAGCCGGTTTTTCTGTTGCGCCGTTTCCGCATGCCGCAAGCACTAATGTCAGTGCAGCCAGCCCTGCAAGTAATTTCTTTTTCATATATGGTTCTGACTCCTTTGTATAGACGTAATGCCTTCAGTATACAAGGATTACGAGCGAAACGAACGTACAATTTTATGACAGTTATTATAGTCCTGTCATTTTGCTTGGATCTACGTATTCGTCAAATTGCTCTTCTGTTAATAAACCGGTGGAAAGCGCCGCTTCTTTCAGCGTCGTTCCCTCTTTGTGAGCCTTCTTCGCAATTTTCGCTGCATTTTCATAACCGATATGCGGGTTCAACGCTGTCACCAGCATCAATGAATTCTTTACTTTATTGTCGATTTCTTCACGGTTCGGTTCAATTCCGACTGCACAGTTATCATTGAAGCTGATCATGCCGTCAGCAAGCAGTTTCGATGATTGCAGGAAGTTATAGATGATAACCGGCTTGAAAACGTTCAGTTCAAAGTTCCCCTGGCTCGCTGCGAAGCCGATCGTCGCATCGTTACCCATTACTTGAGCCACGGCCATCGTTAATGCTTCACTTTGTGTCGGGTTCACTTTACCCGGCATAATCGAGCTGCCCGGTTCGTTTTCCGGAATCGTAATTTCGCCAATGCCCGAACGCGGTCCGCTTGCCAGCCAGCGTACGTCATTCGCAATTTTCATCAGGTCCGCAGCTAATGCTTTTAGCGCACCGTGTGTGTACACTACTTCATCATAGCTTGTCAGTGCATGGAATTTATTCTCTGCTGATGTAAATTCGATGCCAACGGATTTTGAAATTTCTTCCGCCACTTTGTCACCGAAGCCAGCAGGTGCGTTGAGTCCTGTACCGACAGCTGTTCCGCCAATTGCCAGCTCTTTCATAGACTGGACGCTTGCTTCGAGCATGCTGCGCGTTTTCTCCAGCATACGGTGCCATCCGCTGATTTCCTGTCCTAACGTCAGTGGCGTCGCGTCTTGCAGGTGCGTGCGTCCGATCTTGATAATATCCATAAAGTCTTCAGATTTTTTATGAAGTGTTTCTTTTAATTTATCAATTGCCGGCAGTACTTCGCGCTCTACCGCTACAACACCCGCTACGTGAAGCGCTGTCGGGAATGTGTCGTTGGAACTCTGTGATTTATTGACGTCATCATTCGGGTGCAGGCGCTCTTCCTCGCCCCACTCCTCAAGCAGCTGATTGCCGCGGTTCGCAAGCACTTCGTTCATGTTCATGTTGGACTGCGTGCCGCTTCCTGTCTGCCAGACGACTAACGGGAAATGCTCGTCCCATTTCCCTTCGATCACTTCTTCCGCTGCTGCTTTAATCGCTTTCATCTTCGCTTCGGATAAGTTGCCGTAGGAATGACTTGCTATCGCTGCTGATTTTTTCAAATGGGCAAAAGCCTGGATTACACCAAGCGGAATACGTTCACCGCCGATTTTAAAGTTTTGCTTACTGCGCTGCGTCTGCGCTCCCCATAACTTGTCTGCAGGTACTTGTATTTCTCCGAACGTGTCGTGCTCAATACGATATTCCATCTTTCCATCCACCTCTCGAAATAATAATCAGACTCTCTATCTCTATCATGCCTTATTTTCGGTTAAATTTGAATTAATAAGGGTTGGGCGGTGCGTTACATGCTAAGCAAGAGGTGTGCACTTTTTCAGATTCCGCCGCTTGAAGCTTACAACTTCTGCAATAGAAACGCTTTCCGGACCACGGTGAAAAATATCACTACTGCACCCGCACTGCATGTCAGCACCACGATACTGAGCGGCCAGGCGGAACTGTCACCCGCAAGACCTGTGAGCGGTGACACAGTGGCGCCGCCAATAAAGGGCAACAGACCGAGAAACGCTGCTGCGCTTCCTGCCGACTTTCCCTGACTTTGCATCGCAAGCGAGAATGATGAAGTGGAAACCATGCCCACACTCGCGACTACCATAAATAATGCACATGCGATGACAGCGAGCGGCCATTTATTCCAGACCGTTAATAGAAGAAGGATACTGCCGGCGAATGAAATCAGCACACCTGTGCGCAAAAACTTCACTTCATGAATTCTGCCCGCTAAACGTCCGGTCACCTGCGCCGCAGTAATGATTCCCACGCCATTCAAAGCGAAGAATAAAGAAAACTGCTGAGCCGTAACATCATACAGATTCTGCAAAACGAATGGAGAGCCCGCTATATATGCGAACATACTCGACATGATCAATCCTTGCGTCAACGCGATGCCCATGAACCATTTGTCCTTCAACAGTCCGCCAAACGTCTTGACGACTGCAAGCATTCCGCCTTCTGCCCGCTGTTTTACAGGCAGAGTGTCGGGTAAAAAGAGAGCCGTCGATAAAAACATCAGCAAGCCAATGCCGCCGAGGATAAAGAACACAAATTGCCACGAGGCAAAGTTCAGCACCACACCGCCAGCAATCGGCGCGAGAATCGGTGCTGCCCCGTTAACGATTGACAGCATCGCCATAAACTTCGTCAGCTCACTCCCCGTATACAAATCACGCGCACACGCTCTTGCGATGACAATCCCCGCCGCACCTGTCATTCCCTGGATGAAACGCAGTAAAACAAAAGCCCCGATGTTCGTACTGAACGCACATAAAAATGAAGCGATGGCGTACACTACGAGCGTAGTGATGAGCGGCTTGCGCCTGCCGTAAATGTCACTCATCGGGCCAAAAATCAGCTGCCCTGCGCCTAAACCGATCAGACAGGCTGTTAGACTTAATTGGACAAGTGATGTGGATGCCTGCAGGTCATGAGCCACGACAGGCAATCCCGGCAAATACATATCCATCGACAGCGGGCCGAACGCTGTCAAAGAACCGAGCAGCAAGACGAGCCAGACAGTAGGCAACGGTATTCTTTTTTGTAATTGGTTATTCATATGTACAAAACCCTTTTCTTCTATAGAATTCATTCAGTATAGCAAAGAACGTATATCGCTTGAAGGTTTATGCGACATACCCTTTCACCTGTCAGAATGCCCAATTACCTATAAATGTTCAGTCAGCCATTCAAAGTCTATAATTTCACGCAAATTACGCATGTATTCTACAATGTTCGCTATCTTTTTACATAAAGATTTTGTTATGATGAAGAGACTATCGATTTCACTACTGGATGGAGGTAATAATATGCTGGGCCCGCGTAAACCTGATCCGTTTTTCACTGCGTTATTGGACATCGCCAAACACGTGCAAGAATCCATGTATTATGCAAATGATTTCCAAGTTGAAACGGTCGCTGATCTGAAAGAGGTCAGTATTCAAATGAAAGAATATGAAACAGCCGGCGACACCCTGATCCATGAACTGATTACGAAGCTGAATACGTCGTTCATGACACCGATTGAACGGGAAGATATTTTAAATATCGCGATTAAAATGGATGATATCCTGGACGGCATCGAACACTTCCTTGCAAACCTTGAAATGTTTTCGCTCATTGATATCGATGAATACATGCAGAAATTCATTACGAATATTACGAAAAGCACCGATGAAATCGTGAAGGCGATGGAATTGCTGACGAAAAAGAAGCTTGTTGAAATGCGCACACATGCAGTGCAGATCAAAGAATATGAACGGATTTGCGACGAAGTCTTACGGACGTCGATTAAGCAGTTATTCATTCGCGAGAAAGACCCGATCCGCATCATTCAGCTGAAAGATCTGTATGAGCTGCTTGAAGATATCGCGGACTATTGCCAGGACGTGGCGAACAACATCGAAACCATCATCATGCGTAACGCATAAGGAGCTATAAGCGATGGATATGATTCTCATTTTGACCATTCTCGTCGTCATTTTTGCTTTAGCATTTGACTTCATCAATGGTTTTCACGATACCGCCAACGCGATTGCCACTTCAGTCTCAACGCGTGCACTAAAACCGCGGTCGGCTATTATGCTCGCTGCGGTAATGAACTTTGTCGGGGCATTGACATTTACAGGCGTTGCGAAGACCATTACGAAAGACATTATCGATCCGTTTTTATTGGAAAATGGGTCTCTCGTTATTTTGGCGGCACTTGTTTCGGCAATCATCTGGAATTTGGTGACGTGGTATTTCGGAATTCCCTCCAGCTCTTCGCATGCACTGATCGGCTCCATCGCGGGTGCAGCTATTGCGGCGGCGGGTTTCGGTATTTTAAATTACAGCGGCTTCATTAAGATCATTCAGGCTCTTCTGTTATCCCCTGTCATTGCCCTGGTTGGCGGTTTCATTGTGATGACCGTATTGCGGGCTGTCCTGAAGAACCGTAATTTATTCAAAGCGAACCGCCGAATCCGCTATATGCAAATTGGTACGGCGGCTGTTCAATCATTTACTCACGGAACGAACGACGCACAAAAAGCGATGGGAATTATTACAATGGCATTGATCGCGGCGGAATTGCAGACGACTGATGATATCCAGCTGTGGGTCCGTATTGCTGCGGCCACCTCGATGGGCATCGGCACATCTATAGGCGGCTACAAAATCATTAAGACGGTCGGCGGCAAGATTATGAAAATCCGTCCGATTCACGGGATTGCGGCAGACTTGAACTCCGCTGCCATCATTTTTGGCGCCACCCTTCTCCACCTGCCGGTCAGTACGACGCACGTCATCTCTTCGTCCATCATGGGGGTTGGATCGGCTCAGCGCTTGAAAGGCGTGAAATGGGGCGTCGCACAACGAATCGTTCTGACGTGGATCATTACTATGCCCATCTCTGCAGCAGTCGCGGCAGTCATCTATAAAGTGCTGTCTGTTTTCCTTTAATCCCAGTAAACTTTACTTGGGATTTTTCATGCATGGAACTTTTAACTTGCAATATCTAACAATACTTGTTATGATAAAGGAGAATTATTTTTGTTCGACGTTGGTCAGCGATTTCATCTCGACCGTTTTTAAGAAATTGAGCAAGGATAGTAATACAATGTGTACACAATTGTGCACGAGGAGGAAACAAACATGGAACAAGGTAAAGTAAAATGGTTTAACGCAGAAAAAGGTTATGGCTTCATCGAACGTGAAGATGGCGACGATGTATTCGTACACTTCTCAGCTATCCAAGGCGACGGATTCAAAACTCTTGAAGAAGGTCAAGACGTGTCTTTCGAAATCGAACAAGGACAACGCGGACTTCAAGCAACTAACGTTACTAAAAACTAATTTAACCTTACAAACCACTTCCTTTTAGGGAGTGGTTTTTTTATGGTTTTCTTTCCTTAATCCCACGGGACTTTCCAATATTTACTTGTTATGATAGGCATAGAACTACTTATTGATCGTTTCCTATATCGCTCGAGGAGGAATTATTTTGCGCAACTTCGCTAAGTTTGTGACCCGGTCATATAAATGGATTTTCACCTTCTGGATCTTCCTGTTTGGCGCAATGACCTATTTTGCCATTCAGCTTCCCGGCTTGCTTGCGGGTGATGGATTCCGTGTAGACGGCGAACATGAACAGGTTATGAAAATCGTCTCCGAAGACTTTGGATTGCCGGCAGAATCATTATTTCTAGTATTCGAAGGAAAATCGGACAATGAAATTCAATCCGCCCTTGACAGACTGGATGCACTTGACATCGTATCTGAGACCGTTTCACCGCTGACAGAAAAAGCACAGTATACCAATAAGCTGTCTTATGCCCTGCTCCATTTTAATGAAGCTCCGGATAATATGCCGCAAGCCGTAGAAGATATCCGCGAAACCATTCATGGCGAATCAGGTATTACCCTTACCGGCGGCGGAGCATTTGAACACGACGTCAACGTGGCGAGCCAGCGTGATTTGATGACGGCTGAGGCTATTGGTTTACCTATTGCCATTGTCGTCCTGCTGTTTGCTTTCGGCACAGTCGTTGCCTCATTCGTTCCGCTGATTGTCGGAATCGGCACTGTCGTATCTTCACTCGGGATCCTGGCATTGCTCGGCAACACCGTTGATTTGTCGATTTTCGTGCTGAATATCGTACCGATGCTCGGCCTCGCACTCAGTATCGACTTTGCGTTATTATTCATCAGCCGGTATCGTGAGGAGCTGAAAAAGCGCAGTACTGTGGAATCTGTCATCATGACGATTTGCACGGCCGGACGTTCGATTATCTTCTCTGCGATTTGTGTCTTTATCGGCTTAGGCGCAATGCTGCTGATCAAAGTGGATATTTTCGGGAATATTGCACTCGGCGGCATGATCGTCGTCGGGATGGCAGTCATTTCGTCACTTACTTTATTGCCTGCCGTGCTGCTGATGCTTGGCGGACGGATCCACAAGGGACGCTTGTTAAAAGAGCGCGGTGAAGATGCGAACGGCTGGCGAAAATTCGCTCACAGCGTGATGAAACGTCCGGTAACAATTGCGGCTGCAGCGTTCGTGCTGCTTGCAATCGCAGTAATTCCAGTAAAGAACATGGAATTGACGATACCGCAGATTGATTCATTGCCGGACTCATTCGATACCCGGTTGGCTTTCGAGAAGATGGAAGATGAATTCGGACTGGGAGATGAAAGCACCGTCTTTCTGATCGCAGAACGCGACGGCAGCTGGAAGACAACAGAAGGTCTGACGGATATGCTGACGCTGCAGAATCAATTGACCGGCGATGCGCTGGTTAAGAACGTATCAACCATTTTTACAATCAGCGGTTTGGATGACGTCACCCAGTGGGAGCAGACATTGCGCATCCCGCAAATGTACGATCAGCTCAATCCGGTGCTAAAAAACTTTACGGACAGCGGCAACCGTCTGCTCATCCCGGTCACACTCGCAGCTGACGGCAGTTCCAATGAAGCACAGGATTGGGTCCGCGACTGGTCTGACAAAGATACCGGCTTTGACCTTCTGCTTGGCGGGGAACCTCGGTTCAATCAGGAGATTTTCGATGAAATTGCAGGTCATATCGTTTATGTATTGCTGATTATCATCGTTTCTACGTTTTTCATTCTAATGTTTGCTTTCCGTTCATTCATCATTCCAGTGAAAGCGATTCTGATGAATATTCTCGGGCTGTCTGCAACGTTCGGCATACTTGTTTATATATTCCAGTATGGCCATTTCGGATTAAATCCCGGCACGGTGGCGCTCATTATCCCGGTCATTGTCTTTAGTCTGGTATTCGGCTTGAGCATGGATTACGAAGTGTTCCTTATTTCCAGAATGCAGGAGGAATTCGCGCAGTCATTCGATAATGATAAATCTACCGTGGAGGGGCTCGCGACAACGAGTAAAGTGATCACATCCGCCGCCCTCATCATGATCGTTCTGACAGGTGCATTCGCATTCACGGACGTCATGCCGGTCAAGCAAATCGGCGTCGGCATTGCGATAGCTGTGGCAATCGATGCGACAATCATTCGCTTGTTGCTGGTCCCAAGTTTAATGAAGCTGTTCGGTAAATGGAACTGGTGGCTGCCGTTCGGCAAAGGTTTGTATCGTTCAAACAATCCGAAGCATTATTCGAATAAATAAGATGGAGCCGCTCAGAGTTTGGTCAGTTGACTGGACTTTGGGCGTTTTTTTGTGGTGTGTGATGGGACGATGCGGGACAGCCTTGATGCGCCCTCCCCCTGCTCCAACGCACACAGCAAAACTTCTCCAAACAAAAAACTGTCCGGAACACCCCGCTTTGGGATATTCCGGACAGTTCGTTATATTTATTGCCAGCCGAATGTACCGGTTTCGGTGTAGGGCTGGTTGTCCATTGATTGATGATTTTTCTGTACAGGATTATTTCTGAATGTGGCCTGTACCATGAGAATGATAGCCGCGACGACGATAATCAGCATGATCACGAGACCAATTGCAACTGTCTTACCCTTCATTCAACTTCACCCCTATTGCTATTATTTCGTTTTGACTGCAAAGCCTTCTTCTTTCAGATAGCTTGCCGCTTCCGAATAATCTCCAAAGCCTTCTTCCAGATTTGCTTCGTGGTAGATGTTAAAGAAACCGTCTTCCTCGAGAAGTGTCAGCTTCTGGCCATTGGAATTTTGCCATGTTTCAGCAATCGGGTCCGCTTCCTGCACTTCTGTCGCCAACCCTTCAATCGCTGCACAGATCACAGCACGCAATTCATCCGCTGTGAATTCCCGCACATTGACCAGACCGCGGTCATCCGCTTCGTACCCTTCCACATCCGCTACGTAGACAAATGCGTTGCCATTCGGGTGCAAATGCTGTACAACGACGGTTTTATCATATAATGACTCTTCATAATGATAGTTCAGCCGTTTCATTGATACTTCTTTTTTCACTAGCTCTGGAAATTCTTCTATAATCTGTTGTTTCTCCTCAAATGTTAACATGGTTTTCCTTCTTTCTGCTTAAATTAATCTGTTATCTCGTTTTCCATTCCATAAACAGTACAAGCAGTATGACAACTGCAAATGCTACTATATAAAACCAGGAAGGTACACTGCTCACACCGCCGAACATACCATCCACTCCTTCCAGACTTTCCATTCTTTTTTAAGTATACCCTTTTTCGCGCATCTCTGGACGTTAATTTTCAACAATTAATAGTTCCCGCTGTATTGCCGGAGGGTAAACAGAGTATAATATGATAGAGGAGTGGGTGTCACATGATAAAACGCCTTTTTCAATTACTTTTTCTCGCAGTGATTGTCTACGCATTCAAGCCATACTGGGAAGATCCGGTATCGAACTACGTGGATTTATCGTTTCTCGATCCGCTTGATGCGAAGGTGGAAACAGTTCTCAACGAGGAAGCAGTTGAATCTGCGCTTGATTATACAAAACAATCAATTACCAATATAATTTCATATGTTTCTGAGAAAGCCGCCGGAAGCAGTCCGCCGGATGAAGTCGCCCAGCCGGAACTGGAAGCGCCCGCAACTGGCATTATTTCCATCCATAATATCGAAATCGGCACGTCAGAAGCAGAGGTGAAGGAGAAACTGGGCGATCCAGTGCGTACGTCTGTCAATGAATACGGCACGGAATGGCTGACCTTCCATGAAAACTACCAGAACTTCATCATGCTTTCATACGATGTCAAACGCCGTGTCAATGCAATTTACACTAATGACCGGCTGATCGCCTCATCGATCGGCATCGAATATGGTGTGCCAAAAGCGAAGATCCGAGAAAGCCTCGGCGAACCGATTTCAGAAATACGCAAAGAAACGAATATTTATAAGCTCCAGGACGATGAAGGAATGGACGTTTTTCATTCAGACGGTATTTATATGTACGTCTTTTATGATTTGCATAAGGATACTGCCGTTACTGCGGTGCAGCTGATTTCGGATCGTTTGGAACAAGGTAAAACTGCGCTTTACGCACCAAAGAATGATGCAATGCGCAAAGGCTTTGAAATGCAGCTTTTCGATTTGACGAATGCCGCACGGGTGCGTCACGGACGCTCGATTCTTACGTGGGATCAGCTGGCTTCTGAAACCGCTCGTCTTCACAGTACGGATATGGCCGTACAGGATTATTTCAGCCACGAAAACTTAAAAGGGGAATCCCCTTTTGACCGAATGAAGAAGCAAGGGGTCAAGTTCGTCAGCGCTGGTGAAAACTTGGCTTATGGCCAATCAAGCAGTATTTTCGCTCATGAAGGGCTGATGAATTCGAAAGGTCACCGGGAAAACATTCTGATACGCGATTATCAGTTCCTTGGAATCGGCGTGGATTTCAATGACAAAGAACAGCCATTTTACACGGAAAACTTCTTCGCAAAATAAGGGGATTTCCTTTCATTACAGCAAGTAATCCGGTAAAATAGAGTGAAGGGCTTTTGTACAGTAAAGACCTTCATTACAGCTTTAAAGGAGACTATCAATTGAAAAAAATTGCTGCATTTTTCCTGGCCGCGTCATTAATTTTGTCGCCGATCGGGAACATCATTTTTCAGGATGAAATCACTGCGGAAGCGCGCGGCTACAAATCCGGTAAGAAAAGCTTCAGTACACCGAACCGTGTACAGCCAAATAAAGCAGAAAAGAAACAGGATACAAATCAAAACAACGATAAAGCCACTGCAGGCAATACTGCCAAAAAGCCAGGCGGAATGGGCGGCGGCTTGATGAAGGGCCTATTCGTCGGCGGACTTGCGGGTCTGTTATTCGGCAGCCTGTTTGCAAATATGGGTATCCTTGGTTCCATTATGGGCTTATTGATTAACGTACTTGCGATTGTTTTCATCATCTATATGGTACGGAAGATTTTTGCGATCTTCAAAGAGAAAGAGCGTAAACGCAATGAGGATATGAATCAATGGAACAACAGATAATTTACGAACAAGACGTAGCCAATGCAGTGTGTGTATTGATCGCTAAAGAATCACGGGCAATGCCTGACGACGTAGAAGTCGAACTTGCTTACGATGACGACACCGGGTTTTCAGCAGAGGCCGAGCTTAACGGCAAGATGCATCATTTAACTACCTCCCGTCTCGTCGAAGCGCTTCGCCTTTGGATCGAGCAGTACCTCGATCAGGATCCGATGGCAGCAGGCATCCAGTTAAAGCTGGATGATGAAGAAGGGATTATCGCAATTGTACGATAATCAGCAGAACACTCTTTTCCGGAGGGTGTTCTTTTTATTGTCATAAAGAAAATGCCGGATGTTAGGATTTATGCTTCATTCAAACGGACGGAAGCAGATCTAACGCTACAGCCGTGCGCAAAAAAGGATGCCCTGAGAACTTCGGGGACATCCTTTTTTATTCATTATTATTTCATATTCTCAGATGTAATCTCTGCACATGCGAACGGTGATCCTGAATCGCCTGCCGGATCCGTTTTATAATCATCTGCACCTTCATGGATGATCAATGCCGACCCGTCTTCATCCAGCAATGAATTTTCTTTTCCTGATTCCAATGTTACTTCTTCCGCAGTGATACTAACTTTTGCGTTTCCGTCTTCATCAGCCACGATATTTTCCAAGTCTCCTGCATGATGCCCTTCAGGATTGTCCATTCCGTGCTGTTTGCCGGTCGGGTTAAAGTGACCGCCTGCAGACGCTTTGAAGTCTGGTGCTGTACAGACGCCCGTTTCATGGAAATGCATGCCGTGTTCCCCTGGCTCAAGACCAGTTACATCAAGATCCATCGCCACTCCAGTTGGCCCTTCAGTCAATGTCACAGTTCCAATTTCTTCGCCGTCCACATTCATGACAGGCGCCGTAATTTCTGGTTCAGCCGCATTTTCTTGCTCCACCGGCGTTTCTTCATTTTCATTGACCGGAACTTTCTCATCCTCCGACGCACTTCCGCAAGCCGCCGTCAGCAGCGCAGCCCCTAATACCATACTCGATAATTTCCACATAGTTGAACTCCTCCCCTTATAAGCTACTTTTAGTATTGTTCATTACCCATTAGGATGAACTCATAGTATCTACTGTACCCACATTTAACGTTTTCTAACATGTGATTGTGTAATGTTTATGAATGGCGGCGAAGTCTCATTGAGCGCTTAGGCGAGGAGATAGAACGGATGCGCGGGGCCTCATTGAGCGTTGGGACGAGGAGGTAGAGCGGATACCAAGTCTCATTGAGCGCTGGGACGGGGGTTATGAGCGGATGCGAAGCCTCATTGAGCGCTTAGACGAGGAGGTAGAGCGGATGCGGGGTCTCATTGAGCGCTGGGACGGGGGGGATGAGCGGACACGAGGCCTCATTGAGCGTTGGGACGGAGGGTATGAGCGGATGCGAAGCCTCATTGAGCGCTGGGACGGGGGTTATGAGCGGGTACCAAGTCTCATTGAGCGCTAGAACAAGAGGTTAGAGCGTTCGCGAAGCCTCATTGAGCGCTGGGACGGAGGGTATGAGCGGACGCGAAGCCTCATTGAGCGCTGGGACGGAGAGTATGAGCGGACGCGAAGCCTCATTGAGCGCTGGAACGGGGGTTACGAGCGGACGCGAAGCCTCATTGAGCGTTGGGACGGGGGGTAGAGCGGACACGAAGCCCCATTGAGCGCTTAGACGAGGAGATAGAGCGGATACCAAGTCTCATTGAGCGTTGGAACGGGGGTTATGAGCGGATGCGAAGCCTCATTGAGCGCTGGGACGGGGGTTATGAGCGGACACGAGGCCTCATTGAGCGCTTAGACGGGGGTTACGAGCGGACACGAGGCCTCATTGAGCGCTGGGACGGAGGGTATGAGCGGACGCCAAGCCACATTGAGCGCTTAGACGAGGAGATAGAGCGGACGCCAAGCCACATTGAGCGCTTAGACGAGGAGGTAGAGCGGATAACAAGTCTCATTGAGCGCTAGAACAAGGGGTTAGAGCGCTCGCGAAGCCCTATTGAGCGCTCCACTGCGTCCAACACATCCCAGCATAAAAAAAACACTCCGAAGCATAAGCCCCGGAGCGTTCATATTTTCAATTCAGTCTTCAATCAGCGGATACACGCCGTTTTCGTCGTGTGTTTCTGTTCCGACTACCGGCGGGTTGAAGACACAGATCAGGCGCATGTCTTCTCTTCCTCCACGCAAGTAATGCTCATCGTGTTCGTTCAGCGCATACATCGTACCGTCTTTAATCGGATAGACTTTGCCGTCTGCCACAGTTTCAATCTCTCCGTCTCCTGCGACGCAATACACTGCTTCCAAGTGGTTTTGGTAATGAATATGTGTTTCTGTGCCTGCGTAGATAATCGTTTCGTGGAACGAGAATCCCATATTGTCTTTCTTCAGCAAGAAACGGCGGCTTGCCCATGTTTCTGCTTTCGTTTCATTTTCACTGCCTATGATTTCATCTATTGTACGTACGATCAATGGTTATTCTCTCCCTTAGTTGTGAACGACTTCTTCAATCGCTTCTTCCAGAATATCGAATCCTTTGTGAATCCCTTTTTCATCCATGATTAACGAACCGAGGAATTTGACGACTTCCCCTTCTGGTCCTGATGTTTCGATGATTAAACCTTTTTCAAAAGCTTTCGCGCAAATTTTATCCGCGTAATCTTCTTTGCCTTCACCACAGACAATTCCCTGCATGAAACCGCGTCCTCGGGTTGTTGCTTTCAGCTGCGGATAATCTTCGATGATTGTCTCCATGCGTTCGGTGATAAGCTTGGATTTTTCTTGTACCGATTTAGCGAATTCATCTGTTTCCCAGTACGATAACGCTTCTGTTGCTGTCAAAATCGCCATATTATTTCCGCGGAATGTTCCGTTATGCTCAGCCGGTCCGAATTTATCATATTCCGGTTTGATCAGCGTTAATGCTAACGGCAGTCCATAGCCGCCAATGGATTTCGAAAGACAGACAACGTCGGGCTTGATGCCAGCCGGTTCAAAACTGAAGAAGGTTCCAGTCCGGCCGCAGCCTGCCTGCACATCATCGACAATCAGTAAGATATCGTAATTTCTGCAGAGGCGCTCAATTTCACGCAGCCACTCAAAGCTTGCGGGATTGATGCCGCCCTCCCCTTGTACCGTTTCCACAATCATCGCAGCGGGCAGATCCAAACCACTGCTCGCGTCAGCCAGATACTTTTTCAAATAGTTCAGTGACTGGCCTTCGTCTAAAAACGTGTCGAACGGCATAGATGTGGTGTTAGTAAGCGGTACGCCGGCGCCTGCCCGGTTGTATGAATTGCCTGTGACAGACAATGCACCGAGCGTCATGCCATGGAAGCCGTTCGTAAAGCTGACTACATTCTGGCGTCCCGTTGCTTTGCGGGCGACCTTCAATGCACTTTCGACCGTATTCGTTCCAGTGGGCCCTGGAAACATTACTTTGTAGTTCATGTTTCTCGGCTGCAAGATCACTTCGTTAAATCGTTCAAGAAACTCTTTTCGCACTGTCGTACCCATATCCAGACTATGCGCAATGCCGTCGTCCTGAATATACTCAATTAGTTTTTCTTTCATCTTGTCGTTGTTATGGCCGTAGTTCAAAGCACCGGCACCGGCAAAGAAATCGATATACTCTTTGCCTTCCGTGTCCCACATCTTATAGCCTTTTGCTTTTTTGAATACTGTCGGGAAACTTCTGCTGTAACTTCTCACTTGCGACTCATGATTTTCGAATACTTCCATTACCTGCTGACTTTTGGTCAGTACCATTTGTAATTAATTCCTCCATTAAATTTCTGTATTTTCCTGTGTCAATTGCGGCAGCCGGCCAGTTGCTCAGAATGGACCGATACGGAACAGTTCTTCTGATTCGTGTCCGCCTCCAGGAAATTGATCTTCCGTGTAGCCTTCCGTAATTGTGCATTCTGTCTGCAAATCACGTGCCAGCCCTTTAAACAGCTTCGTAGACGGGATATTGGACGGTGTCACTGTCGCCTCCAAATACCGAATATTCCGACATGCATCACTCTGCAAAATAGCGTGCAGCATACGGGATGCCAACCGCTTGCCCCGTGCTGATTCATCGACCGCCACTTGCCAGATAAACAATGTGTCTTGGGCTTTCGGCTGAATAAATCCGGAAATGAAGCCGACGAGCTTGCCATCTTCCTCCACGATAATACTCGTTTCGCTGAATTGATCTGCCCACAGCAAATAGCTGTAAGAAGAATTCAGATCGAGAACCTGCGTATCCTTAATAAGCTGCCAGATGAACTTTCCATCTTCCACAGTCGGGATACGGAATGAGTAGGAGTCATCGCGGTTCAGTACTGCAATCGAAACCTTCTGATTTTTATCCAAACAGTTTCTCCTCCAAGTCCTGTCTTGTGCGTATGCACAAATTTTCACTATCTGTAAATTTCTGGGATGTAAAGTCGCTTCTCTGCCAGGGAACGCGGCAATACTAAATTGGTTCACTGAATAATTATTGTCTGTGAGGTTTTTAAAGACCGAGCATAAGCACTCGGCAGATTCCGAATGAGAAATCTGGCGGATATAGCAAGGATACTTACGTAGAAAAGCCAAATGGAGATTCGTGCAGGCTATTTGGGTGCTAACTTTCTGCCTTGCGGTATGAAGAGCAAAAAAGAGCGCCTATACAAAAGCGGGGAGCTTTTGTTCATGAAAACAGCATGATTACTATTGATTCGCTGATATGAAAGACACTTTCATTATCTTGAATTTACTGCCATACGCATTCATCCAGCCAACGTTCACACACTGGCGAAGAAGCAAACTATGTGTCTCCTCTGACACTGGTTGTTATTATAGATAACTCTGAAAACGTTGTCAACAGTAAATATATAATTTCATTTATTTAATGAAAAAGTAAAACCCCGCCAGATCAGTCAGCGTATAGCCTGAAGCGGAATTAAAAAAACCGGAAACGTTTTTCGTTTCCGGTTGTAATTTATGAAAATAATATCTTTTCTAATTCCATCGGTTCGATATACGTGTCGCCTTTATAAACACGCATATTTCCTCCCGAAATCTCATCAATCAACATAATATTTCTTTCAGGATCCCGGCCGAATTCCAGTTTGATGTCATACAGTTCCAAACCTTTTTCCGCCATCTCCGAACGCACTACCTCAGAAATTTGCTGAGTCAATTCTTTTAGCGTCGCATATTCCTCATGCGTCAAAATATGTAGCTGTGCCAAAGCGTCTTCAGATATCGGCGGATCTTGACGTTCATCGTCTTTAAGCGTCACTTCCACAAATGCATTCAATACTTGTCCTTCTTCACAGTACGCACCGTATCTGCGCAAGAAACTTCCGACCGCACGGTATCGGCAAATCACTTCTAATCCTTTACCAAAGACCGTAGCAGGCTTCACTGTCATCGTCACTTCATCAAGATCAGCACCGATGTAGTGTGTAGGCACGTTCAGCTCCGCCAATTTCTCAAAAAAGTACTGCGTCATGCGAAGACCGGATTTCCCGGCTCCTTCAATCGTCAGTCCCACTGTGTTGGCACCCGGATCGAATACACCGTCTTCCCCTGTTACATCATCCTTGAATTTCAATAGCACGTGGCCGTCTTCCAGCTGATAGACGTCTTTCGTTTTACCAGAATAGGTTAATTTCATCCGTACGATTCTCCTCTATTCATAAATGTTGTACTACCTATTCAGTATAAAGCACTTTGGCAAGAAGAAAAAGTCCTGATTGGCTAAACTTGATTGGCGTCAAGGCGGCATATATAAAAACGTCCTATACTTAAGTTAACAAATACAAACAAAAAGGATGAGAGTAATGAAAAAAGTTGTATTTTTAATGGAGCCATTCAGTTGTCCGTCATGTATCAAAAAAATTGAAGGTGCACTATCCCGTGCGAAAGGCGTACAGCAAGTAAAGGTTTTATTCCACTCGAGTAAAATCCGAGTAGAGTTTGACGAATCCATTATCGCCGCTGATGACTTGCAGGCACTGATTGAAAATCTCGGTTACCCTGTGCTCAGCAAAAAGATTTCATAATAAGGAGGTATTCCAATGAATGCCAAACAAACGGTTCGTATTACGTCCCTTTCCGCGATATTACTTGGAGCCGCCATTATTCTGCACTTCGCAGGCTGGCACGAGGCCCGTCAGATTACACTGATTGCTGCCACGTTTATCGCCGGAACTCCAATCGCGATCAAGGCATGGAAAGCTATTCGCATGAAAGCTTTCAGCATTGAGCTTCTCGTCACCATTGCGGTGATCGGGGCGCTCTTCATCGGTGAATATGTAGAATCCGCCGCGGTCACTTTCCTGTTTTTATTCGGCGCACTGCTGGAAATTCGCACGATGGAGAAAACCCGCTCCTCTCTCAAATCCCTTACTGATCTGGCGCCGCTTGAAGCAAGTGTTTGGCGCGGAGGTGAATGGGTAACGATTCCAGTGGAAGAAGTGGAGCCCGGTGACCGGGTCATTGTCCGCTCAGGCGAAAAAATTCCAGTTGACGGCCCGATTATTTCAGGTACCGCATCTATTAACGAAGCAGCAATTACAGGAGAGTCGGTCCCCGCTTCTAAAACGCTGGATGATCAAGTATTCAGCGGTACATTGATCGATCATGGCTATATTGAAGTGCTGGCAGAACGCATCGGCGACGATACAGCATTCGCCCGTATTATTGAGCTGGTCGAAGAAGCGCAGGAAGCCAAATCTAAAACCGAGAAGTTTCTGGAGCGTTTCGCCAATATCTACACACCTTCCATCGTCATTCTGTCGATCGTCGTCTATCTGTTCACACGAAATATCGAAATGACACTAACATTCCTGGTTATTGCCTGTCCCGGTGCTCTCGTTATTTCCGCACCCGTCTCTATTGTGGCGGGAATTGGAAATGGGGCACGGCACGGTGTACTCATTAAAGGCGGCGACGTGATGGAGCAATTAGCCAAAATTGACACGGTCGTCTTCGACAAAACAGGCACATTGACGAAAGGACGCCCTGGCGTCACAGATATCCATAGCTGGAATATGGATAAAGATGAGCTGCTGCGCCTGACAGCGGAAGCTGAATTCATGTCAGAGCATCATTTAGGTCAGGCCATTGTCCGGGAAGCAAAGAAACGATTCATTCAATTGCAGCACAAAGCTCAAAACACAGAAGTGATCAAAGGCAATGGAATTTCCGCCGAAGTAGAAGGTAAGCAGCTTGCCGCAGGTAATCGTAAATTGATGGAATCGCAAGGTACAGTCATTCATCCGGAAATAGAGGCTTATGCAGCCCAGCGCGAAAAAGCAGGTAATACTGCCGTATTCATCAGTGTTGGAAATGAAATTGCAGGCATTATTTCTATTGCGGATCAAATTCGGCCGGAAGCAGAAGCTGCACTGGCCAAGCTCCGGAAGAACGGCATCAAGCAAATGATCATGCTGACAGGCGATAATGTGCATACCGCCCGTCTCGTCGGCGAACAGCTGGGGCTTGATCAAGTGCATGCCGAACTGTTGCCCGAAGATAAAGTGGCAGCCGTTTCAAAATTGAAAGAACAAGGTTACCGGGTTGCCATGGCAGGTGACGGTATTAACGATGCACCAGCAATTGCTGCAGCAGATATCGGACTGGCGATGGGTGAAGGCGGAACAGATATTTCCATGGAGACAGCAGACATCGTCTTGATGGCCGACCGTCTCGACCAATTCTCTCACGCCTATGCATTATCAAAAGCGACTGTAAGAAATATGAAGCAAAACACATTCTTCGCAGTCGGCACAGTATTCTTGCTGCTCATTGGTGTGCTTTTCGGTAAAGTCTTCTTGGCGTCAGGCATGCTCATCCATGAAGCAAGTGTGCTTCTGGTGATCCTGAACGCAATTCGGTTAATACGGTATACTAGTGATAAACCATCTAACCGACATCAAAATGAGGTGAAAGCGAATGAATCAGCACCAGCACGATGACCCTATGCCCTACTATTCCTGCGTGTCCCGGGTGCCTCTGTTTAATCATCTGGAAGAGCAGCAGATGGACCGCATTGTAGAACTTGCACACAGCGTGTCTCACTCACGCGGTGCAACTATTTACCGGGAAGGCGACCATCCACAAGGATTATATATTTTGCATAAAGGCCGGATCAAAATTTACCGCCTGTCGGAAAACGGCAAAGAACAATTAGTGCGTATTTTAGAGCCCGGTGATTTCACAGGTGAACTGTCACTATTTGACGCCAAACCGCATGATGCTTATGCAGAAACGCTTGAGCCTGCGGAATTATGCATTATTGGACGTGATCAGATGCAGAAGCTTCTGCAAGAGCACCCTGCAATTTCATTGAAAATGCTGGAAGAGTTTTCTCATCGACTGGCAGGTACAGAACAGCGGGCCGCACGGATTGGAATGGAATCTGCCGAGACACGGCTCGCCCTGTACTTGGCAGATTTATCAGAAGAGCAGCAGCAACTGACGGTGGAACTGCCGATGAGCCGCAAAGACTTGGCTTCCCATATCGGCACGACGCCTGAAACGATCAGCCGAAAATTAAGCTTTTTTGAAGATTCGGGCTGGATCCGGCAGTCCGGCGCGAAAACTGTGCATATTCTCGATTTGGATAAGTTATTGCTAGTATAAAAGAAGCCCTTTTCATTAAGGATTGTAAATGATATGCTAGATGAGAAAAACAAAATATTTTGACCATTAGGGGAATCCTTTACAAGGACTGAGAAAAGAGTGTGGCTCTGAAACCCTTATTACCTGAACAGGTTAGAACCTGCGGAGGGAAGTGGCACGTCGCATCGTATCTATTTCTGTCGACACATCCACCACTTTCCGATTCGGGAAGTGGTTTTTTATTGGAGTGGACCGCATGAAGTTAATTGGCGTTACCGGAGACTGTTTTACGAACGATGAGCTGCTGAAGAATTTACAGCAGGCGGAGCCGTATCTTGACGCTGTGATTCTGCGCGAAAAGTCCAAGACAGATGAACAGTTGACTGATTTGATAATACGTCTGAAGGACAGGAATTTCCCGCTTGCTAAACTTATCATTCATGCCAGACCGATTTTGGCAAGTATGCTGGCTGTCCCGCGGGTTCAGCTGACTGGTTATGGACTGTCTGTCACAGATGCACAACGGGATTATCCGAATATTTCATTCGGCTGCTCGGTACATTCCCTGCATGAGGCACTGCAAATGGAGCAAAACGGGGCAGATTGGCTGCTCTATGGACATGTTTACGAGACTGCATCAAAACCCGGGCTGCCTCCGCGCGGCACGAAGGAATTATTTGAAATCGCGTCGGCGTGTACTATTCCGGTGTATGCGATCGGCGGAATCCATCCGCATCATCTGACAGATCTGCAGCGGCATCATGTGGCTGGCGCTGCATTATTATCCCCTATGCGCTCATCAGACGCATTACGGGGTTATCGGACGGCAGTTGAAAAAGGAGAGATAGCTAATGAAGAAGATCATTGATTTGAACGGAAAGTCTTATACCGTTGTGCCGGAAGTGGAAACGGTCCAGCAGCTGCTTACGCATCTGGAACTCGGTGACCGTATTTTGATAGTAGAGCAGAATAAAGAAATTTTGCAGAAAGACAGCTACGATGCACCGATCATGGACAGAGACCAAATTGAAATCATACATTTTGTAGGAGGCGGATGAAGATGTTACAAATTGCAGACAAGAAATTCTCTTCACGTTTATTATTAGGAACAGGCAAATACCCTTCATTTGACATACAAAAGCAGGCAGTGGCTGTATCGGAAGCCGATATTTTGACGTTTGCTGTTCGCAGAATGGATATTTTTGAAGCATCACAGCCGAATTTCCTGGAGCAGTTGGATTTAACGCGCTACACGCTTCTTCCGAACACGGCAGGCGCAAGCACCGCGGAAGAAGCAGTACATATTGCACGGCTGGCGAAAGCTTCCGGACTATGTGACATGGTGAAAGTGGAAATTATCGGCTGCAGCCGTTCATTGCTGCCTGATCCTGTCGAGACATTGCGCGCGTCTGAAATGTTGCTGGACGAAGGTTTTATTGTATTGCCTTATACGTCAGATGATGTGGTGCTCGCCAGAAAGCTCTGTGAATTAGGGGTCCATGCGGTTATGCCTGGTGCTGCACCAATCGGTTCGGGCAAAGGCATTTTGAATCCGCTGAATCTGTCTCTTATCATTGAACAGTCAAATGTTCCCGTCATCGTTGATGCAGGCATCGGCTCTCCGAAAGACGCGGCATACGCAATGGAACTGGGGGCTGACGGTGTATTGCTGAACACGGCAGTGTCGGAAGCGGCAAACCCTGTCATGATGGCAGAAGCAATGAAGTTGGCGATTGAAGCGGGGCGTCTCGGTTATAAGGCGGGACGCATGCCGGAACGTGATTACGGCGTCGCAAGCAGTCCAATTGAAGGACTTGTAACCAATTGATCGGGAAATACTCACGGCAGGAACTGTTTGCGCCGATCGGGCCGGTCGGTCAGCAGCGCATCCGTGAAGCGAAAGTATTTGTTCTCGGCGCAGGCGCGCTCGGTTCAGCGGGTGCTGAAATGCTTGTCCGCGCGGGCATCGGTGAACTGACGATTGTCGATCGGGATATTTTGGAATGGACCAACCTCCACCGCCAGCAATTGTATACAGAACAGGATGTCATTGATCAATTGCCGAAAGCGATTGCAGCCGAAAGCCGATTGCGTGCCATTAATAGTGATGTGAAAATTCTCGGCATTGTCGCCGATGTGACGCCTGAAAATGTTCTCGAGTTATTCGAAGGCCATCAGTTCATCTTGGACGGCACCGATAATATCGAGACTCGCCTTCTGGCAAATGACGCAGCTCTTCAATTAGGGATCCCCTTCTTCATGGGTGCATGCGTCGGAAGCTACGGCCTGACATTTCCGATTGGCGTCAAAGAAGATGAACCCTGCCTGCACTGTCTGCTTGAAGCCTTGCCGCCGCAATCTTTAACTTGTGATACCGTTGGCGTCATTGCACCGATTGTCGTCACAACAGCTGCACGTCAAACAGCAGAACTGATGAAATGCATGACGGGCGCAGCAATGGAGCCGCGCCTCGAATCCGTGGACTTATGGACCGGGGAGCGTGCAGCGATGAATGTGCAAAGCATGAAGAAGCCTGAGTGCCCGAGCTGTTCCGCACATCCCGCGTATCCTTATTTGTCCGCCCGGGAAGTTGTCCGCACCGCTGTACTCTGCGGGCGTGATACGGTTCAGCTGACATGGCCGAAAGATCGTCAAGTGGAGCTTGTTTCATTCGCAGAATCCATTCAGGGTATCGTCTCTAATTTGAAACAGAACCCTTATTTAGTGTCTTGCGAATATAACGGCAGCCGGCTCGTACTTTTCCGTGACGGCCGCATGCTCGTTCACGGCACGAAAGATGTCACGGCCGCAAGGAAAATCGCGGCGGGATTATTGGGGTGAATGAGCGGTTGACGGGCGGCTATGAGCGCTTGAGGGAGTGTGTTGAGCGCGCGGCGGGACTTTATGAGCGCTTGCGAGGCCTCATTGAGCGCTTAACCAGGCTTTATGAGCGCTTGAGAAACCTCATTGAGCGCTTAACGTGACTTCATGAGCGCTTGCCAAACCTCATTGAGCGCTTAACGTGACTTCATGAGCGCTTGCCAAACCTCATTGAGTGCTTAACCTGACTTCATGAGCGCTTGCCAAACCTCATTGAGCGCTTAACCTGACTTCATGAGCGCTTGCCAAACCTCATTGAGCGCTTAACGTGACTTCATGAGCGCTTGCCAAACCTCATTGAGTGCTTAACCTGACTTCATGAGCGCTTGCCAAACCTCATTGAGCGCTTAACCTGACTTCATGAGCGCTTGCCAAACCTCATTGAGCGCTTAACGTGACTTCATGAGCGCTTGCCAAACCTCATTGAGTGCTTAACATGACTTCATGAGCGCTTGCCAAACCTCATTGAGCGCTTAACCTGACTCCATGAGCGCTTGCCAAACCTCATTGAGCGCTTAACATGACTTCATGAGCGCCACACAAAAAACAGACAATAAAAATGCTCCAGACTGCCATGACTCTTGGCCGTCTGGAGCATTTATTTTATTCATAAACCGTATCATCAAGCGCAAGTACGCCGTCAGTCATTTTGTATACTTTATCCACATATTTAATCAATCGGATATCATGTGTCACCACAATCGTCGCTGTCTGATTGGATTTTGTTTCATTGCGTAAGATTTCCATGACCTCAAACGCCCGGTCAGAGTCGAGTGAAGCAGTCGGCTCATCCGCTAGAAGGATAGACGGTTTGCTGAACAGCGCCTTGGCAATCGCAACGCGCTGCCGCTCCCCTCCCGATAAATCAGACGGATAGTTCTTATGCAGCTTCGTGATGCCCAGATCTTCATACAGTTTGCGCTGCTCGTCTTTTGACATATTATTCTTTTTCACTTTATTCAGCAATTCAAGCTGTTCATCGACTGTCAGGAACGGCACAAGGTTGGATGCCTGCAAAATAAAGCCGATTTCCTGCAGACGGACTTTGGATCGCTGCTTTTCATTGAGCTTCGACAATTCATTGCCGTTAATGATGACCTCGCCTTCGCTTGGTGTCTGCAGTCCGCCCGCCACTGTCAGGAACGTGCTTTTTCCCGAACCAGACGGACCGATGACTGCGACCAGTTCGCCCCGTTCTACGATGAAATTAGTTTCTTTCATAGCTTCAACCAGCGTATTGCCTTCACCGAAAGTCTTTTTCGCGCGCCGTAATTCTAATACCATCGCTTACCCTCCTATCGCTTCGAGCGGATCAATTCGGATAATCGTCCAAACCGAAATGACAGCTCCCATTATCGCCACTGCTATCAAAATGAAGCCATAAATGACCATCGTCGGGATATCAAACATCACAGGCACCGCACTTGGCAGGAAGCTTCCTGCAAGCAATGTCAGACCGAAACCGACGACAACACCGATCAGCGCTAGGATGAATGTTTGCGCAACGACTGACTTTGCCAAGTACGTGCTCGAAATTCCTTGTGCTTTCATCAACCCGAACATGCTGATTTTCTGCACGGTCAAGACGTAGAGGAAAATCGCGACAATCGCAGCGGAAATGACGAACAGGAAGTAGATCATATACGTCAGCGTCAAATTTTGTTCCGTATAACCCGGCAGATTCTCAATGAATATCTCAGTTTCAATGATTTCCGTATTGTCAGGCAATGATAGGTCCTTCCAGTCTTTGTCTCTGACGATAACCGCATTGACTAGGTTCTTATTCATACTGTAGGCATCGCCGTATTTGATTTTCTGCATATCATTCAATTTCATATACAGGATCGGTGATGCATTGAACCGCGCCTTTTTCGTGAAGCCGACAATCGTCAGCTCTGTATCGGAAGAAGATAATTCCAATGTGTCGCCGATTTTAAATCCTTCATCTTTCAGCACGTCAGATGCCACAACACCGTTTTGCACGTAAAATGTCGGGTCGCCTTCGCTGACTTCGGGTTTGACGAATTCTTCTTTATCAATACCGAATAGCATAACGTTCTGCTTCGTTTCGCCGTTGTTTGCGATAGCACCCATTTGGCTGACAACCGCGGTTTCTTTCGCACCGAGTTCATCCGCCAATTGTTTATCCAGCGCAGATTCATACAAACTCTTATCAGACTCCTCAGTCAGTACAATCGCATCGCCGCCCCATGCATCCACTGCTTCCCTGTTCATGCTCGCCAATCCATTGGCAAGACCCGACAGGAAGAACACGAGGAATGACACGAGCAGCAAAATTGATGTAATCAATAAAAATCGTAATTTATTTTTCTTGATTTCGCTCCAGGCCAAAAACATATACTATTCACTTCCTTTTATAGGACTTCAATTGCTTCTTCCAGCTCGTAAGATGTTGAAACTACTTCTTTTGATACGCCGCCGATTGATGTGACAACTTCTTGCAGACTATTCATATGATCAGAGAAGTGCTGAATATCATCAATTGTCAAACGGACTGTATCTGTGATGCTCTGGAATGTTTCCTTCGACATTTCCGTTTCCTTCATTCCTATATCTGCAAACTTCGTAACATTTTCGATTGCGTCATGAACCGCCCGGGTCTTCGCCTTGGATCCGGCAACGAGCTGCGCAATATTATCAGTCGAACGCTTTGTCTGATCGGCTAAATTGCGCACTTCATCCGCCACAACAGCAAATCCTTTGCCGTGCACCCCTGCGCGCGCTGCTTCTATAGCCGAGTTCAGCGCCAACAGATTTGTCTGATCGGCAATCGACTTTACCAGCTGCACCACCTCTTCTATCTGAATGGAAGCGCGATTCAGTTCTTCAATCAGTTCCGCCATGCCTTTTGTTTCTTTGACGATTGTTTCCGATGTCAGGACCATCTGCGTCATCTGGTCAATTCCGGATTGCGCCTGATTTGCAGATGATTTAGAGCGCACAATACTTTCCTGGATTTTTCCGTCGAGCTCCGCGGACTGTTCAATCAACTCACTGACAACAGAATACGTGGACTCAGATTTCTCTTCGATTTTCAGCGCAATACTGCCAATTTGCTGTTTCACACTGTCTTTCACCGCCTGCTGATTTGCACGGATTTCCTCATTCATGCTTTTTTCAAATGCTTCCAGTACGAGCTGTTTCTCGAAGTTCAAGATTTTACTTAATGCCGCAATCATTTCCTGTTCTTCATGGCGCTCCAATTCCAAATCAAATAAAATTTCAAGCATTGTAATATGAAGGTTTTCGAACGCCGCGATGTACCATTTTGGTTCCAGACCGATCCGCAAATGGGATTTCGCTACTTTACTGCGGTTCTCTATATACGCTTCATCAATTACTCCCTCAAATAGTCCGCCAAGGTGAATTGCGAGCGTTTTGCTTAAATAATCTGTCGTGCTGTGTTTGTTGATCATTTGAGACAATTCAGGAACTGCCGTCACACTCGCGTAGAATGCTTTTACAATTTCATCAATTCGGTCATTCATCGGCTCTTTCAATGCACGCAGCAACTGCAGGTCACGCTCTCTTAACTGAATGGCGTCCAGCTGCAGCTGCACTTCCTTCGAGGAGATTTGCAATTTGACAGGGGCAGAAGAAATAGATTGGATAAGTGATGCCGGTTTACGTTTTTTAGTGATCCACATATAGATATTCTCCTTTTCTTCTTCCAATACAGATAAATTGCCGTTCGCTTCATCTGTTTACACCTTGTATAACGTTTGTTTTAGTCTATTATACATAGATATGATTGCAACTGCTAGAGAAATTCATCGACAAAGTTCTATTTCAGCTTTAGAGTTTGTCTTCGCATCAGAACTCCTGCAAGAAAACCATACAGTCCGTGGCCAGCAATCCACCAAAACAGCGACAGCGGATCTCCTGCACTTGGCGTTCTATCGGAAAATGAAGTCGTCGGATAAAGCAAGAAACCGATAGCGATGTTCACCAAAAAAACAAACAGAATCACGTGGCTGCGGATGAAACCGGTGCTTTTTCTATAAAAGACAACTAATATGACACAGAGCACCACTGAGATGATAAGATGAAAAAATACTTCAATACTTTCAGGAAATGCATATTCTTTGATGACAGGTATGTAGTCGACATTCAACAGCAAAGTGTATACTTTAAGCCCTGTGACCGCCTGCACTATTTTCAGAAACACAGCAAGGACTATTCCTGTTACGATGCCAATCCATGTACCTTGCACACTATAGTCAGTTTTCATTTGGACACCTTCCTACACAGTAAAATAACAGATTTGACTTAACGTGTCAAATATCTGTATAATGTTATGTATAAAGAAATGAGCGGTGTATGGCTGCTAAATCATTTATAAAGAAAGGTGAATTGCTTTGAGGCCTTCATCTGAAACCCCAACGTATACAATTAAACAAGTGGCAGATCAAACAGGCTTGTCGAGACAAGTCTTGAGAAAATGGGAAGAGCGCTATGATATTGTCGTGCCGCAGCGTCTTGAGAATGGTTATCGTGTCTATCGAGAGGAAGATATCCGTCTGTTTTTGCTGATGAAACGTTATGCAGAAGAAGGTTTTGCGCTGCCCCAGGCTTCTGAAATGGCAAAATCCCAGCAAAAGACCAGTATGGGATCCAATACAAAAGATGCGCATGCCGAGGAAATATTATGTGATTTGTTACGTTTTGGAGAAACATGTGATGAGCTGGAATTGAATTTCACGTTGCAGGCTGCTTATCACCGATTAGGGTTAGAACAGTATTTGCAGCAAATCGCCGTCCCATTTTTGAAGATAGTAGGCGAAAAATGGGCTTCAGGTGAATGGGATGAATATCAGGAGGCGCTGTCCAGTTTGGTCGTTCGGGATCAGCTCGTTCAGCTGCGCCGAAACTTCCAGTATCGGGAGGATTCACCTATATTGCTGGGGGCATGCCTCCCGAATGAATCACATGAAATTCCCGTGCATATTATCCTGCTGCAATTAATGCTCAAAGGCTGGCGCACGGCTATGATCGGGTCCTCCCCCGCTCAAGGAGCAATTCAGTCATTTGTTGAGAAGATCAAGCCGTCCAAAGTGCTGCTGTCCGCATCCACTGCACTGCCTTTTGAAAATAATCCCCAGGTGATTCAGGAGCTGGATGAATTCGCGGGCCAGCACCCTGAGATCGACTTTTATCTGGGCGGTCATGGTGCATATATCTGTCTGGATCAGCTGAACCTACAGCATATTCAAATGCTTGAATCCATTGATGACATGTAATTTTTGCATAGGTTATATGCAGCCAAAGCACGATCACGGGCAGCCCAATGATCAACAATGGGAGCCGGGTAGGTAGTGCCGATTGTTACCCCCGCTGCATTAAGTACGTCTTCGGGTGCGTCCGCGGGCTGAAATACATAGGCAAGTGGCATGTCTGTTAATTCAGGCAGCCATTTTTTTATGTACCGGGCATCTGAATCGAACTTTTCAGCCTGGAGAATTGGATTAAACACCCGGAAATACGGCGAGGCGTCAAAACCGCTGCCCGCCACCCATTGCCACCCCAAGGAATTGTTTGCCGCATCCAGATCGATCAGCGTATCTTCAAACCACTTCATCCCCTCCCGCCAGTCAATCAATAAATGTTTAATTAAAAACGAGGCAGCAACCATTCGTACCCTATTATGCATATAGCCCGTTTCCCATAACTCACGCATCCCCGCATCGACTAACGGATAACCGGTATGCCCTGTTTTCCACGCCTGCAGCTGATCACCGGCCGGCTGCCAAGGAAACTTTTCAAACTCCGGGCGTACAGGTTTGCTTAGCATTTCAGGAAAATACAGCAACTGATAGTGGGCAAAATCTCGCCATGCTAATTGCCGAATGAACGCTTCAGCCTGCTGGTGCCCTGCCAATTCTGCTGCATTCAGCGCGCCATGCCAGAGTGAACGTACACTGATATTTCCCCATGCCACGTAAGGCGACAGCCGGGATACATAAGACGTTGCAGGGTGATCACGGCCTTCCAGATAATTAGACAAGCTTTGATCCCGAAACGTTTCCCAGCATTCCATGGCCGCTGTTTCGCCGGGTTTCCAGTGTTTGGCCAGCTTTTCATGCCATGCGTGACCGGTCAATAACCTCCATTCCTCCGCGGCTAGTGAGGGAAAACATCCGTCAGACGGCTTAAGTTCGGGAGCTGCAAGCGGCCGCGCGATCAATTCCTGCCTCAGCCGTTTCCAAAACGGTGTAAATACTTTATACGGCTGATTCGTTTTATTGAAAATCGCATCAGGTGCTGCGAGCAGCGTTCCTTGGAATGACCGGACCTGCACCCGGGCTTTCTCACATGCCGCTGTCAGTTCACGTTCTTGTTCGCGGCTGTTCGGATCATATAATTCATTAAATACAAGTTGGTCGGCTCCACTTTCCCTAATCAGTTTCATCAGCTGTTCGACCGGCTGTCCTTTTCTTACAACGAACTGAATCTTCTGCTCTCTGAAGCGCGCGATAATGTCCAGCAAGCTGTAATGCAGCCACCAGTCCGAGGCAGTATGGCGCGTCTCCGGTAAAATGAAAACCGGCAGCACATCCCCATGCGCTGCCGCCTCCGCCAAAGCCGGATGATCATGCAAACGCAGATCTTTACGGAACCAAACGATTGTTTTTCCCATACTCTTCATCCCCTTATACTTACTGCAGTTAAAACGCGCCGGATCCGCCGCCTCCTCCGCCCGTTCCGCCCCCGGCACTGCTGCCGCCGTCGCTGCTTGGTGTGTTGGCTGACACATTCGTCGACGCCTGGCCGAATGAACCTGTCAGGAAGAGCGGATTGTAGACAGCGCCGCCATAATATGCACTTTCGTGGTGTGACTCTTGATATCCGTCGCTGTGATGTGTCTTTTTATTTTGATTTAGCCGCTTCTGGGCACTTGCGAAATCTTCATAGTACGCTTCGAGTTCCGGATGCTGAACACCCACCCCGTAGATGAGGACGCGGAATCGGTCATCAATGGATAAACTGTCCCACTTCTTGGTATCCAGTTCCTTCATCCACTGCTCTACCCGTTCCCATTCTTTAGCCAACAGAGTGCCTTCAAAATTATATGCATTGTAAAACAAAGCGAAAGCCAGTGCCCCTGCAGTCAAAAGGATCGCTGTAATCAGCAGCATATACAGTTCGTAGTATATGAAAAAGACAGACATTCCAATCCCTGCAACACCGATCATGCTTAAAATCACACGCTCTTTTGTTGTCTGTTCCTGCACATCATACCGTTTTAGTTCAGCTTTCAATAAGTCTTTCCACATGACAAACTTGCTGTTGAAAGCTTCGTAATTCTTCTTCTTTTTCGTATAACCTTCCAGTTCTTTCAAGGTAAATCGTTGATCTTTGCCGATTTGGAAGAATAATAGTTGGATTAATTGTTTCTCATGGTCGAGCTGGACATTCGCATCGGTCAGCTCAAACTCTTCATCTGATAACTGCCGCACATGTCCTTTCCTTACTAAATCCAGCAATGCGGCCGACATCAGTTCAATCGATGCCGTGCCTTTTTTGAAAAGAAGGACCGCGGGCATACTCATTTCGCTGACCGGCACATAAAAGCCATCCGAATCGATCTGATACATCGCTTCTTGAACGTATTTTTTTCTCCGCGCATTTGCAAAGAAACCTATCAGCAGCACGCCGATTGCTCCTGCGGCCATAACGGCGCCGCCGACAGCACCGGTTTTTTGCTGATTCGAAATGAACCGCGCGCGTTCTGCAGCCTGCCGTTGCTGCTCCGCAATAACTTCAGGACGGATTTTTCCGCTGCCCTCAGTCATCGCGGGAAATAAGGACGGTTCGTAGATCACCCGAATATCGCCGTTGTCTCCTGCGCTGACTTCTCCAAGAGAAAACACCACTGTCCCATCCTGCTTCAGCGCTCCGCTCTCTTTTGCACTGTCATAGCCTATAAACAGCACATCCGATGCTTTGGCAGGCGGTACAACCGTAATCGTCAAATCGCCGTAATCTGTTTCATTGCGGCGATCGAAAAACGGCCAGTAGAATTGCACGCCGTCCTGGTACTTTTCCAGTCCGTCTGTAATCGTGTACTGTAAATCAAAGGTAACTACTTCATTCTTACCCTTTCTATGTACACGATATTCTGCCAGTTGTTTCTCGACTGCCAGCTCTTCACCTTTTTCATAAGCTGTAAACTGTTCAATGGACGCCCCCTCTTTCGGCTGGATTTCCCGAATGATACCATTAAATTCACTTTCAAAATCATACGTATGCTGCTCTTTTACATGAACAGTGCCATCTGGCTCCAATTGTGCGCTGATTTTTACATCCGGTATGCTGAAATCGACCGCACCTGCTGTCGGCGGCAGGAAAAGAAAGGCCAGCAGCACGACAGGCAGCAGTTTCCACTTCATAAAAATCACCTCTTATCATGGGTATACGATAAGAGGTGATTTTTGGTTTCATTTATTTACAGAATCTTGGAAATCCCTTGGTATCATTTCCCTGCCGGACGTTATAACTTCATCACCCGGTAAACGTAATAACCCATTGAACCGAACAGCAAGGCAAGGATTGTGATGAAAATCGGCGTGTTCAATGAATCGGTCCGCATTAATCCAATATCGACTGTCTGCCAGATCAAAAAAATGAACAACAATACTGAGAGATTTTTTACAACGTTCATGAAGAGCACACCATAACGATATTGAATTTCCATAGTATCGGGCCGCAAATTTAAGTAATTATACATATGCGGATACTTCTCCAGCGCAGTCATCCCTGCCCACATGACGGCCGCAATAAACGGCAGCAATAATAATTCCATTCTCGAACCGTAGCGGTCTGCTTCTCCGTCCGGACCGAAATGAGTTGGGATTCGGTCCGGTAATTGACCCCACTGCAATACCAAGTAGACGAGAGCAGCAGCGAATAAAGCGATAACCAGCACATCAAACGCTTTCGCAACAGCAGGCTTCTCAATGTCCAGCTTCGGTTTTTCCATCTGCATATTCCCGTCACCTCACTTATGAATCTGTTGCGCTAGTCATTTCAAAAACATCGAATACGTTCTGCTGGATATTCAGCGACATGATCTTGCCTTTTTTCTCGTAGAAATGAATGGAGCCTCTGCGTTCCTCTGGCATTTCCATCCAGCCCCATTCTTCTATCGTACGCAAATAATGCTCTGGAGGATTGCCGTCAGCGTCGCCGATTCCTTTCAGCTTATACTTTGCAGATTTGGTTATCTCCCCTACACAATCTTCCGGTTTTACTTCGTACGCTTCTTTTGGGACAGGAAAGCCCTGATTAATGATCGCCATCCGGTAGCCGTCTTCCGCACTGTACACATTCGAGCAGCCCGTCACCAGAAAAGCAGATGCTAATACCAGCAGCGCAAGCAACTGTTTCATAGTCATTACCTCCCGTTTCACCGCATGATTACTTCAAGCGTACTAGGAAATATTGTCATTGTCACCCGACTTTTCTGTGACGGTTTAGCGTAACTTTTTCAAGATAACCACTTTTAAATAATTAAATTCGGGATAGTCCCGCGGCGTGCGGAAATCTCTCGGCAGCGTAGATTCTTCCAGCACTTTATAGCGGATATCCATCTCTTTGAACGCCTGCTCAATGAAGCCTTTGAACTTCTTCATGCTGAAGCTCGCGTTGTTCGTCGATGCCACGATAATTCCGTTCTTCTCGGTAACAGCAATCGCTTCTTTCATAAGCATCGGATAATCTTTTGCCGTACTGAATGTGTATTTCTTGGAACGCGCAAAGCTTGGCGGGTCAAGGATGACCAATCCAAACTTCATGTCATGGCGCTTCGCATAACGGAAGTAATCGAAGACATCCATTACTTTAATGTCCTGCTGTTCATAATCAATGCCGTTAACGCTGAACTGTTCAATCGTCTTTGCGACACTGCGCTTCGCCAAATCCACACTCGTCGTCTTCGCCGCGCCGCCCAATGCAGCCGCCACTGAAAATGCGCCCGTGTACGAGAATGTGTTCAGCACTTCACGGCCTTCTGAATAATTATCCCGAATCGTTTCACGGACGTCCCGCTGATCCAGGAATATCCCCGTCATAGCTCCGTCATTCAAGTCAACCGCGAAGCTCATGCCGTTCTCTTTAATAATAATCGGGAAATCACCCGGTGTTCCTTTCACGTAATCATCCTGCTCCACATACTGCCCTTTTGAATCAAAGCGCTTCTTTTCATAAATTGCTTTGTATTCCGTACGCTTTTCAAGCACATTATAGACATGGTGACGGAACGCATAAATACCTTCACTGTACCAGCTGATCAGATAATAGCCGTCAAAATAATCGATGGTGAAACCGCCGATGCCGTCACCTTCTCCGTTAAACAAACGAAAAGCTGTCGTATCAGGATCTTCCATATACGCATTTCGGCGCTCAAACGCAGCCGACATTTTCTGATCAAAGAAATCAAAATCAATCTCTTCATTTTCATTGGCAGTCAGCACCCAGCCGATGCCTTTATTTTGAATTCCATAATAGCCTGTAGCCAAAAATTTATGATAGCGGTCCGTCAGACGAATCAAATCGCCTTCCTTCGCCCGGATTTCACCTGTCATTACGGAATCCTTTAAAATTAACGGATATCCCTTCTTTAAAGCCACTGTACCTTGTGCATTTAACTGTATTTCAACTAATTTACTCATATCGTCATCCTTAAAGTGTATTTTCTCTATTATCGCATGCTTGGACTCAAAGAGAAAGTGACATCATCATCTAATCCAGGCTTGCTGTTTATTGCAATCCGCAGACAGCTCACGCTACACTGGCAGAAACAACTGACAAAATAGGAGGAGTTCCATGAACATTATTCCACTAGGCATCTGGGGCGGCTATCCGAAAGCAAACAGCGCCACCTCATCTTTTCTGATCGAACAAGACGGGTTTCATTGCCTGTTTGACTGCGGCAGCGGTGTGTTGTCATCCCTGCAAAACTATATCGCACTGGAACAGCTTGACGCCGTCGTGATCAGCCATTACCACGCAGACCACATTGCAGACATCGGCAGTCTCCAGTTCAGCCGGATCATCCAATATTACCTTGGACAGCCGTCACCTGCCTTGCCAATATACGGGCATAAGCAGGACAAAGAACAGTTTGCCAAGCTGACTTACAAAGAACAGACGCAAGGAATTGAAATTCAAGAACATAGTTCAGTTCAAATCGGGCCATTTACTGTGACATTCTGTCCTACTGTTCATCCCGTTTACTGCCTTGCGGTGAAATTCACAGTGAACGGCAAGTCCGCCGTCTTCACCGCAGATACCGAATGGTCCGATCAACTAGTCACATTCGCACAACACGCAGACATCCTGTTCAGCGAAGCGAATCTATACGAAGAACATCTTGGCAAATCGCCCGGACATCTTGCAGGCAGTGAGGCAGGAACTTTAGCACAACAGGCCAGTGTCACACAGCTTGTCCTCACTCACTTGCCGCATCACGGTGACGTCAGTGATATCTTGTATGAAGCGAAGAAGAAATTTAGTGGACCCGCAGAGATTGCGGAAGTCGGAAAGAAATATGAATTACTGTAATCTCACGGCTTTTGGCACATGCTGCCAGACTTTATATCACTCCCCGCAAAAAAGCGACCTCTGCCAATTCCGCAAAGGTCGCATTATTTCTTATAAATACACAATTACTGCCAAGATTACTGCCAGTATAATACGATAAATCGCAAACGGAATCAGCTTGACTTTTGAGATCAGCTTCAAGAAGAAACGAATCGAAATCAATGCGAAGATAAACGCACTCAAAAAGCCGACTGCGTAAAAGCCGATATCATCCATCGACATATACTCCCAGTTCTTTAATACCGACACTAGGCTCGCGCCCATCATAATCGGCACTGCCATAATAAATGTGAAATCCGCGGCCGTCCGGTGATTCATCCCGAACAGTACACCACCTGAAATCGTTGCACCTGAACGGGAAAAGCCTGGCCACAGTGATAAACACTGCACTAGTCCGACGGTGAACGCCTGTCTGTATGTAATTTGGTCCAGCGTCTCTACACGCGGCTGCTTCGGTCCGAATTTATCAGCCGCAATCATCAGCAGCGCACCTGCAACGAGCGCAATAATAACCGTTTCCACGCCGAATAAATAATCATCAATCAAATCCTTGAACGCAAATCCGAAAATGACTGCAGGCAACATCCCCACGATGACGTGCAGCAAATTAAAACGTTCGCTCACTTTTACACCGCTGTCCACTTTATATAAGCCGACGAGACTGAACAATCGTTTCCAAAACACGACGACGACAGCCAAAATGGATCCGAGCTGGATAACAATCTTGAATGTAATCGCAGGATACTTTCCGAGGAACTCTTCCGTCTTCAGCCACATATCGTCGACAATAATTAAGTGACCTGTTGAGGATACAGGCGCGAATTCCGTCATTCCTTCTACAAATCCTAAAATCAGCGCTTTAATTAAATCAAATAATTCCATATGACTCTCTTTCCGCGAAGGCTTCCCTTCTGCTATTCTATTTTCTTATCCCAGACTACCATGACGCATGCAGCAGTGGATAAGTTTCCGGCAAAATTTCTTTATCCACATGTGCATACATTATTTTTTTGCATACACTTGATTACTTATGCACATAGTGCGTGGATAGATTGTGGAAAAGTCCATAATTTCTGACTATTCGTGCATATATTTCATTTTATCCACAATACAGCATGTATCTATTACTATGTCCTGCTCTCTATCACTATGACTGTCAGTCCGTTAATTTATTCTGAAATGCATAAATAACCGCCTGTGTGCGGTCCTGGACTTCGAGTTTGGATAATAGATTACTGACATGCGTCTTCACAGTTTTCAGCGCGATAAACAGTTCATCTGCTATTTCCTGATTGGATTTCCCCTTTGCCAATAATAACAGCACTTCCAGCTCGCGGTCAGTTAACTCTTCATGCAGGGCATGTGTATCTCCGGCGCGCATTTTCGTCATCATTTTCGACGTCACTTCTGGTTCAAGCACTGTTTGACCCTGCATTGTATCTCTGATCGCATCAGCCACGCGCTTTGCATTGGACGTCTTCAAAATATAACTGACTGCTCCGGCCTCCAGCGCAGGATACAGTTTATCATCATCAAGGAAACTGGTGACGATGATCACCTTTGCTTCCGGCCACTTCGCAATAATGGCCGCCGTTGCCTCGGCACCGTTCATGACTGGCATGACCATATCCATCAGGATAATATCAGGACGCAGCTCCAGCGCTTTCTCCACAGCAATCTGTCCGTTTTCCGCTTCTCCGATTACTTCGATGTCCGGCTGCATCTGTAAATACGTCGACACACCAATCCGCACCATTTCATGGTCATCCACTAATAATACTCGAATCATCCGCCAGCTCCCCTTTCAGAATCGGCAATTTCACTTCCACAATGGTTCCTTGGGAAGGCACCGATACAATCTTACAGCTTCCGCCAATTTCAATCGCACGTTCCTGTACATTTTGCAGGCCGTATGAGCCGCCTTTTCCGTCATCCTGTTTAAACCCGACTCCATTGTCCTGCACGCGCAAAATAGCGAGTCCAGCCCGTTCAATCAATAACACTTCCACTTCCGTTGCTTGCGCATGCCGAAGTGTATTTGATAACGTTTCCTGTGCGATTCGGAATAAATGATCTTCTGCACCTTTGGATAACTCGATATCTTCTAACCGGTGCGTAATGTCAAACGTCACTTTTTCCTGTAATTCCTGAAGCAGCTCTTCCAGCCCCTGTGCAAGTGTCTTATTATGCAGTGCAGCTGGGCGTAAATGAAGGAGCAGCGCCCGCATCTCAAGCTGGGCCTGCTGAACCATTTTTTCCACTTGCAGCAGCGGCTTATGAATAGAGTCTTCATCCGACTGTTCTACGAGCGCTGACAAAAGCATCGAAGCCGCGAATAGCTGCTGGGACACCGAATCATGCAGCTCTCTCGCCAATCGCTGACGTTCTTGGACGATTCGTTCTTGAATAATTCTATCCTGCGTTTCGACCCGTTCATCAGTAATCCGCCGCAAACTGCTCCTCTGTGCTTCCAACACTTCATACAACTGTTCAATCGAGCGATTCATTTTTTTCTTCATCTTATGGGAATGCGTAAATTGCTGCTTGGCATAGAGATCTTCCAGCTTCCCGATAATCACATTCTCTTTCATCCTGCTGTGCAGGCTGATCCAGCTTGCGAGCCCTAGGCTGATGATGAAAATCGTCGTGAACAGCCAGGCGAGCAGCGGCATATCTGCAGCTTCCGTATTAAACAGCAATCCGCGATATTCTTCAAGCGGCACATTGATAAAGAAATAGAAAAAGATGGCGATAATCACGCTGAACATCAGCGTCAACAAGATGGTGCGCCCTATGATTGCTTTCATTTTCTGCGCACCTCCACATCGCCGATCCATGTAAATAACGTAATGATCAATTCAGGATCATTCGGCCGTTTCGTTCCATAGCCATCCTGTTCCTGCACAGACTCATTAAATAATTGCTGTGTGTCATTCTCTAACATCTTCGCCTCACCGTACAATGTCGCATAATGAATCCTGACCGGAATATCATACGGCACTTCTATTGTAATTCTTCCAAAGATTTGACGAATCGAAATCGTAGAAGCACCTTTAGGCAAAACTGTATCCGTCACATCGACATGTACATCACCGAAAAACCCCTGCAAGTGCACATCTTCCCACTCATACGTTGAGAACGGGGTAGATTGGACGGAAAATAGACGATTCCTCCATAAACCTTGTGACCGTCTTTTCCTCGGCTTTGTCAAATCACCAAAGACTTCATCGGCCGGTGTGCCCCTCCATAATTTCAGGATAATGTACAGTACAATCGCCAGGATCAGCAGCCGTACGCTCCATAATGTCAAAAGTGCAATGACGATGAAGACAATTCCCGCAATCGCTGTCCATTTCTCCCGCTTTCGATAGCCATAATCAAGGCATCCCCAACCGAGAAGGAGGAAAATAAAATTACCATTTGAAAATAACAAGGATTCGACAAACGCTATTGTCAGCAAACCCAGAACATATACAGAGACTTTAGAAGAATCCATCTTTGCCATTTCATTCTCTCCCTTCCCGGCAGAGGAAGCGCATAGCTCCCTCCTATAGTTTACACAATATCCTGAGATTTTGCGTTAGATTTCTCCAATGAATCAAGTCGCTGCTCCATGGAAGAGTGAGACTGCGCTCTTCCCGTGCTGCCGCCAAGGTCTTCAATGAACGAATGCAAGTCATCAAGCGATGAGATTGTGCTGTCCGGCTTCACGAAACGATCCATTTTTTCCTTTGCGCGCATGACGTTTTCTTTGCCCATCAGCTGCAGCTGACGGACCCGCATATCCTTCACGCGGTGCTTCATTTCTTCAAATTTCCGTTCTAATGACAGCAATTCCTGCACAGCATCCTGAATACTCGCTGACAATCGGGCCACCCGTCCTTCATACGCTTCCACTTCCTGTTGCGCAAACGCGATCAGCTCCGCTTCACCCGTTGCTTCAGCCAATTCCAGCTGACGTCGGCGTTTCATCGCCATCAAATCTGCGTCTTGCCGTTCATTTTCCAGCTCTTCTTTCAGGCGTCCTTGACGCTCAAGCAATTTCCCGATTTCTGCCGTTTGCTTTTGTGCGTCTAAGAAATATTGATTCAATAACGCAAGCGGATTCTCTTTCTTTTGCGGCTTGTCCAGCAGCGTGCTCAAATCTTCCTGTACAGTATATTTTAATCGATGCCAAAATGCGTTCATTATTCATCTCTCCTTTATTTTGTCAATTCATTCCACTGGCGTTCAAAATTCGTAAACGGGTCATCTGATGTTACGTCCGGATTCACATTGCGGTCATTCCACTGGCGCCATACATAATAGACCCCGATCAGTGCGATAATTCCAATGAATGCACCGATGTTTGAAATAGAGCCAATCAGACTGATGATCAATACAGCCATCCAAAATACTTTCGCGAACATCGAATAACTCTTTCTCCAATAATGGAAACTGACGAGCGCAATCGCACCTGTTATGGCCAGCGCGATAATTGAACCCAGATTTACTACCAATGCCAAACCTGCTATGATGCCCAGCAGGAATAATCCAAATTTCTTCATGTTGATGTCCTCCCTTCATTTGTAACTTTAGTTTATAATGAATTTCTGTTTTCTCCGACGGTCCCATAGCGGATTTCTAACTCAGACTTAAGGCTGAGCGTGATGCAAGACTTGCAATGGCGCGGTTTATTGGATGATTGGGGAGGTGCATTTTTCTGCACATAAAAAAACAGCCAGATATATTCTGACTGTTCAGCTTTACTTATTTACTTTCATTAGGCCGTCTATTAAGCCTGCGTGCATGCCTTCATGCCAGGTTAGAAATTGCAGAACTTCATCGACAGTTTCCATCGTGATCAGTTTGCCGATAGACAGCGGCGGGTCCAGCCGATATGCCAATTGTTCTTCAGTCAGCTGCGAGATTCGTTTGCCCTGATCTTTCAATGCGGCAATCAGCTCTTCTTCCGCCGGCGGAATACCGGGCCATGAAGAGGGGCTTGTACCCGATGAAAAGAATTCTGCCCACTCCGCCTTGGCGACTGGGTAGTCATTCATTGCACGGCTCAGAAAATCTTCTGCAGACTCATAAATATGCCCCGCGTTCCATCGCACCGTATTGGAAAACCCTTCTGGCTGTGCGTCCCACATATGTTCGTCTGCCCGTTTGAGACGGCTTAACGTATAGCCTCTTGCCATGGAGAATTGTTGCTGCGCACCCATTCTTTCCACCCTTTCATCAGTTAATCTAAAAACAGCCTCGCGCTATGGGCGGGCTGACTTACAACGGAGAATCATCATTCTTTTTGATATTCTTGTGTTCATTCCACTGGTCGTGCGCTTCGCGGTTGTATTCGCGGTTATATGCCTCCTGATCTCCATACGGGAATTGCTCGCCCGGTGTCAGATCATGATAATTTTGGCTTGGTGATTTATTTTGACTGTAAGCAGAAGGTTTATGTTCCCCTGTATCGTCCTGTGCATTTTCCCTGAACTCCGCACTTGAATCAGAATCCGCCGGATCAGCAAGCGGTAATTCGTCAGGTACTACTACACCTTCGACTGTATCGGTCTGCTCATCGATTTCCATTACTTTTGGCGTCAGATCTTTTTTGTTTGGATACTTCCCGTCAACAATTGTCATATTCCATTCCTCCCTTTCATGCTGTCATTAAAGAGACTGCACTCCCTATACATACCCTTATTCGTCAAAAACAAAACCGATTCCTCTAAAATGTCAAAAAATAACGCGAAACAGGAATTTTATCCCATAACGCGTTATATCTATTTAGTCACCCGCGATGTCTATTACTACTTTAAATAAATCACCGTCCACCTCGACTTCCATTTTGCCGCCATGCAGTTCTACAATAGACTGTGCGATAGCCAGACCAAGGCCGGAGCCTTCCGTCTGCCTTGATTCATCGCCTCGCTTGAAACGCTCAAATAATTCATCGGTATTGTCACCCAGCTCGTACTTCGCCACATTCTTCAGGATTATCCGTGCGTTCGGGCCAATCTGCTGAAGGTTGAGGTACACTCTTGTGCCGGGCAATGCATACTTCCATACATTGATGAGCAAATTATCAAGGACGCGCCACCACTTTTGACCGTCCACTTGCGCAAAGACGGGTGCTTCCGGCAAAGCTGCGCGAACATGCAAGTCCCGCTCCGTAAACTCTTCTGCATGTTCTGCTAACGCTTGCTGCATCAGCTGATTCAAATCGACACGCTGTTTCACCATTTCCAAATTACCGCTTGCCATCTTCGACACTTCAAACAAATCTTCGATAAGTGTTTTCAAACGCTGGGATTTCTGATCCAGAATGCCGACATACTTTGCCCGTTCTTCTGCCGACAGGGTTTCATCTTTTAATAAATCGGTATACGTGATAATAGAAGTGAGCGGTGTCCGCAAATCATGACTGACATTTGTGATGAGTTCCGTCTTCAATCGTTCACTTTTCGCTTGTTCATTGATCGATACACGGACGCCTTCACGCAAATTATTTAAGTTCGCTGCGTGTTTTGCAAGCGGGGATTTTCCCCTTACCGGTATCTCCTGCGTCAGGTGGCCTGCTGCCATATCATTTGTAGCGGCCAGAATTCTGTTCAGGTACGCTGCCTTCTTGACCAATAGAAATAATGCAGGCAACGCCACGAACAGTACACAAAACACATAAATAAGCATCAGTGCGGAATCATAAAGGGCGCCTGCAAAGCCTATGCCTGCCAGAAAAAATATGACCAGCAATACAAGCAATTGCACACCGATTGTCCGATTGTCAAATAGCCCCTTAACATCGCGCACAAATTGCAATGCAAAGCTTTCACGCCATGCGTTTTCCCATTGACTGGTCTTCTTGTAAAGCTCGACTACATGTACTGTTTGAAATGCCAGCAATGCTGTTAACAGAACGCCGAACAGAAAGAAACTGACGACCATATTACCGGCTGCCCCTAAAGTCAGATAAGTGAATTGGTTTAACACTCTATAAACCGCAGATTGTATATAGATGGCCAAGACAAATCCCGTCAATAGAACGAGAGCGATTCTCACATCCACTTTCCATCGTGCATAGACAGCAGAAAACCTAACATTCAAGACCCACTCTTTCCGGAACTTTATGACGGTCAATAATGCTGCCAATGCAAGGGCACCCGCAATCCACAGCGCATAGAGCATGTATTTCCCGCGGATAAAAGCGTCATTCTCCTGAGCAAGTGCACCAATGGTTGCCGCGTCTGACGGGATTATGATGGTGCCCTTAAAATATTCAGGCGGATTGCTGATACTCGCTTCCCCGTCGAATGACGTTTCTTCATCCATTGAATAGTCAGAATAGCCGTTGTCATAGACTGCGGAGTCAGCCTTAAAATAACCGCGGGCGTCGTCAAAGACTTCCCGGTACAGCGCTGCTTTCTCAATATTACCTTTAGTAAAGCGTTCTCCTGTTTCCGTGTTAACCAAGTCATAGGAGATCGGCAAATTCATATCCAGGTTATTTTTCGTTTCTTTTATAAAGCGCGCCAGATTTGCAGCTTTTTCTGACCGAATTTTATCTTCTACATAACTGTCGCTTTCAAAGTTCTTCTGTATGTCGTCAATTTTCATATTTCGCTCTTTGACGAGCGCCAGCAGCAAAGTTTCATTTTCGCTGTCTTTTGCCTCTGTAATCCGGTCCGCATATTGTTGCTGGATATTGTCCAGCTGCTCAGTCAGCGTGCCGTAACGTTCCCGGTGCTCCGCAATTTCGCCTGGAAAAACACGCAGTTCTTTCTCGGCTTTTTCCAAATCAAGCGGATTCAGTACGGCTGCTGACAGATTGTCGTATGTTTGTTGCACTCTGTATTTAAAGTCACGCTGGTCTGTAAATGACTTGCCGACAAGCTGTGGTGCATAATGAATGACGGATGGCAGTGCAATTAACACAAGCGTTACGAGCGCTGACCAGACGGCGAGTTTTATCTGTTTATTCATCACACAGCTCCTCCCCTGATGATTCTCCCGAAGTAATCGGCAGCAAAGCTCAGCCGTTCCCATCCACTGACGAAAAGGTCGACCGCAAAAGATGCGCAATATGCGAGACTGCCCAGTGCGAGCGCAATCGCAATGAGCGATAGGAAAAGTCCGTTTCTATTTCTCGATTTTGTAGCCAACGCCCCACACCACCTTCACATATCGGGGATTTTTAGGATCCGCCTCAATTTTCTCCCGGATTTTCCGGATGTGCACCGCCACAATATTTTCTGCGTTATAGGCTTCTTCATTCCATACGCGTTCATAAATTTCATTAATAGAAAATACGCGGCCAGGATGTTTCATCAACAGTTCTGTGATTTTAAATTCAATCGGAGTCAGCCGGACCGGTGTCCCATCCACCGTCAGCTCTTTTTCTTCTTCATTCAGAACGAGCCCGTTGACTTCAATGATTTTCTGTCCTTCATATGTCCCAAGCTGCACATACCTGCGAAGCTGCGACTTTACCCGCGCCATCAGTTCAAGCGGATGAAACGGTTTCGTCACATAATCGTCCGCGCCGACCGACAGCCCGTGAATTTTATCTGAATCCTCCACTTTTGCACTCAACATGATGATTGGGATATTTTGCAGTTCCCGTATTTTGAATGTCGCCGTGATCCCATCCATATTTGGCATCATAATATCTAAAATCAGTAAATGGATATCATGGGACGTCAATAACTCCAGTGCTTCTTGACCATCTTTCGCTTTCAGCACATGATATCCTTCATTTTTCAAATAAATCTCAATTCCTTCACGAATTTCCTTATCGTCATCCGCAACCAGAACAGTAAACTCTTTCATATCCTTCACCCCGCCTCATCAATAACTACATTCTATCACCCAACTCTTAACAAAGTTTGAGGATAAATCTGAAGAAATTCTTAAGAAGCTGCTGGACGAATCCTCCGCGCTCAATACAGCGCCGCAGCCGCTCAAATCATCCCGGAACCGCTCATACATAACCTGGAGGCGATCACAGCTGTCCCGCAACCGATCTTATTTCCAATGAAGCGATCATAGCACCTTCGCAAGCGCTCATACCCGGCGTATATTCTCCAATAAAAAAGCCACACTTCCATAATGGAGGTGACATTCATGCCGAATAAAAAGAAAAACAAACAAAATGAAAAAATGCGCGAAGAGTACGGATACGGCTATGATCTGAGTCCGGATGATTTTGATGTAATCGGACAAAATGATGCAGCGAAGAAGCATAATGCGAACTCGAAGAAGGATAAGAAAAATGCGCAAGCAGATGGTGACTATCCTGTTAATCCTTCCTAAAACGGTGAATAGATTGGCACTCTGTACATATAGGGTGTTATTTCAAGTCACTTCGGATTATATTCGGCCGAAAAAAAGAGCAGCCGGCGCGGCTGCTCTTTTTCTATACATAATTTACATTCGGCACCCCGCACTTCTGCATGAAAAGCAGACAGTATGGAATAATTGAACTTACAGGTCCTGATAAGCCCGCTGGTGCTTGCCGCCATCCTTTACTTCTGCATGATAAAGCGCTTTTAAGGCAAAGCTCTTCTCAAGTTCATGCTCTTTCATGATAGCTTTCAATTGTCTGTTTAACTCGGGGCTCTGCTTAACGAGTTGAAGCATTTTAGGTTGTGAATATTGCATGAAAATCTCCTCCTCATTTCTATTGTTTCTATAGTATAGCACGGCTTCACTTTCTGCGTTTTCGCCCAAGAATAATCCTCGGATAGTAGAAAACTTTGTTTTAATATAACACAGATGACCCAATAACCTTTTAAAATTACGCTTTTCATTTGTAAGACATCCATAAAAAAGTTATACTACTTTTTATGTTTATCTAATCAACAAACGGGTACTGTAAAGTGTATATGTGCAATTTTTCGCTAATTGGCTAACTGCAGCAAAAGAATCTATATCCAAAATAAGGGGGATTTATGAGAAAAGTTTCAATAACATTTTATATAACGCTCGCCGCTGTCATCATCGCGGTCGGGTACGGCGTGATTGCGCCTGATCATTTTGAGAATGTCACATCTATCATAAAAGATTTCATTTCAAATTCTTTCGGCTGGTATTATTTACTGACCGTCTCTATACTGTTTTTCATTTCAGTATTTTTGATATTCAGCCCTATTGGCCGAATTCGCTTAGGAAAAGATAAGGACCGCCCGCAATTTTCAATGCTGTCATGGCTTGCCATGCTGTTTTCCGCCGGTATGGGAATTGGACTTGTGTTCTACGGAGCAGCAGAACCGCTCTCGCATTATGCTGTAGATCCAGCGACGACGGCTCCGGAAACGAAAGCTGCTTATAAAGAAGCCATGCGCGAAACGTTTTTCCACTGGGGATTCCATGCGTGGGCTATTTACGGCATGACGGCTTTGGTTCTTGCATACTTCCAGTTCCGTAAAGGACAGCCCGGTCTTATTTCTGCTACACTCCGTCCGATTTTCGGCGATCGTGTAGACGGAAAACTGGGCACAGTGATAGACATATTTTCAATTTTTGCTACCGTATTCGGCGTAGCAACATCGCTTGGATTTGGAGCTGTTCAGATTAACGCCGGATTGAACTATTTATTTGGTGTCCCGATCGGCTTCTGGTCACAGTTTGTCATTATTGCGATTGTAACAGTACTATTTTTGATTTCCGCATGGAGCGGACTTGGTAAAGGAATCAAAATTTTATCCAATACGAACATGGTTCTGGCACTGGCACTGTTAATTTTCGTCATCGCGCTAGGCCCCACACTATTGATATTCAATATGTTTACTGATTCTATTGGAGGCTACTTGGAACATCTGATCCGTATGAGCTTCCGCACTGCGCCATTGACACCCGAAAACCGTTCATGGCTGAATGACTGGACGCTATTCTATTGGTCTTGGTGGATCGCCTGGTCGCCGTTTGTCGGCATGTTCATTGCCCGCGTATCAAAAGGCCGGACCATTCGGGAATTCATGATCGGGGTGTTGGTTGTGCCGACCGTATTGAGCGCAATTTGGTTCGCGGCGTTTGGTACGACAGCGATTGAAACACAAAGAGAAGGCATCATCGATCTGGCTTCTACCGCAGCCGAGCTGACGATTTTCGAGATGTTCAGCGATTTGCCTTGGTCATTTGTCATTTCAGTAATTGCGGTTTTGCTGATCATTTCATTTTTCATCACGTCAGCAGACTCCGCCACGTTTGTACTTGGCATGCAGTCGTCCCACGGCTCATTGACGCCGCCAAATAATTTGAAGATTATCTGGGGAGTCATTCAATCTTCCATCGCGATCATTTTATTGTACGTAGGCGGATTGAATGCACTGCAAAACGTCATTATTATCGCTGCCTTGCCATTCTCCATCATACTTATTATGATGGTCACCTCACTGTTAAAATCGTTGAAAGAAGAGCGAAAACGAATACACAGACCGTAAAAAAAGGAGCATCCCCGCTTATGCGAGGGTGCTCCTTTTCTATGTTAGTTTACTGCCTTTTCAATGGCTTGTTTCAAATCTGCAATGATATCGTCAGGCGATTCCAATCCGACAGATAAGCGGATTAATTCTTCGCTGACTCCGGAATTTTTCAAGTCTTCTGCAGACAGCTGCTGATGGGTAGTAGAAGCAGGGTGAATGATTAACGATTTTGCATCCCCTACGTTCGCGACATGGGACCAGATTTCCACGTTATCGATGACTTGTCTTCCTGCATCGCGGCCGCCTTTGATGCCGAAAATGATGATCGAACCGTAGCCGTTCTTCAAGTGCTTATTCGCCAGTTCTGCTGTCGGATGGTCTTCAAGCCCTGTATATGTCACCCATTCTACTGCCGGATGATCTTTCAGGAACGCAGCAACCTTTTGCGCATTTTCATTGTGGCGCGGCACACGCAAGTGAAGCGTCTCCAGTCCTTGCAGCAAGTTAAATGCACTGTCAGGCGCGAGACATGGGCCGAAGTCTCTCAGCAATTGCACACGCAGCTTTGTCGCGAATGCAGCTGCCGCAGTATCGATTCCGTAGCGCAGGCCATGATAGGATTCATCTGGCTCCGTGAAGCCTGGGAACTTCCCTTGCGTCCAGTCAAATTTCCCTGCATCGACCGCCACGCCGCCGATTGTTGTACCATGTCCGCCAATCCATTTCGTTGCCGAGTGGATGACTACGTCCGCCCCGTACTCAATGGGATTGGATCCATAAGGAGAGGGGAACGTATTATCCACAAGCAATGGAATTCCGTGCTCATGCGCGATGTTCGCAACCGCTTCTACATCGAGGACCTGCAGGCTCGGGTTACCGATCGTTTCTGCGAACAACGCTTTCGTTTTATCTGTAATGGCTGCTTCAAAATTCTTCGGATCCGATGAATCTACAAACTTCACTGTAATACCATAACGCGGTAATGTGACAACGAATAAATTGTATGTACCTCCGTACAGATTGCTTGCTGCAACGATTTCATCGCCTGCTCCTGCAATATTCATAATGGAAAAAGCAATCGCCGCCATTCCCGAAGACAGCGCCACTGCTGCCGTTCCGCCTTCAAGCTGTGCCACACGCTCTTCAAATACCGCCACTGTCGGATTAGTGATACGCGTATAAATATTGCCCGCCTCTTTCAGAGCAAATAAATTCTGTGCATGTTCCGTGTCTTTGAATACATAAGAGGTCGTACGATGAATCGGCAAAGCACGTGAGCCTGTGTCAGGATCCGGCTTCTGTCCTCCATGTAATAATATCGTTTCCGGCTGTAAATTCGTCATAACCATTCCCCTTTTTCATGTATTGATGGAACACCGAAAAGCGTAAGAGGGCGTTTAGCTGCGGCAGGCGTTGGAGGTCTGAACTCAAAGGAGCGCTCTTCTCCTTTGCAGTCAGTCCGAAACGCCCCGAGCAGCTGCCCTCTGAAGCTGGACACTGAAAAGCGTAAGAGGGCATCCAGCTGCGGCAGGCGTTGGAGGTCTGAACTAAAAGGAGCGCTCTTCTCCTTTGCGGTCAGTCCGAAACGTCCCGAGCAGCTGCCCTCTGAAGCTGGACACTGAAAAGCGTAAGAGGGCATCCGGCTGCGGCAGGCGTTGGAGGACGCGCGCAGCACTCCCGGGTATACAAAAAGCCCTTCTTCCGTAATAAGAAGAGGGCTATGCTTTCGCTCATTTCTCCTTATCTTCCAAACTGCTGGGAGTTTGTAGGAAGTAGCACCTTTGCTTTCGCCGGTTGCCGGGCATCATAGGGCCTAATCCCTCCGCCGCTCTTGATAAGAGTACGTCTATTCGTTTTCCATCTTGAAAAATAGTATAAAGCTATTCGGATGCTATTGCAAGGAACTATTGATGGAATGTTTAGAAAGTAGCGTTATTTTCTTTAGGCCAGGGGCAAGGCGAGTTATGCTGTTCTTTGTTTCCTGGGGAAGTGTTCTGCCGGGGGTAGTTTGTTTTTGCACTGGTTTGGGTCGTTGCTCGACTGTTTGTTGGGGTTTGCAGTTAGTGAGTGTCCACTTTTTGGACCCGCGCAGGCACGTGGGGGATTGCCTTTCGTCATGAGCCAGCTGGCGATAGAACGCGCCAGTTGTCTCATGACTTCGGCCGACCCCGCAGTTGTGCCTGCGCTGCTGAGTGGAAGCAAGCCAGGTTGTTGTTTAAAAGAGAAGAAATGCATTGACTCGTTGCCGACTGGTGTTTGCTTTGGCAAATGAAGTGTCATATTCTGCTTCCCCTAACTGAACGAAGGCACCTTACAAGCGGTAGGCGAAGTGATGAGACAGCCAGGCGGTCTTCCTGTCTGGCTCATTGCGTAGCCATCCGCCAGCGCCGCAGTGAGTTCAATGCCGTTCTGTCTCTAGTTTTGTGGTCGTAGCTCGATCGGTTGTCGGGGATTGAAGTCAGCAAGTGTCTGCTCTTAGGACCCGCGCAGGCACGTGGGGGATTGCCTTACGTCATGAGCCAGCTGGCGAAGTGCGTGCCAGTTGTCTCCTGACTTCGGCCGACCCCGCAGTTGTACCTGCGCTGCTGTGTGGGAGCAAGCCAGGTTACTTTTTTATAAGAGAAGAAGTGCAGTGACTGGTTGCCGACTGGCGTATGCTTTGGCAAAAGACGTGTCATATTCTGCTTCCCCCTCACTGAACGGTGGCGCTTTACAAGCGGTAGGCGTAGCGATGAGCCAGACAGGCGGTCTTCCTGTCTGGCTCATTGCGTAGCCATCCGCCAGCGCCGCAGTGAGTTCAATGCCGTTCTGTCTCTAGTTTTGTGGTCGTAGCTCGATCGGTTGTCGGGGATTGAAGTCAGCAAGTGTCTGCTCTTAGGACCCGCGCAGGCACGTGGGGGATTGCCTTTCGTCATGAGCCAGCTGGCGATAGTGCGTGCCAGTTGTCTCATGACTTCGGCCGACCCCGCAGTTGTGCCTGCGCTGCTGAGTGGAGGCAAACCGAGTACTCTTTTAAAAGAGAAGAAGTGCAGTGACTACTAGACGACTAGCGTATGCTTTGGCAAATGACGTGTCATGTTTTGCTTCCCCCTAACTAAACGAAGGCGCCTTACAAGCGGTCGGCGAAGTGATGAGACAGCCAGGCGATCTTCCTGTCTGGCTCATTGCGTAGCCATCCGCAAGCGCCGCAGTGGGTACAATGCCGTTCTGTCTCTGTTTTGGGATCGTAGCTCGACTCGTTGTCGTGGATTGAAGTTAGTAAGTGTCCGCTTTTAGGACCCGCGCCGGCACGTGGGGGATTGCCTTACGTCATGAGCCAGCTGGCGAAGAGCGCGCCAGCTGGCTCATGACTTCGGCCGACCCCGCAGTTGTGCCTGCACTGCTTAGTGGAAGCAAACTAAGTACTCTTTTAAAAGAGAAGAAGTTCAGCGACTACTAGATGACTGATGTACGCTTTGGCAAAAGACGTGTCATTTTTCGCTTTCTCCTAACTGAACGGAGGCGCCTTACAAGCGGTAGGCGTAGCGATGAGACTGACAGGCGCACTTCCTGTCTGGCTCATTGCGGAAGCCATCCGCAAGCGCCGCAGTGACTTCAATGACGTTCCCCTTCTTCTGCTACAAAGATGGCAACTGGTGTAACCCAGTTATGATGCACAAAAACCAAAACCGCCTGCACAGCATTTGCCCATCACCTTTCCAAAACCAGAAGCCAAAGTGATTCCCCCTAACTAAACGGAGGCGCCTTACAAGCGGTCGGCGAAGTGATGAGACTGACAGGATGCCCTTCCCTGTCTGGCTCATTGCGTAGCCATCCGCCAGCGCCGCAGTGACTTCAATGACGTCTTGCTTCTCTTATAACAATGACGGCAACCGCTGTAATCCAGTTATTACGCACAAAAAGAAAAGCACCGGAGCAGGGGTGTTGTCCCATGCTCCGGCGCTTGCACTTTCATTATAGGCCCTACTAAAAGATATCCCACCAAATCTTCACAGCAGAAATAACAATCAACACTGCGAGGATGCCTTGCAGTACTTTCGTGTTGACTTTGCGGCTCGCTTTTACACCGATTGGAGCAGCAATGACACTGGCGGCGATCATCACAAGCGCGGGACCATACGGCACCTGCCCCGTGAACAGCTTCCCGCTGGCAGACCCGACTGATGACAGCAGCGTAATGGCCAGTGACGTGGCAATTGTGACGCGCGTCGGGATCTTTAAGATCACCAGCATGACCGGCACCATAATGAAAGCCCCGCCAGCCCCGACAATTCCTGCCGCGAGACCAACAATGAACGCCGCACCGGAAGCGACCAAACGATTAAATGTAATATCTTCAATCGGTATATCATCTAGCCCCTTTTTCGGAACAAACATCATGATTGCCGCCATTACCGCGAGAACACCGTAGACGATATTCACGGCAGCTTCCGATAACAGACTGGAGCCTAATCCTCCGAGCGCACTGCCGGCCAGGACGCTGATTCCCATATACAGAACAAGCGGCTTCAAAATCAGATTGCTTTTGCGGTATGCCCAGACGCCCGAAAGCGAAGCGAAGAATACTTCCACTGCAGTGATCCCCGATACCTCGTGCGGTGTAAATGCGGTGAATCCCAACAGCGCCGGGATAAACAGCAGCATGGGGTACTTGACTATTGCGCCGCCGATTCCCATCATGCCTGAAAGAAACGAGCCGACGAATCCGATGAGGAAGATAGTGATAATAAATGAAATAGTCATGATGTCCTCCCTTCTCCCTTATGAAAGAGGGAGGTAATCATTCCCTCTGTTTTAAGTTTACCCTTTTTGAATCCAGAACTTAAAGATATCAGACTCTTGCTTCTGATCCTTTATTTCGTGATTGCCTGCCGCAGCCCACGCTGTCAGATCGGCCACCGAACCTTTGTCAGTTGTATGAATTTCCAGGATATCTCCCATCTGCAGATCTTTCATTGCTTTCCTCGCACGTACGATTGGCATTGGGCATGCCAGGCCTTTAGCGTCTAAAAATTTTGTTGAATTCATATCTATCTTCTCCTTTTATTTGTGTTTTTATAGTGCAGTCTGTCTCAGAAGAAAGTATCATCGTTATACTAATCAGCGGATTATCGTACTGCACAGCGGTTCGGACCGATTTCCATTTCACGCTGCGTCTCTTCATCCGGCTGAATCTTACCCATATTCGTCTGGCGGATTTCCTGATAAGCATTTGGCTGCGGAGGCAAGTCGCCTGTCACGAGTTCTCTGAACTGCTCTTCGTCTTCAATATTCAACCCGTGGTTACGCTCATATAATACACCGAGCTTCTCAGCAACACTGCCGTCCTCATTCAACTCTTCGATAATCATGAAGTGAGCGGGCAGCACCGTCAGATCTTCTGACAACTTTTGATAGCGGCTATACAAAGATTCGCGCAGATCTCCCACCCAGTCGTCTGCCAATCCAGCCAAATCAGGACGGCCTATAGAATCGATGAACAGGATATCTCCCGTCATCAAATAGCTGTCATCTACAATGAATGAAGTCGAACCGATTGTGTGTCCGGGAGAATAAAGCGCTTGGATATCGATGTTCGTTTCGCCGATCTGAATCGATGTGCCGCCTTCTAATGCAGCATATTCAAATATCACTTCTTCTGCGTCTTTTGGCGGCAGCCAATACACAGCGCCCGCAGCTTGTGCTATATGACGGCCGCCGGAAATATGATCCGCGTGCAGATGTGTATCCAGTACATGGGTTATTTTAACGCCTTTTTGTTCGGCAAAATCTATGAAAACGTCTGTCATGCGTGTTGCATCAATAATGGCTGCTTCTCCGCCGGAAATGACCATGTAAGACAGACACCCTTTACCGAGACGGACAAATTGATAGAGCTCGCCGCCTGATTTCAAATCAGCAATCTTCACCGGCTCCAAGTACTCGCTCCAAGCTTTCATCCCGCCTTCCAAATACCCCGCGTTGTATCCTTCTTCCTGAAGAATTTCTGCTACCATGACGGACGAACCTTCTTTTGCACAGACAACTAAAATCTCTTCATCTTTTGGCAGCTGGTCCGCAATCTCTTCGATACCGTCCAGTAATTCAAAATAGGGCACGTTCAAGTGGCGCACTTGTTCTCCTTCAATCTTCCAATCCTCGAATGCATCTGTATTCCGGACATCCAGAATGAATAGCGGTTCCTTCGCAATCACTTTTTTCGCAACTTCACTCGATTGAATGGTTCTCATTTATCCATACCCCCCGTTGTATTTTCTGTTTCACCTTTCCATTCAGACATGCCGGGAATCACATTCGTGACACATTCGTATCCGGCAGCGGCTAATTTTCGGCAAGCCATATCACTGCGGTTACCCGTTCTGCAGACGATAAACAACTTACTGTCTTTACTTAGATAGGTCATTCTCTCTTCCAGCTCGCCAAGCGGTATCGATAGGGCCCCGGGTATGTGAGAGAAAGCATATTCAGCTTCCTCCCGAACGTCAATCAGTACGGCGTCGGGATTCTTCAAATGTTCCAGCAGCTGATCATTTCCCACCGTAACTGGGTACTCAGTTTGCAGCTGATCTTCCTGTCCTGCTTTTCGCAAAAAGTGGCGCCATACGCCTGCTTCCTGCACGTTCCCAACATACTGGTGTCCCGTACTTTCTGCCCATGCCTGTAAGTCTGCGGCTGTTCCTGAATCCGTTGACTGGACTTCGAGCACTTGGCCGCCTTCCAAATCCTTCATGACCTTTCTCGTCTTCACAATTGGCATCGGACAGGCAAGTCCCTTTGCATCCAATACTTTGTCTGTTTTAATCATCGTATCCCTCCGGTACCCCGCGGGGTATTTATTTTATTAAAAAAATTAAATGAATAAATTGACTTGACCATCCTGCGCTTCACCTAAGTAAGCCGCCACACCGCCGTATTCCACTTCTGTAAGCAGTTCGTCTTGTCCAAGTCCAAGCAAATCCATCGTCATCGTACAGGCAATCAGTTTTACATCCTGTTCGATCGCCATTTCAATTAACTGCGGCAGCGTCATTGCATTATGCTTTTTCATGACCTGTTTGATCATTTTAGGACCCATACCTGCGAAATTCATATTGGAAAGTCCCATTTTGTCGGCCCCGCGCGGCATCATTTTTCCAAATGCCTTCTCAATAAAACTCTTATTGCTTTTAATCGGTTCATCTTTGCGCAATGCATTCAAGCCCCAAAATGTATGGAAAATCGTTACTTCGTGGTCATAAGCTGCTGCGCCGTTCGCGATAATGTATGCAGCCATCGCTTTATCATAATCTCCGCTGAATAACACAATCGTTGTCTTCTTTTGTTCTGACATGTTCTCGTTCCCTTCTGTAGTTATCTTTGCTCTATATACCTACGGGGGTATATTATATTATATAAAAAAAAGAGTCAAGATTTGTTGCTTATCGACTCTTTACCAAAAGATCCACCGCTTCGTTAATTATGGCCTCATGTGTGCGGTCATCGGCCTCGTCCAGATTTTCCATGCATGCAATCAAGTTGGAACTCACAATTACACCAATCGTGCGGTCGATAGCAGAACGACTGGCAGACAATTGGGTAATGACTTCTTTACAGTCTTTCCCCTCTTCCATCATACGCAAGACACCTTTAATTTGCCCCTCAAGACGTTTTAACCGGTTTTTTACTTTGTCATCGTATTCCATATCGCTCACTCTCCTTTGTGTTAACTTAACAATATACCCCCTAAGGTATAATGTCAATAGAAAAGTTTTCATGTGTTTACTGCCCTATCGAACGTTCCCTCCATAACTGTACGGGAATCAATCTATCGAAATTCATTCGACAAAACACTTGCTCATTTGACAAACTTCTAGTATTCTGAAATATTTTGCGAAATGTGTTATAATAGATATAGTAAGCTATTGTACACACTTTCCGTCTGATTTCAATGTCATATTGTGACAGACGAGATTCTTACTACCGAAGGAGATGATTCGATTGGCATTCCCACGTAAAGATCGTCCAGTTTCTGATTTTGTGGCCTCACGATATGTAGACGAAGTCATATCTTTCAACCGTAATGAACATGAAGTTTCCGGAACTATCTTCAAAATTCTTGAAAACTCTGTCATTGTGAAAATTTCCGAAGCAGACGCAGAGCAAATTGGAGCAGCTTCCAATATGACTGTCGTTGCACACAAAAATTACAAGGTACAATAATCTATGTTTTTATGCCCTGCAGCTATATGCAGGGCTATTTTTTTGCGTGCTAGTTATACTCTTTCATGAGCATGCCAGAGAGTATAAAACAATCTTCCTTCATTGAACTTGATGGCTGCCGCCGTCTGTGGCAAGTCAACTAGACAAACGGCTTAACTCTTTCTTGCTGCGCCAGTTTACAAGGAAAATACCCAAACTGATAAGCATACCGCCAAAGATTAAACTCATCGACAATCTCTCGTTCAATAACACCCAGCCGGATAATGTGCCGAAAAACGGTGCCAAAAACAAAAATGCACTCGTCCGTTCCGGATTTCCTGTCTGCAGTAAATAAAACCAAATAGAAAATTGTACAATTGATGCAGCAATCGCCAGCCACCCGAGAATTGCCAGTGACAGCGCATTCACTTCAAAAAACGGTTCTTCCAGTACATAACTCGCGGCGAATAAAATCAATCCGCCAAACAGCATTTGATACGCTGTCATTACCCACGTATCGAAACGGTGGCCATGCACTTTGACGAGAAGTGTTGCACAAGCCCAGGCTACTGCAGAAAGAAACCCTAATACTGTACCGATTTTCAAGTCCAAGTGCCCGCCCATTGTGATGAACACACCAAACAGACCGCAAATGACACCAACCCACTGCTGCAGACGATAACGGATCTTCAATACAAGTGTTCCGATGACTACTACAAGCAGCGGGTTGGTGAATGTCAGAATAGATGTTTCACCAGACGTAATCGTACGGAGCGCGATAAAGATACAGCCCATGACCGCAGCGGTCTGCAGTGACCCTATCAGCACGAGCCACTTCCACTCCCCGATCGTTTTTGGATGCGGCTTTTTCATTATCTTTACAATCACCGCCATAATCGCGCCCGCAATGGAAAACCGCAGTGCTACCAATAGCAGCGGTGAAGAATATTCCAGCCCAATTTTACCTACTGCAAATGAGGACCCCATCAATGCCGTCGTAATGACAACCAAAAGCCCAAATAGAATTTTATTCATCCCGCTCCTCCCTTTCCGTCCGCTGTGAAGGAGTGATAAATGGAGTCTTCAGGCGCCGTATCAGCACTTCAATTGCAGGAGACATGTAGCGGTTTTTTAAATAGGTGATATATACAGTACGCGTCAGCGTTTTGGAGTTCGTCGTTTTAATTACTATGGACGGGTCCGGCCGATCGGAAAAGTAATTCCTCGGAATAATCGACACTCCAATATTTGCCCTCACCAGCTCCACAATCGTTTCGAATCGTTCCACTTCATAACGAATAGTCATCGGAACTCCTTCTTCTGCGAAGGCAGTGAATATATCCTGTCTCGTCTGCAAACCCACACTCGTGACAATAAACGTCTCGTCTTCCAGGTCAGCCAGCGTAATGGATTCCTGGCCAGCCAGCCGGTGATCAGGATGCATAATGACCGCGAGCTGTTCGTTATAAAGCGGAATCGAATGAATATCCGGGGCGTCGATGTACTGGTTTGTCAAACAAGCATGAACCGAATACTGACGGAGCGCTCGCTCAACATCTTCCCGGCTCAATACTTCTATTAATTTCACTCTCATCGAAGGAAACTCCTTCTGGTATGCATGCAGCACCGCAGGAATCCAATTCTTTACAGACTCAATCATGCCGACTTGCACAATGCCGCTGCCTGTCCACTTTACTTCTTTAATTTCCTGCTGCAAAATATCTGTTTCATTAAGAATCTGCAGTGCGCGCTCATAAATCACTTGGCCCGATTCCGTGAGCCGGATATGTTTCGTAGTCCGCTCCAGCAAACGGAACCCTATTTCTGCTTCCAAGTTTTTAATTGCTTTACTGAGCGAGGGCTGTGACAGATGAAGTTTTTTGGCCGCTTCCGAAAAACTGGATTGCTGCACGACCATTACAAAATATTGCAGTTGCTTGAATTCCATTTATTCCACCCCTATCTATAGCCTGAATGCATGAATATATGAAAAAGATGTATTAGAATTAATAAATCAAAACCATTATAGTAAGAGTATCATGCGGGAAAGGGTGAAGTATATTGTTAATTCAAACAAATGAAAAGTTCTGGTCCGGCCGTACGGACAGTAAGACCGATAGAACCGCATTCCGTATGCACCAAATTGTCCAACTTTCCGAGCTAAAAGAAAGCGCTATCAATAAAACCTGTGCACTGATCGGATTTTCTTCCGAAGAAGGTGTACGTCGAAATAACGGCAGACTCGGTGCTGCCGAAGGACCGGATGCTTTGCGCAGTGAACTCGCTAAATTGCCGTGGCGCCTGCCCGCTGACTGTGACCTGGTTGATGTGGGCACTGTCGTATGTACTGACGGTCAATTAGAACATGCACAAGCTGAACTTGGCGCAGTCGTCAAAAGAAGTCTTCAACGTCACGCCAAACCTGTCATTTTAGGCGGCGGGCATGAAACTGTATATGGCCATTATCTCGGAGTGCGCGAATTTTTAGGCCCGGATGCGAAGCTCGGTGTCATTAATATCGATGCACATTTTGATCTGCGCAGTTACGATGAACAGCCTTCTTCAGGTACGATGTTCAAACAAATGCTTGATGCAGATATGAATGTTGACTACTTGGTCCTTGGCATTCAAGAGTTTGGAAATACAGATACATTATTTGCAGAAGCCGATAAAAAAGGCGTGACATATGTCATGGAACAAGAAATTATGTCGAGGCCTTTGAACGAGACATTAGAAAAAATACAGTTATTCATTGAAAAACAAGATGCTGTTTTGCTAACATTGTGCTCTGATGTCCTGAATTCTGCATTTGCTCCCGGTGTAAGTGCGCCGTCTCCATTCGGATTGGATCCGTTGACCGTGCGTTCGTTCATTCAAACCGCTGCATCGCATAAGAAAACCCTTTCATTCGACATTTCAGAAATAAACCCGTCACTTGACCAGCATAATCAAACGGTCAAACTCGGGGCCTATCTAACAAATGAAGCAATCTATGCATTGCTGGGAGGTCGAATCACATGACAATTGAGCTGAATCAAATAACCACGCTGTTTCTTGCGTTGGCACTTCTGACCTTGGGGACGATGTTAGTACGTAAAATCGGCTTTCTCCAGAAGTTCTGTATCCCGGCCCCTGTGGTCGGCGGATTACTATTCGCAATTTTGGCGACAATTTTGAAATACTTTGATTTACTGAGTTTCACATTGGATACTTCGCTGCAAAACTTATTCATGCTGACGTTTTTCACGACAGTCGGTCTGGGTGCCAGCTTCCGTCTGATTCGTCTGGGCGGAAAGCTATTGATCATCTACTGGGTCGCGTGCGGTTTCCTGGCATTGGCACAGAACGTTATCGGTGTTTCAATGTCTTATTTATTTAATCTTCATCCATTAATCGGGATGATGGCAGGCGCTGTATCCATGGAAGGCGGACACGGCGGAGCAACAGCCTACGGTCAGACACTGCAGGAACTCGGCATCGATTCGGCATTGTCCATCGGGATTGCCGCAGCTACTTTCGGACTTGTGGCAGGCGGACTGGTAGGCGGACCTATCGTAAAATACCTGATTAATAAATATGATTTGAAATCCACAGAAGTTGAACATGAAGAAGCTTATTCTGTAGAATCACTTGAAAAGCCGATCAATACAGACAACTTCATAATACAGACATTACTGATTACGCTTTGTATCGCAGGCGGCACATTTATCGGTGATTTATTCTCAAACGCTACTGGGTTTGTCATGCCGGGTTACGTCGGCGCAATGTTTGTTGCGGTGATTGTCCGGAATATCGTTGACCGCGTGAAGGAAGATGCAGTCCATATGACAAGCATCAACCTAATCGGCGATGTATCGCTCGGTATTTTCCTGTCCATGGCGTTAATGAGCATCAAGCTATGGGAAGTGGCAGATTTGGCGCTTCCATTGCTGGTGATCGTATTTGTACAAGTACTTTTCGTCGTACTGTTCGCGATTTTTGTCTTATTCCGCATTCTCGGCAAAGACTACGACGCAGCAGTCATGATTGCCGGTTTCGCAGGACACGGCCTGGGTGCGACCCCGAATGCCATGGCGAATATGGCTGCGGTTACGGCTCGCTACGGCCCGTCACGCAAAGCGTTTCTGATCGTGCCCATCGTCGGCGCCTTCCTCATAGACGTCGTCTCGATGCCGATCATCATTACAACCATTAATATCTTTACGTAATGGCAGGAACGACAAAGAACTGGCAGCTTCAGTGCAGCGGCCGATCAACAGCAATTACTACTCTGTTTTCAATAAACAGCAAAGAGCTTCTTTCACTTACAAAGAACCGGATATTCCGGTTCTTTTTTTATTCGTTTTAAGCGTAATTGGCACACCTTTCTGTTAAAATGAAAACAGAAATTCGCATACTGGAGAGGAGCTTGCTGCATGAAAGAACAATTGATTGAACGATTCATTCGTTACGCTAAAATCGACACACAATCAGATGCAACTTCTGAAACTACGCCGTCAACTGCCGGACAGTGGGATCTGCTGCATATGCTTGAAAAAGAAATGGCAGAAATCGGACTTGAGGAAATTTCGTTGGACGAAAATGGTTACTTGTTCGGCACACTGCCCGCCAACACTGACAAAAAGCTTCCGACGGTCGGCTTTCTGGCGCATGTCGACACAGCCACTGACTATACCGGCAAAAACGTCAAGCCGCAGCGCATCGATCACTATGACGGAACAGACATATCACTCAACGACACAACAATCATGAGTGTGCAAGCGTTTCCCGAGCTTCGCAACTATGTTGGGCACACGCTGATCACAACAGACGGCACAACGCTGCTTGGTGCAGATGATAAAGCCGGTATTACAGAAATCATGACAGCGATGCAGTATCTGGCCGAGCACCCGGAAATCAAACACGGCAAAGTACGCGTCGGCTTCACGCCAGACGAGGAAATCGGGCGCGGACCGCATAAATTTGACGTCGAGCGATTCGGTGCAGAGTTCGCCTACACAATGGACGGCGGACCGCTCGGTGAATTACAGTATGAGAGCTTCAACGCGGCCGGTGCGGAAATAACATTCCACGGCACAAACGTTCATCCCGGAACCGCAAAAGGCAAAATGGTCAATTCTTTACTGATTGCGGCTGAATTCCAGGAAGCGATGCCTCCGCATGAAATTCCGCAGGAGACGGAGCAGTATGAAGGCTTCATCCATCTGATGGAAGCGCATGGCTCTGTAGAGAAAACAACATATCAGTACATTATCCGTGACTTTGACCGGGATGCGTTTGAAGCCAGGAAAGAGCTTTTCCGGACCGCTGCCCAGCAGCTTCAGGACAAGTACGGAGAGCAGGCCGTAGAACTGACGGTCACAGATCAATACTTCAATATGGGCGAAAAAATTACACCGGTTATGGAAATTGTGGATGTGATGGCCGATGTTTACCGCAGTCTGGATATTGAGCCGAAAATTGAACCGATCCGCGGCGGTACTGACGGTTCCCAACTTTCCTATATGGGTATGCCGACACCGAACATTTTCACGGGCGGTGAAAATTACCACGGCAAATATGAATTTATTTCAGCAGATAATATGGTGAAGGCAACGCAAGTGATCATCGAAGCGCTGAAGCTCCAAGAGCAGCGCGGATAAGCAAATGAAAGCAATTGGAATTGGCATCTTATCTGCCCTCTTCTTTGCTGTCACCTTCGTGTTGAACCGGTCGATGGAGCTTGACGGGGGCAGCTGGATGTGGAGTGCATCGCTGCGCTATTTCTTCATGGTGCCGTTTCTGATTGCCATTGTCGCCATGCGCGGCGGGCTGCCAGGAATGAAACGTGAAATGACGGCGGCACCCCGGCTTTTTTTCATCTGGAGTTTCGTGGCATTTGTATTATTCTATGGACCGCTGACATTTGCTGCGGGGTACAGTCCCGGTTGGCTCGTTGCGGGAACATGGCAAATGACAATCGTTGCAGGCGTACTGCTCGCTCCTTTCTTTACGTTCCAGGTAAAAACGGAAAGCGGTGAAATCCAGACACTCCGCCACCGTATTCCCGCAATATCTTTGATGATTTCATTGGTTATCTTAGCCGGTGTTGTGCTGATACAGATTCCTCATGCAAGCACTGTATCCGCGCAAATTATTTTGCTCGGCATATTGCCGCTTATCGTTGCGGCCTTCGCATATCCGCTCGGCAACCGGAAAATGATGAAACTGGTCGGCGGCAGACTGGACATGTTTCAGCGTGTGCTGGCGATGACGCTGATGACTATCCCGGTCTGGCTTCTCTTGGCGCTCTATGCATGGGCGACAGTCGGCTTACCTTCTGCCAGTCAGGTTGTGCAGTCATTGATTGTTGCGGTAAGTTCAGGTGTCATTGCGACATCGCTCTTTTTCATGGCAACCGATATGGTGCAGCACGATCAGGGCAAACTTGCGGCAGTGGAAGCCACACAGTCTGTTGAACTGCTCTTCGCAATGCTCGGTGAGATGCTATTGCTTGGCCTGCCATTGCCTGGCGTACTTTCATTAACCGGAGTGCTGGTGATTATCGGCGGTATGTCACTGCACAGTTATCAGACGTCACTCGCTGCAAAACACGGCTGAACAGAAAACAGGGTTGCCCGCTGATCAATAATTGATCTGCCGGACAACCCTGTTTATATTTTAGGTTCATGAATTTGCCGCGGGATACGCTTTTTCAGAAGCTGCGGTCTGACTTCAGACAATAAAATTGCAATGAAAATGATGAGCGCGCCGAGAAACATTCGGAACGTCAGAATTTCATATGCAAGGGCTACAGAAAAAATCATACCCCAAACCGATTCTGTCGATAAAATAATCGCTGCTTTTGTCTCCGACAGATGTTTCTGTCCCACTGTTTGCATTAAAAAAGCAAGTGTCGTGGAGAAAACGGCCAAATAGACTACGGAACTTAACGCTGCGGGGTCCATGGAAAATGAAGTTTCGCCCAGTCCAAGGACCGTCAGGCACCCGATGACTGCTGCGAAAGCCATTTGCAGCAATGTCAGCAAAATCGGATCTTCCGAACGGACAAATCGTGCTGTGTAGAAAATATGAAATGCAAACAGCACCGCACAGCCAAGTGTCAGCAAATCCCCCACATTGATGCTTGACGACCATTGCAGCGATAATACCGCTACTCCGATCAGCGCCAGCACCGCTCCGAATAACTCCAACGTATCCAGTCTGCGTTTATATAAAACAAATGCAATAAAAGGGACAATTACTACATTGACGCCTGTCAAAAAAGCATTCTTCGAAGGCGTCGTAAACTGCAGGCCTACTGTCTGCAGCGCAAACGCCGCATAAAGCAAGGCACCGAGCAAGGCACCTTTCCACAAAACAGCACGGTCCATATCGTGCAGACGTTTACGGAACACAAGCCCGAGCAGTAATGCGCCGATTGTAAATCGAACCGCCAAAATTTGATACGGCGTATAGTAATCCAATGCGAGCGCACTCATCACAAAGCCGCTTCCCCAAATGACAGCGGTCACTGTCAAGCCTATTTCACCTATGTATTTTTTCATTTTATTCACCATGCTTCCGCTAATCAGTCGTATTAGTTTAGCATGAAATTCTTGTCAAATACAGTAACCTCACAATATTTCGATAACAAAAAAAGCTCCTGCTTCACCATCGAAGCAGGAACTGAGTGTTATTCTTCATACAGACCGATTTCTTTAATGGTGCGCTCTACAAGTGACGGATCGACCGATTTATCGAAATCAATTTCCCCGCGGATTGCTCCGTTTGCTTTATACGTTTCATATTGCTTCTTGATATCGTCAATGAACATTTTGCCGTTTGGATCAAGTCCCGTAACAAAAACTCTTTCCCACAGTTCAGGATCTTTCAGTGCCGTATGTTTCACCATAATATCGATGATTTCTTGTTTATCTTTGTTCTTAAAGAACGCATCATTATAGTCACGCACGCCCTTCAGATAGGCAGCCATGAAGCGCAGTGATAAATCTTTATTCGCCATGAACTGCGGTGAAGCCAATACCATCGCAATCTGTGATTCAGGCGCATAATCGGTTGTGTCTCCAAATCGTACGTGGAAACCTTTACTGATTCCCTGCGCAATAAGCGGCTCGATATTCAGTGCAGCATCGACAGTTCCTGAATCCACCGCTCCAAGCATCGCACCGAAGTCAGCTATATGAACATATTCTACATCGTCTTCTGTTAGGCCCGCGTGCTTCAGCATTTCTTGGTAAATGTAGCCGTCTATCGAGTTTCGGGATGAGACGGCAATTTTCTTCCCTTTGAAGTCACTGTATTCTTTAATCTGATCTTTCATGTGATTACCGATGACGAAGCTGAAGTAGGATTTACCCGGCATGTTGTGGCCTTTATCTGCAATAATCCGGACATCTATTCCTTGTGCAATGGCGTTAAAGAAAGATGCAGTGGAAACACCGCCCGCAATATCCACTTCTCCCGCCGCCAGTGCCGGTAGCATATCATCGCTGTTCGCAAAATCTGCGAAGTCGACACGTATATTATAGTCTTCAAAATAACCTTTTTCTTTAGCAATATAGAAGCCCGCTCCGGAAGCCGCCCCGTCTTCCGCAATAAATACTTTCGCCTGCTTCTCGAGGGGAGCCAGATCACCCGACGCCGGTTTTTCATTGCCCGTTACAGGCTTCACTACTTCTTTCGGTGAACAAGCACCCATCATCAGAACAATTGATAACACACTGAACAAGCCCGCTTTTTTCATCCACTTCCCCACGTCATCTCTCCTTTTATCATTTACTCCCTAGATTTCAGTACTTCTTCTTGCAGATGATGCCAGATTTCAATAAATTTCGCCGCCATTTCGGGATCTTTGCGGATATCTTCAATTTGACGCGGCCGCGGCTTGTCGATGATAATCTCCTCTATAATTTTCCCTGGCTGTGCTCCCATTAATAATATCCGGTCACTCAGCAGCAACGCTTCATCGATACTGTGTGTAATGAACAGCACCGTCTTCTTCGTCTCTGCCCAAATGCTTAATAGCTCTTCCTGTAAAATGAATCGATTTTGTTCATCCAGCGCCCCAAACGGTTCATCCATCAGCAGAATCTCCGGATCATTTGCGAATGCCCGCGCAATACTTACCCTCTGCTTCATTCCGCCGGATAATTCTTTCGGATACAGTGAAGAAAAACGCTCTAATCCTGTCTTTTTCAAATAAAAGTCCGTACGCTCGTCAATAAATGCTTTCGGCAAGTTGCGCATCTTCAGTCCGAACGCCACATTTTCCCGGACAGTCAGCCACGGAATAACACCGCGCTCCTGAAACACCATCGACTGCAAAGGGCGGTCCTCATTCTCTGTCGCAATCGTAAAACTGCCGACACTCGGCTGTTCCAGCCCAGCCAAAATACGCAGCAAGGTCGTCTTACCGCACCCGCTCGGTCCGACCAGACAAACAAACTCGCCTTCTTGCACTGTCATGGAAATATTCTCAAGCGCCACCACACTGCCCTGCTTCTTATAAAAAGCTTTCATCAGACCATCCACCGTAATTTTTGGCGTCCCCTCCATTTCTTTCACCTCCAAGGCAGTAACTTATTTTGAAGCGCGCGCAGCATAATAGAAAATAAATAACCAAAAAACGAGATAAGAATTAAGCCGACGTACATTTCAGGCAATAAAAAGGCCTTGTATGACGTCCAGATTAAATAACCGATTCCGGAAGTGGCCCCCATCATCTCTGCCGCGACAATGGTCAGCAGCGCAATCGCCTGCCCCATCTGAATCCCTTCCAGCATGACGGGCAATGCACCTGGAAGAGCAATTTTAAAGAAGAAATTCCACCGGTTTGTCTGGTAGTTATTGGCGACATCCAGATAAATTTTATCAATATTGAGCACACCGGCTGCCGTATTAATCACTACCGGGAAAAACACACTTCCCGCAATCGTCACTACTTTCGACAGATCCCCAATACCGAATAAAATAATAATAATCGGCAATAATGCCAAAGTTGGAATCGGCATAAGTGCCATGACAATCGGCTGTACGAAATGCCGAATCGGCGAATACAATCCCATCAGCAAACCAATAATTACACCGGGAATGACACCCGCCAAAAATCCGATGAAAATCCGATACAGTGATACGCCTACGTGCTTCGCCATCATACCGCTCGCAATCATGTCGAAAAAGGTTTGCACAATCGTACTGGGCGGAGGGAAAAATCGAATGTCTAAGACACCTGTTCTGGACAGCACTTCCCACAGCACCAGCAGAAAAATGGGGGACACAATCGTCAGCAGCTGCTTGCCGCGCTCCTTGCGCTGACGCCGCTTCCATTCCCTCTGTTCCACCTCAAATGACTCATCACGGGCCAATTGTTGAGTTTCCACTCTTCACCACCTCTTCACTGCCTATAGTATGTAAAGGCCTAGTAAATTGGTTGGGCTTCTGCCGCATGCCGGTTGTTTCCAAGTGCCTGTTTGACTATACTGAAACTATGACTACACTTACAGCAGATCAAATCAGAGAATTGAATAGTTACAGTATCTATCTGACAACACCTGAACACCCCGTTTTCACGCTCTCAGACGTTCTGGACCTTTCTAAGATACAAAACGTGGTACAAGTCGCACAGACTGTCAGCCAGAGTCCGAATGAAGTAGTGGCCGCTTCCTATTTCATGCGGCGGCTGGGCATGTTCTTCGCCATGCAGCTCTATAATCTGGCGGCTTATGATGAAATATGGAACGGCTCACCGGAAAACCTTCATTTCGGTGCATTGGAGGAATTCGGAAACAGGACAATTAGTACTTTTGCAGATGCAGACGACTGGGAAATGGTCGATGACGGGGAACGGCAGGCACATATTAAGCGTTTGCTGAATGATGCACATGCCGCGATCACGTCTTTGCGCACAGCTGCCCCCGTTTCTCCGCTCACCTTGTGGGAAAATATCTTTGGATTCTGGCTATGGCAATACCATGTGCTGTTGTCTGATCCGGCTACGGAAATGGAAGCGAGGGATGATTTGAACACACTAAAAGACGACACCATATGGACAGGCATCGCCAATCACTCGCGCTTTGCGGGTTATTTGAACGGTTCGGAACCATCTGCTTTACTGAATACCACTGTGCGCAAAACCTGCTGCTTCTCAAAAGACGTTCCAGGCCTAATGCGCTGTGGTTTTTGTCCAATAGACTAAAAATAAACAGGCCCGTCCGCATTGAATGCGAAGGCCTGTTTATTGTTTGCTGCGATAAGCAAGAAATGATTGTTTGGTTGAATAGATCACACCCATTGCCGCCCCGCTGTAGAAAAACCCCATAAAGATTCCTGCAGATAAATTTTTCGGATGACTGATGAATATGGACAAGCCGAGTGCAACTACGGTAGCTACTGTAGAAAGCCAGGTAGGACGCACCTTGAACAACCATTTTGCCAGTAATACTGCTGCCAGTACGACCGGCACTGCCCACATAGCATCCCACACATTTGTATGGATTACAGGGAATTCCGTCAGCATCTGCTACACCCTTTCTTTTTTGTTAGGATGTGCATTTTGCTTTTATTTATCCGTTAAAAAACCTCCCAGTCCAAAAACTGAGAGGCACCCGCGCTATACTTCCTTCGTCGCGGCCCGTTGAATTTCCCTCCGCATTTCATAAATGTTCTGCACAATCACTTTACCGACTGCATAGGCAGGCACGGCAACTAAAATACCCAGGAATCCGGCCAGACTTCCCGCTACGAGCAAGACCGTAATAACAGTCAGCGGATGTATGTCAAGTGATTTTCCCATTACGTTCGGTGTGATGAGGTTACTGTCTATTTGCTGTGCGACCAAAGTAACGACACCTACCCAAATAACTAGCTTCGGATCTTGCAGATACCCAATAAGCAAAGCAGGCGCTACGGCAATCCACGGCCCGATGAACGGTATGAGGTTCATAAAGAGCGCGAGAATAGCCAGCAGCAATGCGTATTCCAGCCCGATAATCCAATAACCTATTAAGATAATGCTCGCTAGAATAGCACTGATCAGCAATTGACCCTGAATGTAAGAGCGCAATACCTGATCAATATCTTCCAATGTCTTCTTGATCCATAAACGGCGTTTTCCCGAGAACAGATTATAGATTTTTGGCGCGAACTTTTCATGATCCTTCAGCATAAAGAAGAAGAAAAACGGAACCAGTAAAAGTAAAACGACTGCCTGTACAAATGACTGAACAAATTGCACGAACCATTTGCCGAACTTCACCGCAAAGGTTTGTACAGATTCAAATGCTGAATTCAGCGAGTCCTGTAAGCCATCCGGCAAATTATCCTTCTGATTCAGCGCTTCGTTTTTCAGCTGTTCGAGCTGTTTGGTAAGCGCAGGCCCATTATCTACGAGATTATTCACTTCTTTCGATATAATCGGGCCAATAATTGCGATTAAAATCCAAACAACTGCCACCAAAATCAAGATAACTGTTATGATACTTCCCCATCTTGGCAGTCCCTTTTTCTCTAAAAACTTCTGAATAGGAACTGTCATGTAAAAAAGTAAGCCCCCGAAAATCAAAGGCAGAATAATAGTTTGTAAAATGACGCCAACAGGCCTAAAAATATAATTTACTTCTAAAAAGTATTTCGTGATCAGCAGTGCCAGCAATATACCAATTCCTGTCTGGAACCATACCTTTTTCGTCAAATGCTCACTTCCCCTCTTTTTAACTATACACGGTTATTGTTATTATACGCGGTTGAGCCGTCCGTGTCGAAATTTCCATTAGCCGTTTGATATACAATAATTCGAGAATTTTACACTGTATTGTAACAATAATTGTCTAACTATGCGAAAAAATCTCAATTCCTCTTGTCCTGGCCGTATTTACTCGGTAAAATGGTTCTGTCTTGGAAAGAATATCTATTCTTCAAGAAATACAACGTAGAAACGAAGGGATCTTAATGTGACAACAGACTTGGAATCGTCTATGGTCATTACATGATCAGGTGAAAGATGTCTTCCGCTTTTTCACTGCACCTGATTCTTCCGAAATGGTAAAGGGCGGACAGGGCGGAAAAAAGATTGGCGTGAATCATGAAGGAGGGGGAAGAGACTCCCGCAGTTATTCAGCTACACAGCTCATTGGGCTGCTGCTGGGACCGTTACTCTTTTCCCTGATTTTACTGTTCTTCAAACCTGCCGACTTGTCTGCGGCGGGTATCGCTATTTTAGCCAGTACCGTATGGATTGCAGTGTGGTGGATTACGGAAGCCATTCCGATTCCGGTTGCTTCACTGCTGCCGCTCATACTGTTTCCGCTGACAGGCGGGCTGGAAATGAAGGATACGGCGTCTTCTTATGGCGATGAAACGGTTTTCTTATTTATGGGCGGATTTATGATTGCACTTGCCTTGGAGAAATGGAATTTGCACCGTCGGATTGCACTGACAATTATTTCTGCCATCGGAACAAACATGGACAAAATCGTTCTCGGTTTCATGGTAGCGACCGGATTTCTGTCTATGTGGATTTCCAATACTGCAACAGCCATGATGATGGTGCCGATCGGTCTGGCGATCATTACACAAGTAACTGTCGCGTTGAAGGATGATACATCTATCGACACATCAAAAGAAAATTTTGGATTCGGTAAAGCATTGATGCTTGGTATTGCCTATTCGGCTTCACTGGGCGGGATTGCGACATTGATCGGTACGCCGCCAAATACATTGCTTGCCGGTGCTATCAATAAAATTTACGGCATCGAGCTGTCATTCGGCAAATGGATGTTATTCGGTGTGCCATTTGCCTGGGTATTCATTTTGCTTACGTGGTGGTATTTGGTGAAGATTGTCTATAAATCACCGGTAAAGACATTACCGGGCGGACGCGAAGTCATCGATAAAGAAAAGAAAATGCTTGGACGCCCTTCGATTGAAGAAGTGATAGTCTTCATCGTCTTCGCCCTGGCTGCCTTTTCATGGATTACGCGTTCATTCTTCCTGTCAAAGTTTATTGACGGCTTGAGTGACGGCGTCATTGCGATTGCGTTTGCTATGATTTTATTCATCATCCCTTCTGTTAATAAAAAAGGCGATCACTTGCTGGATTGGAATACAGCAGTAAAATTACCATGGGGTATCCTGCTTCTGTTTGGAGGCGGGCTTGCCATCGCAGCCGGTTTTGTCAGCAGCGGTCTGTCTGAATGGATCGGAGCACAGCTGATTGGACTGAAAGGTGTTCCGCTCATTGTCATTATTTTGATCGTTGCGACACTGGTCATTTTCCTGACAGAGATCACGTCAAATACAGCAACAGCTTCCATGATGTACCCAATCATGGCTTCATTGGCACTTGCTCTTGGGTTCCACCCGTATGCATTGATGATCGCGGCAGGTGTAGCAGCATCTTGTGCGTTCATGCTGCCGGTTGCCACCCCGCCGAACGCGGTCGTTTTCGGGTCAGGTTATCTGCGGATTCCTGATATGGCAAAAGCCGGATTCGCGCTCAATATTGTCGGAGTTGTGCTGGTGACGCTCTGTATTTATTTCCTCCTCCCTTTACTGTGGGGAATCGATTTACAGACAATACCGGAAGTATTTAAAGGATAAAACAAATCAGGTGCCCGGGTTCGCTCGGACACCTGATTTTTATTTACTGCGCTTTACTCAGTATTTTTCGCCGTAACCGTATGAGCAGAACATAGACGACAGGCACAACTGCCGAAAACACAGCAAGGCTGGTCCACCCTGCGAACTGCCAAAGAGGGGTCACCAGCGTACTTCCTGCCGCCATACCGACATAATAAGAAACGAGGTACAGGCTGGAAGCACTTCCTTTGTGATGTGTTGCTTCTTTACTGACAGATGCGGCCGTTAAGGAATGGGCAGAGAAAAAGCCAAAACAGATGGCGCAATAGCCGATAACAATCAGCGGTAAGTTCGACGAAATCGTAAGCAGACAGCCCGCCGCCAACAGAAGGACTCCTGTAAAGCGGACTTGATCCATCGATATTTTTCCGGCTATGGATCCGGCAAGCGGTGAGCCGATTATTGCGAATGCATAAGCAAAATAAATGTATGATATTTCGTCGAGCGTCAGCAAGAATGGCGCAGCCGTCAAATGGAATGGAAGAAACGTCCACATGCCCGTGAAGCTCAGCTGCAGTACAATGCCGAGCCCAAAAACAATCAGCAATGCCGGATTCTTTAAGTGAATGCCAAAACCTTCCATGTCTTTCTTCATCGTCTCTACACTTGGCTCGAAATGAACAGACTTTGGCAAAACAAACAGCAGAAAGACAAATACCGCCACACCCGTGACCGTCAACAGCTGAAGTGACAGCTCCCACGACCAGCGTTCTGCCAAATATCCCGTTACAATACGGCCAATCATCCCGCCTGTGCTGTTAAATGAAATATACAGCGCGGTTGCCACGCCCACAACCCGCTCATTAATCTCTTCATTGATATACGCGAGGGCAGCAGCCAACACGCCAGCCATTGCAAAACCTTGTACAAAACGCAGCACAAGAATGACAGTGAATGACTGAGCCAATAACATAGGAATGAATAAAAGTGCGGTTGCCAATACAGATACTTTGACAAAATTTGATCTGCCGAGCCTGTCAGAATAAAACCCGAGAACGATTAAGCCGATAATCAGACCCACTGTATTGACAGACATAGCTAAACTGGCAGTGGATACCGATACATTAAATTGCTTTGTTAAAATTGGCAGCAAAGGCTGTACCGCGTACATTGCCGCAAAGATCTGCACTGAAGCAATGCCCAGTCCTATAACAATACGCCAAAATCTCAGCTCGCCAATTGTTGATTTTGCTTGTAAATTCATGAAGACACTTCCAGTTCTAATAATACGAATAATGAAATTATATCACTACGAAAGCGGTTTAACAGGAATTAGTAATGCATATGTTGAGATTTTCCGTATATTATCTACGCGAAAAGCCATCCTACTTTTTGGAGGTGTTGGACAAATGAACAAAATGGCGATGACAGCTGTCGAACTTGGTGCACTATACCTCATGCGAAATAAGCAGTCACGGGAAAAGCTGATGGAGCAGATTAGTCAACTTTCAGGGAAGAACAGTACTCCGTAATGCCTGACATTTGTTATGCACTCCAAAAAGCCGGAGCTTTAGGGTTCCGGCTTTTTCTTTTTATGTAAGTTTTAATCAAAGAGAAGTTACTTGAAACTGTAATAATTCCGTCACTAGTTCAAAGGTTTTCTCCTGATCAAAATGGGTATTTATATAGTAACAAATGAAACGGAGGAGATTACATGAATAACAAAGACCACGGTACAGAAGATAAACTAAAAGGTATGGCTAACAAAGCCAAAGGAAGCGTTAAAGACGCTGTAGGCGATCTGACAGATAACACAAAAATGCAAGTTGAAGGTAAGCTGGACAAAGCAAAAGGTGCTGCCCAAGAAAAAATTGGGGAAGCAAAAGAGCATTTCAGCGATACGGAAGCACGCAGCGAAAACCCATAATCAATTGACAAGCCTGCAGATGATTCAGCAGACTTTTCTATTCAAAAAGAAGGATCTTCCACTCAGATGGAAGATCCTTCTTTTTCATAACTGATCTGTTCCTATCCGCGGACTGTTTGGAATGGGACGATCTGTATCCGCATCCAACTCATTATCCAAACGTTCTCCGCTGTTTGTTTGCTGACCGGCGCTGTCATGCAGGTTTACTGACTGTCCAAGCTCTTCTTCCGTCAGATTATCTACAAATAATGCAATACCGCCTTCTTTTAACTCATTATAAAAATTCTTTGCTTCTTGCTTGGTGAATCCCATTTTAATAAAGATAGTCAGCATTTCATCTTTACTGTTAAACAATCTGCGGGTATGATCCCACAAAGACCCGTCCTGAATACCGATCAATTCAATTTCGGCATCACTTTCTAAAACCTTCAGGTCGTCCAGCACATTGGAGACTGCACATATATGCTGCTTTTTAAAGCCTTGTGCTTCAAGCTCCGTTATTTTATATAAGACGTTATCCACTGAATGAAATGTGCCTGCATATTTTTTATTCATTAAACTTGCACCTCCCTTTTTAGCTAGCGCTATTCTTTACTATTACCCAGCAGCACCTGTTTTCACACATCCTATCTGACGGCGTGTATCCATTTTCAAAGCACATACTTTTACTTTTCCTGCACAAGCTATCGGTATCAACAGGAAAAGGAGTGGTCGATCAGTGAAAATGACAAACAAAGTGGAATCTGAAATTTCAAATCTAGGCGAGGAAAAGAAAGAGCAGATCCTGCAGAACTTCAATCATTTCAAGGGCTATTTGGCTGATAAAGTGCAAAAAGGTGAGAATTTGGGTCTTAGCGATGAGCAGCTGGCAAAGACAACGGAATTCATTGCAAATTACTTATCACGCCACGAAGAGCCGAGAAACCGTGAGCAGTATTTATTGCAGGAGCTATGGGATTCAGGCTCTAAAGAAGAGCAGCATTCACTGGCACATATGCTGCTGAAGATGGTGCGCCAAGCATAAGAGGAGGCGATGGAATTTGGCGGTTAAAGGAAATTCAGGGCCGAAATACGATCCGAATACGTATCGGTTAATCCAGAAACATCCCGAAAATTTACGGACCAATACCGTTAGTCTGTTCGATTTGCATGAAGATATGCAAACAGTCGACTCCATTTCTTTGCCTGATCAGCGAAAAGACCTCATGAAAGAAAAAATCAACCACTCCCCCCGATACAGCGGCGGCAGCCCGTCAACCGATTATGGTGCGCCACGATAAATTTCAGATAAAAGCTGTACAGTGTTTTATTCACTGTACGGCTTTTCCCCGTTTTACCACAGTCGCTGTCGATATTTCCCGGGAAATGCGCAAATTATTCTCCCATTTTTAAAAGAGGTTCCATGATATACTAGTATCCGATAGAAATGAGGGGAATCTGCATGAAACTATGGATGTATCCGCTGCTTGTCGTCATTGGTGCAGCTTGTTACGGAATTTTATCAACAATTATTAAATTGGCAATCCATTCTGGCTTTACTGCTTCAGAAGCGGTGACAAGTCAATACTATACAGGCTTCCTATTAGCTCTAATTATTTTTGTCATAGTAAAACGCGGTATGCCTTCCTTCCGCGGCAGTTTTCCCGTCCTAACGGCAGGTTTATTCACAGCAATTACCGGTACAGTATACGGGAAATCCGTGGAGTATATGCCCGCTTCTTTGGCTGTCGTGCTGCTGTTTCAGTTCACGTGGATCGGGATGCTGTATGAGTGCATCGGATCCAGGCGTCTTCCCAAACCATCTGAAGTTGTATCACTTGTGTTTTTGTTCGGAGGAACTATTTTAGCCGCAGGTCTGATCGATGCGGATGTCAGCGGTATTCCGTGGCAGGGCTGGGCATGGGGAATTGCGGCGGCGTTCAGCTTCGCAGCGTTTGTGGCCGCGAATCAAAAGCCGGTGCCAGGCATGGATGTCGTGACCCGGTTATTTCTGGTGTCGTTTTACGCGGCGATTGCCATTACGTTTTTCCAGTCGCCCGAGATTTTGTGGAATGGGAAGCTGGGTGAAGGTTTATGGCTGTACGGTGCTATTTTAGGCGTGTTCGGTATTGTCCTTCCTATTTTCCTGTTCTCCGTCGGTGTACCGAAAGTCGGAGCAGGCATGTCTTCTATTTTGAGTGCCATGGAATTGCCGGTTGCCATTATAGCATCCATGCTTTTGCTTGGTGAAAGACTGACGCCGCTGCAGTTTCTCGGCATTTTCCTAGTACTGTTCGGCATGACATGGCCTGCCGTGCTGCAGCGGTTTGCGTTGAAGAGAAGAGCGCTGTTGAAACGTGCGGAATGACGGGTCAGCGGCTGAAAACCGTTGATCTGCGCTGCAACTGGACTTAGTGTACATAATACAGTTTGATAGCCCTCTGCAAGTAGTGAAAGCCGAGTAGACTTGTCCATTCAGTCAGGCAATCCATAGCTCCAACCACACCGCGCAGATAGAGTCACTTACCATACTCCAATTTCTGGACGAACACTAACTGACCTGCGGACACAAACTCAAGGATTCTCCCGGAAGAACCGGCGACTCCTGGAGGATCAGGGTGACGGGCGTAATCGCCAACGCACTTCTGGCGAGTCCGCCGCGCCCCCTCAGGAAAGCGTCCGTTTCTGCAGGGAGAATCCTAAACCGTACACTATCTTTACAACGACTTGTCAAGAGCATCTCATTTCCAATAACCAATTTCTTTGGAAAATCTACAAACTTGTTATTTTCTGTATGTTTGACCATCTGGCCCGATAATTGAATAAACCATTCTTTCATAATCTACTTTATCATAAAACACTATTTCCACTTCACTTCCCGATAATCGCAAGATTCCGCTTGGCCAGCTCGTCAATGTTTAGATAGCCCGGCGATGGGGCAGCGGCTAAAAACCGTTGATCTGCGCTACTCTCAGACGCGTCCGAGAGCACGGTCTCTGCCGCTTCCTCCGCTCCGATCAACTAAATAAGCACTTCGAATGTTATTCTGTAAACGCATCCGCTTTATGAATAAAAATTACTTATTCAGTTGGCATGTAGCCGATTACTTTATAGGTATTAGGGTCAATAAGGATTTGAGGTGTTCCGGTAACAACATTTTCTGCGTCTTCAAAAGAAACAGCCAAAACTTCTTTATTCTTATTTTTGGTTTCCGAGTCGGGATAATATGTAAAACTTTGATGAATGCTAAAAAATGATAATGAATAATACCAAGATATGAAATCTATGACAAGTACAAGAAAAACTTCTTGACCTATCCAAAAAAATCCTTTCATGTTTTGTATTCATATAAATCTGCTTTATCTTCATGCTAATCCCAACAATTAAAAATAACTTCTCCGTTTGTATTTGGTCTCCAATATTTCACGTTTTTTAATTCACTCTCTGATAAGTCATGAAAATCGGGATTAAAGGCTTCGTTTAGAAATGCCATTTCTAAAACTGTATAGTATGGTCGTAATTCATTTATTACATCTTCAGAATCAAAATATTGTATTTGAAGTTCATTTCTATATGAAGCGGTGGCAACGTAAGGAAAGTATTCATGAAGTAAAATGGACATTATATTTTCACCTGTCTTTATATCTAGGCGGAAATAATTCAACGGATACCTAGGTAAAATATAACCAATTACTTCACCATGAAATTTCCTGGCAATTTCGTATCCTAACTTTTTAAATAAGTATCCATCCATCTTCTTTAAATCAATATTGTGATTTGCTATACCTGTAATATACATAGGTAACCGCATTTAATTCACCTCACTCCACGAGTACTTTGTTTCTATGATCCATAATTTAATTAATATATTTTACAATAAACCCGCCTGATTGAAGCATAATCCTTCTTATAGTGATAGGTAAGCCTTTGAAGTTATCTCAGTCGCTACTCTCAAAACTATTTTCCTTTTCAACGTTTCACTGGGAGTAAGCCCTCTAGATTATCAGCCTACAACATTTACTTTAATCAACCTAGTACAATCAGACTTTATCGTCAGTTTCACATTGATATTCAAGAATATCCCCTGGCTGACAATCTAAAGCCTTACAGATGGCATCTAAAGTTGATAATCGAATCGCTTTTGCCTTTCCATTTTTTAATATAGAAAGGTTAGCCATTGTTATTCCAACCCTCTCCGAAAGTTCCGTTACGCTCATTTTCCTTTTAGCCAACATCACATCAATATGGATTATAATCGTCATATCATCACCTCAGACCGTTAAATCATTTTCAGATTTTATATCTATCGCATCTCTTAAAAGTTTTTGAAGAACAGCAGAAAAAACTGAAACGACCATTGAAGCAAATATAATAACCAATCCGATTAGGACGATACCAGGAGCGTCATCTTTATCACCTAATAGGAAAAAGAAAGGCATGCCCACCATATACAAAATACTGATTGAGATTGCACAATACTTTATTTTCTTTAAAGCTCTTACAGAAATACTAGAAAACGCATTATTCTCATCAATAAAGCTTAAAAGGCGGAATGCCTGAAACAACGCAATAAAATACGGTACCGCTGATACATACATAATGCTTACAATTGGATACAGCATATTGGCATACTCGGCATTTGCTGGATTCTTAACTAACCAAGGCAAACCAATTAGACAAAAAGCAAGAACTGGTATTCCAATAAGAAGAACTGCCACCTTTAAAATTAGTGTTGTTCCACGCTTCATAAAAGCACCTCACAATTTATAATTATTTTTATTTTAGCAGTAAATTTATTGTTTTACAATAAAAATATACTGTAATTCAATTACTAGTTGTCGTAATAAAATTAATTATTATACAAAATTAAAAGCACCCTTATTAAAAGAAATGCTTCTCACTTTAAACTATTCAATTTTTAACTTGTTTAAATAACGTTACTAAGTTAGCTCACTGAGCCTTATTCTATTAAGTGGCACATTTGTCGATCAAACCATTCTTTCTTAATCTTCTTTACCATAAAACACCATTTCCACTTCAACGTTTTCTATTGTTTCAAAACTATTTACAATGACGTTATTCCAGCCACTAATCAACAAGCTTAACAGCAGCGCAATTGTGATGCCAATTTATCAATATCCGGCATTTGCCTGTTGGTGAAACAATAGAAATAGGGACGCAAACTCGTCTGCGAATTGCGTCCCGATTTCTATGCTTTTTATTCGTGCACGGTGCACTGAACCCGTTACTATATTTATCAGGTCATGTTTGTTTGTATTATTGCTAAACCGGCCGCTTACTGCAGCGGGCAGGGTCATCTTTGCCTTTTTTATCCGGTCATTCCTTACAGTGTCCGTAAAAACTCAACCAAGTCCTGCTGATTCTCGGGCGTCACGCCGTGTCCGTCAGTGTAGGTCTTAAATGTAACGTTCGCACCGAGCGACTCGAAATAGTCCTTGCTTTCTGCTCCCCACTGGGATGGAACAATGTAATCATAATCGCCGTGTGAAATAAATACTTGCTGTTTTTCTACGGACTGCTTTGCATAGTCACTCTTAACGAATTCAGGCACATAACCGCTCAGTGCCACTACGCCTTGCAGGGCAGGGATCAATGTTAAGCCCAGCGCTTGTGCAAGCACTGCTCCCTGACTGAAGCCGATGACCGTTAAACGTTCGGAGTCCAGATTATATTCCTGAATAGCTTCTCGGATGAAAGACTGGATATAGACAAGGATCTTATCGAACACTTGGCGATCCGGCTTGCCTTCCTCCTCTATCGTGAAAAATGCATAACCCGGCGGATGTACAACAGGGCCGCGCAAACTGAAAATATGATGAGTTTCTTTAAAGTCACTTACCAGCTGCGGCAAATCTCCTTCATGGCTGCCCATTCCATGAAGCAAAAACAGTGCGGGTTGTTTTCCGTCTGCAGCTGCCGGCGCTGTGTGTGTGAATGTAAACGGTGATCGCATGGTCATTCTCCCCTTTTTATTCTTTGTTTCACTAGTTTACCATAGAAAGAAACGCCTGCCACTTTAAGCGGCAGAGGCCCTGACTCGTTTATTTCTTTCCTGTTCTTCCTGCTTCTGCTTCACGCTGACAGACAAACCTGCGATTATTTACTCCACTATATAACCATCCCTCATCGTAATAACCCGGTCTACATACGGCAGCATCTCTTCGTCATGTGTCACCATTAATGTCGTCAAGTTCAATGCGCGTGTCAGTTCCTGCAACAATTCCATCACACCTTTTGAACGCTTCGTATCCAGACTGGCAGTCGGTTCATCCGCAAATAAAATTTTCGGGCGGTGAATGATAGCCCTCGCAATCGCCACACGCTGACGTTCGCCTCCCGACAGCGAAGCAGGGTATGCATCTTTTCGGTGTTCCATTCCGACTAGCTGCAGCATCTCATCTATAGCTTTGCCCTGTTCTTTTTTACTTAAATTCATTTCGGATACGTCCAGCATCAGCTGTAATTGTTCTTCTGCAGTCAAAAATGGAACGAGATGAGAAGACTGAAACACGAAGCCAAAATCTGAGGCGCGTATTTGACGGATTTCTTCTTGACTCATCTTTGTCATGTCTTTTCCTTCAAACAGGATTTCACCGCCGGATGCTTTTTGCAGTCCTGCCGCAATAGTCAGGATCGTTGACTTGCCGGACCCTGAAGGACCGATCAGTGCGGTAATTTCCCCTTCTTTTAATGATAAGTTTACACCTTTTAATATTTCTTCTTCGACTTCTCCATTAGAAAATGTTTTTTTCACTTTATCAATAGTAAAGACGTACATATTACATCTCTCCTTGCTGAATCGCCTGAAGCGGTTCAATTTTTTTGATTTGGAATCCTGAAATAGTTGCTCCGATAAATCCGACAACTATAAATACCGCAGACAGCATCCATATCGTATCCATCGTTAAGTGAAACGGCATGCCTTCAGGTGCAATGAAATTAAATCCCTGGCTGATCACAATGGAGAGCGCAAGTGAAATAGCGGTAATGACTAGCATCTGATACCAAATCATCTTGAATAGTGAAGTGGTTTTCATTCCAATAGCTTTCAATATACCGTACAGACCAATTTTCTGAACGTTCATCATGTAGAAGAAAATTGCAAACAGCATACCGCTGATAATGACCAGGAACCAGATGATCATATTTAATGACATCTGCTCCGCACTGTAACTCGGAATTGCATTCAGGAACTCTTTATTCGAAAACGAATCGAGCGCACTGAGCACCGGTGTATCTGTACCCGGAATGAAAATCGTCTGTATTTCCATTACACGGTAAATTTCCTGATAGTTCGTCTTATGAATGAACGCTGCGGGCGCGTGACTGTATTTCTGCTGATCCACAAAGCCCTTGACGATAAATTCACCGCTGAATTGATTGTTAGTCAGTACGTCACCAACTTTGATGCCTTCGTCTTGAAGAGTACTGTCCAGAATAATTTCACCTGGTGTAACCTCTTCGAAAAGTTTCGAGCCGGCGGATGCCACAAATGCAACACTATGCTGTTTGTCTTCTGCATCATTGACGAAGCCCATCTGTACAGAAAATGCTGTTGCCTGCGGATTATCTATCAGTATTTGCTTCTGAATATCTCCATCTATTTTCGATAAATTATATGTTTGATTGGCCTCTTTATCTAAATAAAATTGTCCTTGCGGCAAGTTTTTAATCAGCGCTGCGTTATCCTGTGATAATCCGTTCGCCAGTCCCGAAATGATAAATGTCAAAAAGCTGACGAGGAAGATGATCGATCCGAGAATCAAAAATTTAGCTTTACTTTTCTTCATTTCTTTCCATGCAATTTTCATGCTGACCGCCTCCGTGTTTTTCTCTATGTCTCCATCTTACCTTGTGAAGATGAACAGAGAATGAACAGCATATTTCACGTCATTCGTTTTTCTTAGCAGTCAAAGAGGTTATGATTTCCTATTTTTCTGCCGATATGTAAAAATCATAATAATGAGGAGGGATGTTAATGATTCGATTTGAAGAAGTTTCGAAAAGTTATGATATGTCACGTTTAGTCGTGGAATCTGTAAACTTAGAAATTAAGCGCGGAGAGTTCCTCGTATTGGTCGGGCCGAGCGGTTGCGGGAAAACAACGACACTAAAAATGATTAACCGGTTAATTCCCCTGACAAAAGGAACGATTTGGCTGGACGACAAGCGTATCAGCGACTATCCGATTCATGAGCTTCGCTGGCAAATCGGCTACGTACTGCAGCAGATTGCTTTATTTCCGCATATGACGATTGAAGAAAACATTGCAGTCGTTCCGGAACTGATCGGCTGGAAGAAGAAGCGGATTAAGGAACGTGTAACCGAACTATTAGAGATGGCCGGACTGGATCCAGCGGTCTACCGCAAACGGAAACCACACGAATTATCTGGAGGGCAGCAGCAGCGGGTCGGGGTCGTACGCGCACTTGCCGCAGATCCTGAAATTTTATTAATGGATGAGCCTTTCAGTGCGCTGGATCCGATCAGCCGGTCGAAACTTCAAGATGACCTGCTGGATTTACAGCAAAGAATTCAAAAAACTATCGTATTTGTTACCCATGACTTACAAGAAGCATTCAAGTTAGGTGACCGTGTGTGTATTATGAATGAAGGCAAAATAGAACAAATAGCTGCACCACAGGAAATTCTGACGCATCCGGCTTCACCTTTCGTCCGGGAATTTACTGCGTCTGCGGCTGCACGAACGTTCTCAATTGCCGATCACATCGAGGATATACCGGATGACCTGTCCCTGGCCTTTGCAATTCCGTTTGATTCTGAATGGGGGCCTCTGCTGCAGTTCTTAGCTTCTGAAGAACAGGTGGCCATCAAACAGGACGGGCAAGTGGTCGGTATGATTACCCGAAAAGGGATTCTCCGTTTCCTGGCAGAACAGACAGTGAAGGGAGGACTGTCCGATGAATAATTTCCTGCACGTTTTCCAAGACCGGCGCGGTCAATTGCTTGAAGCACTGATTGAGCACATACAAATTTCCCTGATTTCCTTACTGTTCGCAGTATTAATTGCTATACCTCTCGGAATTTATTTATCCAACCGGCGAAAAATAGCGGAATCTGTCATCGGTGTCAGTGCCGTATTGCAGACAATTCCTTCTCTGGCGCTGCTTGGTCTTCTGATTCCTCTGTTTGGCATCGGAAAGGTGCCCGCTATCATAGCATTAGTCGCCTATGCATTATTGCCGATTCTGCGCAATACGTATACCGGCATCAAAGAAGTCGACCCTTCATTACGCGAAGCGGCGACAGCAATGGGGATGAATACGCGAAAACGCCTGATAAAAGTGGAGTTGCCGCTTGCGATGCCTGTCATTATGGCGGGAATTCGCACATCGATGGTACTGATTGTCGGCACCGCAACGCTTGCCGCACTGATCGGTGCTGGCGGTCTCGGAGATTTAATATTGCTCGGAATCGACCGAAATAACCCCTCCCTGATCGTACTTGGCGCCATTCCAGCTGCACTGCTTGCGCTGTTTTTTGATTTTCTGCTGAAAAAGTTTGAAGGCCTTTCATTTAGAAAAGCCATTGCAGCGTTTACCATCTTCATTATTGCAGCCGTTTTAATGATTGCGGCACCTTTCCTCAATGGAAATGCCAAAAATGAACTTGTAATTGGCGCGAAACTTGGCGCTGAACCTGAAATTCTTATTAATATGTACAAACTGCTGATTGAAGATCAAACGGATATAACTGTCGAATTAAAGCCGGGGCTTGGTAAGACTTCATTTGTCTTCAATGCGCTGCAGGCAGGAAGCATTGATTTATATCCGGAGTTTACAGGAACGGCTATTTCAGAATTTCTAAAAGAAGAAGCTGTCAGCAATGATCGTGACGAAGTATATGAGCAAGCAAGAAAAGGTCTGGAGGAACAATTCGATCTTGCTTTCCTGACACCGATGTCGTTCAACAACACGTACACGCTGGCTGTCTCTAAAGCGTTTCAGGAGCAGTATAACCTGAAAACAATATCCGATCTGGCATCTGTTGAAAAGGCTGTAAAGGCCGGCTTTACACTGGAATTCAACGACCGCGAAGATGGCTATCTTGGCATTCAAAAACTGTACGGCATCACGTTCCCTTCCGTTCAGACAATGGAGCCAAAATTGCGCTACCAAGCAATCGAAACGAATGAAATCAACTTGATGGATGCCTACTCCACAGACAGTGAGCTGCGCGAGTTTGAGTTGACGGTTCTTGAGGACGACAAGGAACTGTTCCCTCCTTACCAGGGAGCGCCGCTTCTGCGCAAAGAGACACTTAAGAAATATCCGGAGCTGGAAGATGCACTGAATACCCTTGCCGGCATCATAACGGATGATGAGATGCGCGAAATGAATTATCAAGTCAATGCGGAAGGTAAAAAGGCAAGAGCTGTGGCAGAAACCTTCTTAAGAGAACAAGGATTGCTGAAGTGATTATAAACTGAACAGAAAGTGTGTCATAAGTCTGGCAGCGTTAGATTTGCGAAGACGGCATGACATGTAGAATCCGTCAAAACCAAAAACAGTCACTGGCAGAATTCTCCGCCGGTGACTGTTTTGATTTTATTTAATTAATCCATCCATGGAACTTCGATCATCGTACGGCCGATCCACTCACGCAAGACTTCATTTGTCGGCCCCATGATAGCGCCGGCACGTCCGTCGCGCACAAACTTCTCCACCTGGCCTGTCATATACCCTCGGCCTCCGGACACCTGCAATGCTGAGTTGGTCACGTCGATCACCATATCCGCTGCAAGCGTTTTTAACTGCCATAAAGGATACAGACAATCCGATAATTCCTTGCCTTCTTTACTGCAGCGATCCATCGCTTCTGCTGTACGGTACAACATACTGCGAACACTGTCGATTTTGATCTGCGCCTTTGCCAGTTCATGGCGAATGACTTGATAGTCTGTCACAGAAGATCCTGTGTCTGCATGAACTCTGCGTTTTGCGCCTTCTGTTGCCATATTCAAAGCACCCTGTGCAATTCCTACCCAGCAAGCTGCCGAACCAAGCAAGAACAGAGGGTCAATCGTATTGTCGTTAAAATATCCCATACCGCCTTCTCCGCCGATACGGTTTTCAAGCGCTACCTGTACGTCTTTGAAACTCATCGGACCGCTGGCATTTCCACGTAAGCCCATTGCATCGAACGGGAATGCTTCTACGCCTTTCTGATCATTTTCCACTAATAAAAACATCAGGTTATCCAGATCTTCCGTTTCGGGTGAAGTCGTTGCGACTAAATAAAAGTCTGCCTCTCCGCCGCTTGTAACGAATGATTTTTCTGCATTCAGCAAGTAACCGTTTGCATTTCGTTTCGCTTCACTGCCGATATTCCAGAAATGTCCGCCGGTTGCTCTTTCACTGAATGCCAGACCGCCGACTTGCCCTTCACGCAATCGCGGCAGCAAACGCTGACGCTGTTCTTCTGTTCCTGCCTCGTAAATTGTGTGGGCTGTCGTCATATGCATTACCCAGCACATCGTTGTAGACGGGCAGTAATGCGCAAAACTTTCCGAAAGGACCGCGAATGCTGTGAATCCATCTTTCAGACCACCCGCCTCGACAGGGATGGTAACAGCTGAATAACCAGCTTTCGCAACTTCACGTAAACTTTCACGCGGATATTTTCTCTGTTGATCGGAAATAAGTGCACGCGGCAGCAATTCTTTCTCGCCTAACGCATGTGCAGCTTTTTGTAATTCTTCATGCCCTTCTGGACAAGTCCACCATTCAGGAATTTGCATGATTCCTTCTTGTTGTTTTTCTTTCTCCATAATAGCACTTTTTACCAAAATTACCACTCCATTTTGTCATTTTCCAAGCTTCCTGTAAGCAAGTAAGCTGGCAGTTCTCTATCTAGTTTATCACGTTTTATTAAATAGTAAAGTTTTATTTATATATTCATTACTTTTTAACAAGGTATACGAATTTCTTTATGTGCTAAATTCATAATGCAACAATTTATTTCGCAGTTTTCCGCTATCTTTTATGCCCTATTTATTCAGCTGCAGTAATTACGTTTTCGGTTCCTCATTGCTAATAAACAGCGACTGACAGATGATCGTGGAAGTAATGAATGCCGGCTCTATTTCAGGAAAGTTTTCATATTATGCACACGCCGGATCTATTGGTCCAAGAATCATTTTCCCAAAAAGTTTTCTTTATATAATACACCGAATGTATAATCGCTATTCACTTTCTGACACCGTGTTTTTCATCATAATGACTGCCTTTCTTTTCTCAGCGGTTATGAACGTATAGTACAAGGTATTTTCACCCCAAACAGTTCAGACAGTTCAGTAAAGTGCTATAATAAGAATATATGCCAGGAGGCGTGTGCGATGAAAAAATGGATAAGTATACTAACCCTCAGCTGTCTGTTATTTCTCAGTGCCTGTGCAGCAACTGACACGAATAAACTGACAATCCCAGAACTGACAGCGCGTGAAACACAGATCCTTGAAACGGCTGCCGATACAGCGTTTGTCTTCGATTATACAACCGATCAAAACTATACCGGCATCTCATTATGGGTAGAGAAATATGAAAAAGGCAGGAAAGTGGCAGAGCCGATCAGCCAATTGACTTCACCGCTGCCTGGTGAATCAACGAAGGGCAGTATCGTGATGACGGTTACTAAAACACTTGAGGAGGAATTACTATTATCCGCAAGTGTAAGTGACACAAATGGTACTGTGAGCATCAGCAATCAGGAAGCATTGGAGAATATGGGAGACATGGCGACATTGTGGAATACCAATCCGCAACAAGGTTTGCTTCTCTCCGATGATATGCTGCTGGCCGGCATCATTTACACATCGGCACTACAAGGAGTTTCAACTAGCGCATTATCCGCCGACTTTTATGAGCAAAAGGAAGGCTATTTGGATGAACTGAAGGAATATGAGGTTGTCTATATCCTGCGGGCTTCGTTTGAGAAATAAACAGGGCGCAACAGCTAAAACTGCATACAAAAAGGGATGCCCACAGAAGTGTTATCACTTCCGGAGCATCCCTTTTCGTCGCATCAACCTTGCAAATACTCTTTGACTGCCTGCGATACTGTCTTACCTTCCGCACGGCCTGCCACTTCTTTCATCACTGTACCGATTGTCTGACCCATCGGCGCATCTTTTGAAATGCCCAATGAAGCAATCAGTTCTTTCACTTCTTCTGTATTCATCTGCTTCGGCAAGTACGATTCGATAATCGTGATCTTCGCCTTTTCTGCTTCAACGATATCTTCGCGATTTGCTTTCTGTCCTTCCTCAAGAGATTGCTTTGTTTGCTTTAGCTCACGCTGAACAATTTTAATTTCCTCTTCCTGCGTCAGTTCACGCTTCAATTCAAGCGATTCATTCTGCAGACCTGCACGCAATAAATTGATGACACCTTTTTTCATTGTGTCTTTTTCTTTCATCGCTGTCTTTATATCCGCCATTAAACGATCTTTTAACTCTGACATTGAAATCCCCCGTTTCTTAGGTATTATTCCCAGTATACAAAAAAAGTATGCAATCCGTCGCGTTTTTTCACTTCCTGCAGGATTCCAAATGAAATCGTATTGCCCTTTTGGTTGTCCAGTATCATAATTGCCGTGAAATCTGCAGGCTGGAGGTCTTTCACAGTATGCCGGCAGCATCTGTCTTAATTGACGAAACAGCCCGGCTAGTTTACACTTTTTACTACCAGCTCCTTCAGACAGCATAAGGCCATCCAACACCTTATTTGCTTCGAGGAGTTTTTTGATATGTATATAAAAAGGAGCTTATTCTATGAAAAAAAGCGTAGTACTCGCAGAGAAGCCTTCCGTTGCGCGGGATATTGCCCGTGTGCTGAACTGTAATAAAAAAGGAAACGGCTATCTCGAAGGCGATAAATATATTGTCACTTGGGCGCTCGGACACTTAGTCACACTTGCAGACCCTGAAAATTACGACACAAAGTATAAGACATGGAAGTTAGAAGATTTGCCGATGATGCCTGAAGATCTAAAACTGACTGTTATTAAGCAAACCGGCAAACAATACAACGCGGTAAAAGCGCAGCTGCTCCGCACGGATGTTTCAGATATAATTATCGGAACCGACGCAGGACGTGAAGGCGAGCTCGTTGCCCGCTGGATTATTGAGAAGGCAAAGGTGAAGAAACCGATCAGACGTCTATGGATTTCATCTGTTACGGATAAAGCAATTAAAGACGGATTCGCCAAGCTGAAGCCCGGTAAAGACTATGAAAATCTATTCGAAGCGGCCGTTGCACGCTCCGAAGCTGACTGGTACATCGGCTTGAACGCAACACGCGCACTGACAACCAAATTCAACGCGCAGCTCAACTGCGGACGCGTACAGACACCGGTTGTCGCTATCATTGCACAGCGTGAAGAAGAGATTAATACTTTTCGTCCAAAGACCTTCTACGGCATCGAAGCACTTTCCGATTCCAAATTAAAACTGACGTGGCAAGATGCAAAGACCGGCGATACACGTTCATTCGACCGTGACAAGCTGGCAGCCGTCGTCAAAAAATTAGATGGCAAGCAAGCAGTCATTGAAAACGTGGAAAAGAAAGCAAAAAAGACATTTTCTCCAGGTCTTTACGATCTGACCGAATTACAGCGTGATGCCAATAAATTATTCGGCTACTCCGCAAAGGACACGCTCAATATTATGCAGAAACTGTACGAACAGCATAAGCTGTTGACTTATCCGCGGACTGATTCGCGCTTCCTTTCCAATGACCTTGTCGCAACACTTCCGGAACGCTTAAAAACAGTCGGTATCGGTGAATATCGTTCTCTTGCAAATAAAATATTGAAAAAGCCGATCAAAGCAAATAAATCATTCGTAGATGACAGTAAAGTATCCGACCATCACGCAATTATTCCGACAGAAGAAATTGTCCTGCGCGATAAATTATCTGACCGTGAACGCAAAATTTACGACCTGGTCGTCAAACGGTTCCTGGCCGTTCTGTCCCCTGCCCACGAATATGAGCAGCTGACTGTTCATGCAAAGATAGCCGATGAAAAATTCACAGCCCGCGGAAAAACTATCTTAGTTCCAGGCTGGAAAGAGGTCTATAATAATCAATTCGAAGAAGACGAAACGGAACAGGACACGAAAGAACAGCTATTGCCGAAACTGGCGGCCGGCGACAAACTGGGTATCCAATTTATCAAAGAAACATCAGGCCAAACTAAGCCCCCTGCCCGTTTCAACGAAGCCACTCTTTTATCTGCCATGGAAAACCCGACGAAGTATATGGGTTTACAGGATAAAAAGCTTGCAGAGACACTGAAATCCACAGGAGGACTCGGCACTGTCGCAACACGCGCTGACATCATCGATAAACTGTTCAATTCCTTCTTAATCGAAAAACGCGGAAAAGATATTCACGTAACGAACAAAGGAAAACAGCTGCTCGAGTTAGTGCCGGACGAATTAAAATCTCCGTTGCTGACCGCAGAGTGGGAATTGAAGCTTGAGAAAATCGCAAAAGGCCAGCTGAAAAAGGAAACATTCATTAATGAAATGAAGGGATATACGAAAGAAATTGTTTCAGAGATCAAAACGAGCGAAGCGAAGTTCAAGCATGATAATATTTCGACGAAGTCCTGTCCGGACTGCGGGAAACCAATGCTCGAAGTGAACGGCAAACACGGCAAAATGCTCGTTTGTCAGGACCGTGAGTGCGGCCACCGTAAAAACGTGTCCCGCGTCACAAACGCACGCTGTCCGCAATGTAAGAAGAAGATGGAGCTGCGCGGTGAAGGTGAAGGCCAAATCTTCACATGCAAGTGCGGTTACCGCGAAAAGCTGTCCGCTTTCAAAGCACGTCGCGAGAAGGATTCCAAAGGGAAAGTCAACAAGCGCGATGTGCAGAAGTACTTGAAGAAGAATAACGACGATGAGCCAATCAATAATCCATTTGCTGATGCATTGAAAGGTTTGAAGCTGGACGATTGATTGGGTACGGATGGGGGCGGCGCGGCCAGGCACGGCTTTTGCTTGGAACCGCCGCAGCTTCGGCTCAATCTCCCGCTCCACATAAAAAAGGTGTCACGCATTGATGCATGACACCTTTTTTATATTAATACGCTCTGGCAAACCAGACTGTATGCTTTGATTCTTTTCCGCAATTAATACAAGCGGTCTTTTCCTCCGGCGGATCGAAAGGAATATTACGCGTCGTAAACTTCGTCTCTTCCTTCACATGCTCTTCACATGCATCATCACCGCACCAGCCGGCAAGGATCCAGCCTGGAATTTTTTCATTCGCTGCGCTGTCTTCAATAAACTTCTTCAGCTCATCCAGCGTATCGATATGCGTATGCGAATTTTCTTCGCGGAACGTGCGCGCCTTTTCAAGCAAACGTTTCTGCATAGCTTCAAGCTCCTGTTCAATGCTTGAAACAGCTTCTGCCAAGTCAACCGCCACTTTCTCTTCGCCGTCACGCGCTTTCATCAATGCCTGATTATTATCAAGGTCACGCGGCCCGAGTTCCAAACGCACAGGAACACCTTTCAGTTCCCATTCATTGAACTTGAATCCTGGCGACTGATCTGAATCATCCAGACGGACACGGATTCCCTTGGCTTTCAATTCTGCAAAGATTTCGTCCAGCTTTTCCATGATCGCCGGATTCTTCTTCCATGGTCCGACCGGGATCAGCACGACTTGTGTCGGTGCAATACGCGGCGGCAGCACAAGACCTTGTTCATCACCGTGCACCATAATGACTGAGCCGATGAGGCGTGTTGATGTTCCCCATGAAGTCGTATGAACGAACTGATGCTTATTTTCTTTTGTCAGGTATTTGATATCGAATGCTTCTGCAAACTTCGTGCCCAAGTAATGTGAAGTTCCGGCCTGTACCGCTTTACCGTCTTTCATCATTGCCTCGATTGAAAATGTATCAACTGCTCCGGCAAATCGCTCGGAAGGTGTTTTTTGACCGTCATATACAGGAATCGCCAGCAGATCTTCTACGACTTCCTTATAGATCTGGAGCATCTGCATAGTCTCGTGGCGAGCTTCTTCTTCATCCGCATGCGCAGTATGACCTTCCTGCCATAGAAATTCCGATGTCCGAATAAACGGCAGTGTTTTCTTCTCCCAGCGGAACACGTTTGCCCACTGGTTAATGAGGACCGGAAGATCACGGTAGCTTTTAATCCAGTCTGCGTACAAATGGCCGATCATCGTCTCAGATGTCGGACGAAGTGCCAGACGTTCTTCCAGCTTCTCGCCTGCCGCCTCCGTTACCCACGGCAATTCCGGAGAAAATCCTTCGATATGATCTTTTTCTTTTTGGAAAAATGACTCAGGGATCAGCATCGGGAAGTACGCATTACGGTGACCCGTCTCTTTAAAACGGCGATCCATTTCATCTTTAATATGCTCCCAGATTTCATAGCCGTCCGGTTTGAACGCGATACATCCGCGCACTGGTGTATAATCCATCAAATCCGCTTTCTGGATTGTGTCAATATACCATTTTGTAAAATCATTTTGCTGATTGCTCATTACTTCATTTCCTCCTTAGTAAAAACCGCACTCTTGTTACTCCATACTGCTAATCATATAACAAATCAAGCATTCCTACAATTGAATGTAACAACAATGCCTGTCTGTGGTCATAATTTATTCGCAGCCGGCCTTCCTTTCTGACAAGTGATCTTACATGCATACACAGCCGCTCTCGCCCTTATATAGGCGATCATATGATCTGCAGCCCGCTTGACCCAATAAAAAAACTGCCCTCAATGAAGAGGACAGCCATCCATTATACTAATTTTTCTTCTGCGAAAACAAATTGCGGTTCACGTTCTTCTTTCACAGGCTCTTCACCGAAGCGGCCTTCCCACTTCGACATAACCACTGTCGCAAGTGCGTTTCCAACTACGTTGACTACCGTCCGTGCCATATCAAGCAAACGGTCGATTCCTGCGATGAATGCTAACCCTTCCAGCGGAATTCCTACTGTTCCGAGCGTCGCCAGCAATACGACGAACGAAACGCCAGGCACGCCTGCAATCCCTTTAGAAGTAATCATCAGTACTAATACCAAAGTAATCTGTTCTGTAATACTTAACTGAATTCCGTACATTTGCGCGATGAACATCGCCGCCAGCGCCTGATACAGTGTAGAGCCATCCAGGTTAAATGAATAGCCGGTCGGCACTACAAACGAGACGATATCTTTCGGGCAGCCGAACTTCTGCATTTTCTCCATCACTTTCGGCAAAACCGTTTCAGAACTGGATGTTGAGTACGCCAGAATCAGTTCGTCTTTTAACACCTTCATGAGGTGGAAAATATTCACTCCGACTATCTTTGCAATACCGCCCAGTACGACAATAATGAAGAATATCATCGTTGCGTACACTAAGACCATCAGTTTGCCCATTGGAATGAGCGATTCTAAACCAAACTTGGACACTGTCACACCGATTAAGGCAAATACACCGAACGGCGCAAATTTCATAATCATATTGGTTACCCAGAACATTGCGTCTGCGACCCCTTGGAAAACATCCAGTACCGGTTTGCCGCGCTCGCCGATTGCCGCTACACCCAATCCGAATAAAACGGAGAAGAAAATAATCGGCAACATATCGCCATTGGCCATGGAATCTACGATATTGCTTGGCACGATACCGACCAAGACATCCATAAATCCTTCATTCTGCACTTCTTCTGTCGTCTGCACATATTGCGAGATGTCACCTTTTTCAAGTGAAGACATATCAATGCCATCGCCTGGCTTAAAGATATTAGCTGACATAAGTCCAACAATAATCGCAATTGTCGTAACAATTTCAAAATATATAAGCGTTTTACCGCCAAGCTTTCCTAATTTCTTAATATCGCCAGTACCTGCTACTCCGATTACTAGTGTCGAAATAATAATTGGTACGACAATCATCTTAATCATATTGATAAACATCGAGCCGATCGGCTGTAAATATTTTTCGACGCCAGGATTACCATAGAAGATGGCACCGACTGCAATACCCAAAACTAATCCGATCAATATTTGATAGGCCAACGATAACTTAAATTTCTTTTTCACAGATAATCCCCCTTTAACGTTCCCTGAAAACGCTTTCTTTCAGTCAATTAAGAACATCTTACGGGACTCCTACAAAATTCTACATCATCCTACAAAATATTTTTTCTTTCCTCTGCTGTCTCCATATATAACACTTGTAGAAACTTCTTGCTGTTTACTTTAACAGGCTTGAGTGCAAAGTCTTCTTCCTGAATTTGTTTCATCCGCAGACTGATTTCCTGAAAATCAAAGAAACGCGGCGCGTAGTATTCAAATTCATCAATTGTATAATCAACTGCGCCAAGTGATGCCAAATGATCCATCGCTGTTTGGATTGACCTGCGGATACGCTGCTCCATCGCTTTACTCTCTTTGCTCAGATCTTGCATCTCGACACCCATTTTGATCAGGGCGGATTCATACAGTTCTTTTAATGGAGGAAGCTGGACGGCGCGCTTCTCAATCAGCACTTCTATAATCGCTACGATATCACGCACACCGCTGTCACTGAAAATCCCCATATCATGAAGCTTCTTCAGTACGATATCCTTCACGGGCCGCTGTACTTTCGGCGGTCCTGCTGATCCCAGCTGCGCGAGAGATTCCCGAATCGTCAGCAGGGAATTTTTCAGACGGAGCTGGTCGGCTGTCCGCCGCACTACGCTTTGCACTTCTATTTGATTGATTGGTTTATGTATGAAAAACTCGACGCCGACCTGGTATGCTTCACCGACCATTTCTTTATTGATCACTTGGCTCAGCATAATGAAGTGCCCATTATAGCCTTGTGACTTTAATTGCTGAATGGTCTCGATACCATCCAGTTCAGGCATCAGCAGGTCTATCAGGACGACATCTGGCGCCAAGGTGATGATTTGCGGAATAGCTTTTACACCGCTGTCCGCCTCGCCAATAACCAGGCCGTCTTCCCCTGCCAGTATATTTTTCAGCATCAGACGGCTGGCTTTGTCATCGTCCACAATAAAGTACCTCATGTTTCTGTCTCCTTCCAAATGGATGTCACGGGGATTTCCACCTCTATGGCTAAGCCCTTTTCCAGACGTTCTACAAAAATTTTACCTTGCATGGCTTCTACGATTGCCGCCACATGCGATAATCCGATGCCTGTCGCTGCTGTGCCTTGTTCCGTAAATTTCGTTGTATACCCCGCTCGAATATTACCTCATCGTGTTCAAAAGGTATGCCTTCTCCCGTGTCCTGCACGCTAAAACGCACCCGCTTCTCATCTCTGGCGGCGGTAATAAGGATAGATCCCTGTCCATCAATCGCTTCCACCGCATTCGCCGTCAGATTATTAAGCACAGCCAGCAGCGGCACATGTTGATCTGTCTGAAAATCTGAATGAACCGTTTTCTCGATCGTACACTGTCTGCCAATCATTTCACTATATTTTTCATTTGCACTGACGACCATATCCAGCAGATCGGATATATAAAAAGCCGTTACTTCCTGCCGGCTTGTCCACTTCGACAGCCCCGCCAAAATGCGCTGGGAATCCTTTTTCACCTCGTGGATTTCCTGTGCAATGTGCAGTGCCTGCCTGCTGAGTTCAAGCTGATTATCTTTTTTCAGCCTGCGGTACAGATCATGGCTTGACGCGGTGATCTGCTCTATATGATTCATCGATTTTTGTAAATACATCGCTTCTGCATACAGTTCCGATCCTACTCCAAGCATTTCTTCCACCCGCTGTTTCTCTTTCGACAGCGCGACAGAACTGTATAACCCAACTGTGAAAAAACTTCGCAGCAGTGCCACACCGACCAGTATGCCCCATTCTGTGCTTTTAAGCAGCGAACCATGCATCCACCAGTTCCGCAGCACATGTTCCGATGTATTACTGACTACCTCAAATATAAATGCCAGTGCACCAAGCCTCAGCGGGAAGGACTTATATTTCTCAAGACCCGCAAAATGCCAGCCTAGCGCTATAATAAAGTAAAACAAAAAGACCGGCACATGCATTTGCAGACTCTCAAGCAGTGCAGCGCCGAGCCACATCTCTTTCGTCACACGAAACACTACTACCGCTGCAGCTGTAATGAATCCTGTACGCAACATCGAGACTGGCGGATAGATCAAAATCAGTAAAAAGAACATAATTCCGCCAAGCGCAAAGCGGAATGTCTCGCCGTCAAACGGCATTACTTTTAATTCCCCTGTAAGTACCGTCAAAATGGTAATAAAGGCAATCTTTGCGGCTTCTGATTGGGACAGCCGCCGCCATATTGATTTTGTATTCATGCATTCTGCTCCTAGTGAAAAAGATGTTCGTACACGTATTATAGCAAGCCCGAAACTATTGTGCAGTTTTGCCGGACACCGAACACAGCATAGAAATTCCCTTTAGGACGCGCCACCAGAACGGTTTGCCCAATTCATTCCTATGCATTCATTCGACATTACTTATTATCCTTTGTATTGATTAGTATAACAGGCTCTTTCCTTCGGTAATTTACAAAACAAATACTAATCACCACCAGCAACAACCCAGTCAGCAGGGACTTCGTCATCGGCTCCCCGACAAAAGCCGTGCTGACGAACACAGAAATCAACGGCACCAGAAATGTGAACACTCCCACCTTACTTGCTTCCCCTGCGTGAATCAGACGATAATAAATGATATACGCGACCGGAATCCCCACTGTCGCACCAAAACCGAGTCCAAACAGATACATCGGATGCCACTCAATTGAAGACCAGCTCTCTGTCAATAATCCGAGGAGGAGCAGCACCATGCCCCCAATCGTGAACTGCATCGCCACCATCCAGTACGCATCGACTTCCCCACTGACTTTCTTGACGTATACTACTCCAATTGCCCAGCAGAATGCCGTCAGTACACCGAGCAGCACACCGATTATGGACAGCTGGGCAGTAAAATGTTCCTGGCTGACTGCGATGATGCCGACGAATCCGATAAGCAACCCTGTCACTTTAATCGGCGTCATATTTTCACCCAGCCAAATCCAGGCAAATAACCCGAGAAGGACCGGCTGAAAATATACCAATACAGAAAACAATCCTCCGGGCAGATAATGAAGTCCAACCGTATGAAGACCAAAGAACAGAATCGTATTGAACAAAGCCGATATGCAGTATTTTCGCCAATGTGCACGCCATTGCAGCCGGTCACGCAGCCTGATAATCAGAAGGGTGATCAAACAGCCGCCAAGAAAAGCACGCATTCCCGCAAACAAAAGCGGCGGTGCATAAACGACCGACAACTTGTAAATTGGCCAGCTGACACCCCATATCAACACTAAAAATGCCAATGCAGCGGTCGATTTCGTAAATAGCCTGTTCACTCTCCCATCCTTCCCGTTTTTTTACGGCTTCTGCATAGTCTATTCTTTCGCGTACTTTTATGACCTAACCGCAAGACAAAGGTTTTCTTTTTAATGAAAATTCCTTATGATTACAGATGGAGGCGATCTATATGAAGAAATTACTCGCAATATTTATAACAGCAGCCGCGCTGGCGGCCTGCAGCAATGAAGAACCGGCTGCACCTGCTGAACCTGCGGATGAGACTGCTCCTGCAGAACAAAGCAATGAAGTGGAAGAAGGACTTAAAGCAGATACTGCAGAACAAAAGTATACTGCATTCGCCAATGATGAAGTGCCCGTTAATTCTAAAGTGAAATATATCGGTACCATTTCTGCTTCTTCAGATAATCTTTACGAGATTCAAAACGGAACAGACGAGATTATTCATGTGAAGGATATCAGACTCGGAGAACGTGCTGATATTTTGGAAGGCAGCGCCGTTACTGTTTACGGCACGTATGACGGGAAAAATGATGAAGGGGTACCGGTCATTAAGGGCATTTTCATTGATGAAGAATAATAAAACCAATGGAACCGGCAGTAAAAAAGACCATCGATTGTATCATTGATGGTCTAAAGCTGTATTCTATCTGCATCTCAGATGCCAACCCACTCTTTAGGCAGTGCAATACGCACAGTTACTTCAGGATTGACCAGCTGGCTTACCCGCAAGTCACCTTTTGCGCTCACTAAACGATAAGCATCGGCAAATTCCAGACCTGTTTTCTGCTGGATGAGCCGCACTGCTTCTTTCATAGCTTTCTTCACAGCGTCACGGAATTCGACAGCACTCGCTATAATAATGGCTTCATCAGCCGTTTTGACCAGCGGCATATGAAGCATAAAATTTTCTGCTTTATTGACCAGAAGTGTTACTTTTCCGCCGACTTCCACTCCCGAGCCATTGAGCTCTCCGTCACCCATCGCGGCATGCAGATCGCCAAGAGCGAGCAGAGCACCTTCATGAAAGACTGGCAAATACAGAATACTTCCTTCTTTAACATCCTTTGTATCCATATTGCCTCCATGATCCCCGGGCGTAGTAGTCGGCACAGCATTCTCTCCAGGAGCTACACCGATCACGCCAATCATTTTATTTACGGGGAATGTCATGTCCTGCAATGTGATGTATTCGTCCTGTATAGGAAGAATTCGCGTCTGCGTTTCTGTGATGAACTCTCCGAGAATCCCTCTGTTTGAACGGGTAGGCATGACACCGAATGTATTCAGTTCAATCTTTTGAATATGAACTTCGAGCAAATCACCTTTATTTACACCTTCCACGAAAATAGGTCCTGTTGCCGGATTGGGCTTTCGGTCAGGAAAATCTGTCACCAGATCGCTTTCAGACTGAATCGTTCCGCTATAACAATCAATAGTTTCGATCTCCACCGTATCACCGCATGTAATAACGGCAGCCGGTTCATGGTGATGAGAAAATTCATAGATATATTGATCTTTGACAATCTGCGCCATGCCTGTTCATTCCTTTTTAGGTTTTTTTACTTATCAAATACTTTGAAGCCCTGTTACACTTTCCTTCTGTTCTCTGACTGCCTTATCTATTTCGTCTATTTCTTCTCCTTCAATTAGTGCCAGCTCCGCATCCGTCGCATACTTCCGGTTCCACCCTGTAATAGCGGAGAACAGAAGAACTGCCAGCAATGCCCATGAATAAGGGTTAATGAAGGCCGAAGCAATGCTCGGTGCAATGATTCCCCACTCGCCTGCCGCAGAACTGATAGTACTGTACCAAACAACAACGGCGATGTGCCAAGGCATCGTATAGAAAATTGTGCATACAGCACAGTCCATTAGATTTGCACGCCTTGCCGGCGACAGTTTAAACTTTTCGCCTACTTTTTTAACAAATGTAGGCCCGACCAATAACTCTGCAGGTGTGTTTGCAGAAATAGGGATTGATACGAGAATCGTCGTGAAAATAATTGAAAGCTCTGCACTGCGCACCGTTTTTGCTACTACTCTTAATGTCCAATTCAACAGCCTGTCCATGATACCGCTTTCAATTAGGATTTGAGTAATCGCTAATACAAGTAAAACAAATACAATGACACCTGTCACGCCTGTAATGCCGTCTTGAATAATTCCTGTTGACATTTCTCTGGACGAAGGAATATGAAATATATGCTTTATTGAAATGTTTTGAGTCAAGAGTCCGATTGCCATAGCCGACAGATTGCCCCAAATGAGAGATTCAATGATATGACGGCCGCTCAAAGAAGAGATCAGGACTACGGCGAGTGCTGCCAGCATAAACAATCCCGATGGGTTCATTGCCGCATCCATCTCTGGAAGCGCTTGCACTTTTCCGCCGCCGCCAAAGACGGCTAAGACGATAAACGTTATGAGCGCCGCTGTAATCGAAAGAGGAAAGCGAGTCCTGACTACGTCTCTCATAGTTGCCCCCTGCGTGGAAGCGGATACAATTGTCGTGTCAGAAATAGGTGCCAAGTTATCTCCAAAAACCGCACCTGATAATATTGCCAGCGCCAGCATAGTGGGGTCTGCACCTAAAAAGAATCCTGCAGGGTATAACACAGGAGCAAGTGCCAGGATGGTTCCTGTACTGTCTCCGGTACCCATGGAAAAGATCATCGCAGCGATAAATGCGATAAGTGTAAATGCCACTCCTTGTGCACCAGTTGAAAAGCCGAACCACAGTAATCCCTCTACCAGTCCGCCCGCAACCATCAGGACACCAAACACCCCGGCAAACAGCGCCGCACATACAATAATCATGCCGTTCCTGTCACTGATCCCTCTAATGATTGCTTCACAATAATGATACTTATCCTTTGCAAACAGGATGCCAAGGGCAAGGGCTGCCCATCCTGCAGCCCAAAACGGAGTCGTTCCTCCCATGCCCGCCACTGACAGCCAAATTAAACCGACCAGCAATATTCCAATAGGTATTAACCCGCCGTAGACACCGCCATACATTTTAAGACGCTTATCGTTCATCCGCTCAGCTCCTTCTTTAGAAGTTTTCAGTTGATAACCAAAACAGCAGACCAATGGCAGAAAGTTACGTTGTCAGCGACGCTCCACTTTTTTGAAACAGTGATGTGTAATCATAAAGTGCAGGTGAGCCTCCTGTATGCAGGAATAATACCTTTTGACCTTTTTTAAAGTACCCTTGACGGATTAGATCGATAAATCCTGCCATGACTTTTCCTGTATATACCGGATCCAATAAAATTCCTTCTTGCTGCGCCAGTATTTCAATAGCTTCGACCATTTTTTCAGTCGGCAGCGAGTAACCCGGCCCCACATAGTTGTCATATACGTTGATTGCACTTTTATCGATTTCACTTTTTACTTGAAGGAAATCTCTGGTCTTCTCTACCAGCTTATACACATTGTTTTCCTGTGTTTCTTTATCCTTGTTCACGCTAATGCCCACGATTGGCACCGGGTTATTGCTTGCACGCAATCCGACAGTCAGCCCTGCATGTGTTCCTGCGCTTCCGCTTGGCGTCACGATGCAATCGATTTCCAATCCTTGATCAAACAGCTGCGCCATAATTTCCTGCGCACAGGCAACATAACCTGCAGCTCCGATTTCGTTGGAACCACCTCCAGGGATAATATATGGCTTTTTCCCTTCCGCACGAAGTTTCACTGCCACTTTCTCCATTTCCGCCATCATATCGGAACCGCCTTCTACAACAGATACACCATCTGTCTTCAGAAGATTAAATAAGAAATTGTTGCCGTTTGCATCTTCACGGTAGCTGCCCGGCACACGCTCTTCCAATACCAGATGGCAATCGAGCTTTTCTTTTCTTGCCGCCGATAATGTCAGCCGGCAGTGATTCGATTGAACAGCACCGCACGTTACCAATGTGTCAGCTCCTTGCTCCAATGCATCTGCCACCAGGAATTCTAACTTCCTCGTTTTATTACCGCCGCTTGTTAAGCCAAGCAAATCATCGCGTTTAATGTAAATCTCGGGACCGCCAAGAAGTTCCGTCAGATTCTCCAGCTTCTCGATGGGTGTTGATCCTTGTGTGTATCTTCTTCTTGGTAAGTTTGCTAAGTTCATAATTTCCATCCTCCTGTTTTCTTTAATTTATTGATTAATTAAAATATTAGCATTAATATAAATAGAAATAAAATTAATCATTTTTGTGTTCATCATTAGAATTATTAATGATTAAAGGAGGCTGTTTCATGGATCGATTACTGAACGTATTTTTGACAGTCGTAGAAAAAGGAAATCTTACGCGGGCCGCGGAAAAATTATTTATCACCCAATCAGCCGTCAGCCAAAATATTAAAGTACTGGAGGATCAATTTAAAACACAGCTGCTGGACAGAACAAACAAAAGCATCAAAATGACGAAAGCCGGCGAAGTTCTATATCTTCATGCGAAACAGATTATGAATCAGTATGCTCTTGCCGGCAGAATGATTGATGAATTGAAAGAAGGAATTACAGGTTCCCTAACGATCGGATCAGGCTTTATATTCGGAGAGTACTTTTTACCGGATGTAATTTCCACATTCATCAAAAACCATCCGAATATTAACCCGAAAATTACTATCAAAAATTCTATTCGCATCGCCAATCAAGTAAAGCAAAAAGACTTGGATATTGGTATTATTGAAAGAGAAATCTTTTATGACGAGTTACTGACCGTCCCTTTTTCACAGGATGATATGGTCATCATCGTCCCTAACGGCTTTCCTAAAAACAGCGGTGATGTCATATCTCTAAGTGAACTGGCTGAACAAACGTGGATTATTCGGGAAAATGGATCAGGCACCCGCCAAGTAACGGACACGATGCTGGCCAGGACAAAACTGGTTCCTAAACGGGTCTTGGAGTTCGGAAGCACAAGGGTCATAAAAGAAACGGTGAAGAACGGTATTGGCATTTCTTATACTTCTAAAGTAGCTGTAAAAGAAGAGCTCGAGCAAGGGGCGCTAAAAGCGCTGACAATTGAAGGTTATCAGGATGCCCGGACATTTTATTATGTAACGAATAAATCGCAGCCTTATTCAAAAGCATTGGAGAAGTTTATTGAGAAGCTTGAAAATAGCGAATTGGCCAAATATATGGATTGATTTGCGCAAGAGGTATATAGTAAGGTTATTTTTAGTCACTATACTAGCAGACTGCTGTCTGCTATGGGGAAAGAGGAGATTGCATGCAGCGAAGACTTCTGGATTACTCCGCTTTACTGGTAGGTTCATTCATATTCGCAATCGGCATTAACTACTTCGCCATTCCAAATATGTTATCTGAAGGCGGCGTCATCGGGGTTACCATCATTACATACTATTTATTTGAATGGTCGCCGGGACTGGTCAGCTTCGTCCTGAACGTGACACTCGTTGCGATTGGCTATAAGTTCTTCAGCAGGCGCACGATTATTTATACAGTCATCACCATTATCTTCATGTCGATCTTTCTGGAAGTGACGAAGAACTGGGGGGAGCAACTGGGGAGTGACACGCTGCTCGCTGCTCTTTTCGCCGGCCTATTTGTCGGCGGCGGTCTCGGCATGATTTTCCGTGTCGGCGGTACTTCCGGAGGGGCCACTACACTTGCGCGCATGATGCAGAAATGGCTTGGCTGGAGTGTCGGGAAAGCCGTTCTGGTGATCGATATTACCGTCATTTTATTGTCGTCCTTCGTCATCGGCAAGGAAAAAGCCATGTTCACGCTGGTTGCAGTCTATGTCGGTGCAAAAGTGATTGATAAAATCGTAGACGGTGCAGATGACCGAAAAGCAGTCATGATTATTTCCAAACATCAGGAAACGATTCGCCGTGAATTACTCACTACGATGGGCCGGGGCGTAACAATTCTGGACGGCCGCGGGGGCTATACGCTCGAAAAACAGGCTATTTTATATATCATTATCAACCAGACCGAAATTGTGCAGCTGCGCCGTATTTTGGAACGTATTGACGAAGATGCGTACGTTACAATCAATAACGTTCAGGAAATTTTCAAGCGAGGATTTAAAGAAAGACGGCCGAAATAAGGAGCGGCTGGTAATAGCCGTATCTTTTAACGTTTTCCCATTCATCACGCTGCCGCTGCTTTATGCAAAGAATGTAAAAGCCGGTGATTCCCCACTGCCGGTAAACACCCCAGCCTGCCTGACATTCCGGCAGGTTTTTTCCTGTACATTTACACTATTCGCCCTCCTCCCAAAAATCGCAACAATCTTCCAAATTAATCATTTCAATTAAGTGTTTAACTGGGTTGCTTTCTTCTATATACTTGACGTTGTCTGAAATATTTATGCTCTTTCACAACTCAATGAATAGCATTTTAAATTGGAAGGAGAACATCATGGATACACAAAAAAGAGGATTTTTCCAGAAGTTTTTGGATATGATCGAAAAGACCGGTAACCGCCTGCCGCACCCGGTTACATTATTCGCTCTTCTTGCTTTGTTAGTCATCGTTTTATCGGCAGTGGTATCTTATTTTGGCATCAGTGCTGAGCATCCGGGCAAAGAAGGCGAAATGATCGAAGTACACAACCTTCTAAGCAGTGAAGGAATCCATTATATTATTACCAATATGACCGATAACTTCATCGGTTTTGCTCCGCTGGGCGTTGTGCTGATCACAATGCTTGGAATCGGAGTTGCGGAAGGTTCAGGCTTAATCAGTGCCTTGCTGCGCGGTTTTGTCATGTCTGTGCCAAAACGTCTGATTACACTCGGTTTAGTATTTGCAGGGGTTATGTCCAGTGTAGCTTCTGACGCGGGCTATGTTGTCCTGCCGCCACTTGGTGCAGTATTGTTCGCAGCGCTCGGCAGACACCCGCTGGCCGGTCTTGCAGCAGCTTTTGCCGGTGTTTCGGGAGGTTTCAGTGCCAACCTGCTGTTATCAGGAACAGATGCACTGCTTGGGGAGCTGACTATCATGTCGGCAGCCATTATCAACCCTGAGTATGCAGAAGGTATGAATATTGCGATGAACTACTACTTTATCGCATTCTCTGTAATCGTGCTGACATTTGTCGGTGCATGGGTCACAGAAAAGATTGTGGAGCCGCGTCTTGGTGAATATAACGGCGAGTTCCGTGAAAAGGTAGAAAAACTCACTCGTCTTGAGAAAAAAGGGTTAATTTGGGCAGGTGTTTCCGTCATTGTTGCGGGAATTCTTGTGGCGCTTCTTGTGATCTTCCCGGGAGCACCGCTGCGCGGAGATGAGGCAGATATGCCAATCATTAAATCGCCGTTCATGAAATCACTTGTGCCGATTATTGCGTTCATGTTCTTCGTTCCGGGTCTTGTTTACGGAAGAGTGACAAAATTAATTCGCAGTGATAAAGATGTGGCTGCGATGATGTCGACAACAATGGCCGCAATGGGTATGTTTATCGTGCTGTCATTCACAGCGAGCCAGTTCGTTGCATTCTTCTCTGAATCCAATATGGGCTTAGTGCTGGGCGTCTACGGTGCTAATTTCCTTGACAGTATTAACTTGAAAGGTATTCCGCTGCTGCTGATGTTTATCGTTATTGCAGCGTTTATCAACTTATTCATCGGAAGTGCATCTGCAAAATGGGCCATGATGGCACCGGTATTCGTACCTATCATGATGCAGCTTGGCTACTCCCCTGAACTGACGCAAATGGCATATCGTGTAGCGGATTCTTCAACAAACATCATTTCTCCGCTCATGACATACTTTGCGATCATCATTGCATTTGCTCAGAAGTATGACAAGAAAATGGGAATCGGTACACTCGTTTCCGTTATGTTCCCGTATTCCATGTTCTTCTTATTGTTCTGGAGCCTCACGCTCGTTGTATGGATGCTTCTCGGAATCGACCTCGGTCCCGGATCTCCTATCTACTACCTTAAATAAGGCATTTCGCATCCCGTAAGAGCATACATTGCTCTTACGGGATTTTTTGTGTTAAGATAGTAGTTGATAACCGTTTTCATTTAGATAAATTCTACTTGCAGAAAAGGAGTTTTCGACAATGAACTACACAGGAAAGAATGATGTAGAGACAGCAATCATGGGAAGACGCTCTATAAAGAAATTTACAACCGATCCGGTCGATATAGAAGAATTGATTGAACTGCTGAACGTCGCAAAATGGGCTCCGAATCACAAATTGACAGAGCCTTGGCGCTTCCAGCTGTATGCAGATAAAGGCAAGGAAAAATTCATTGAAGCTTTTCTTGCTTCGCAGGAGCGCGACGGCAGCGTACCCGATAAAGCAAAAAATAAAGCGAATTATTTCCGCGATATTCCGCTTCATTTAGTCGTGATCATGCCAGAAGACCCGCGTAAAAAACGTTGGGATGAAGATTATGCAGCAATCTCTGCAATGGTTCAAAACTTCCAGCTGGCGGCATGGGAACGCGGCATCGGCATGATTTGGCGCACGAACGACTGGACACATGATCCGGTGTTCAAAGAAGCCATCGGTGTTAAAGAAGATGAGAAAATTGTTGGAACACTTATGATCGGTTATCCAAAGCACGTGCCAAAGCCCGAACAGCGTGCAGATATCCGTAATGTATTAACAATTATCGATGAGTAAATCTCACGGTTACCGCTTCATTCAACTGGAGCTGGTAATCGTGATTTTTCTTTGAATCTGCATAATCAAGTACTTGATTTCTGTAAAATTAGGATTACACTAGAAAAAGAACTTTTACAAGGGGCAACCGAACATGAAAAAAATGATACAACCTATTTTTCAACACTATTGGAACCCCTATCTCGTCTTACTGATAGCCGGTATTCTCAGTGCAGTATATTTCGGCATCACTTCGACCGTTTGGGCTGTAACCGGTGAATTCACCCGGCTTGGCGGTGATCTTCTGTTATTATTCGGTGCAGACATATCGGATTGGCAGTACTTTGATATGGTGCATCTGCAGGGCGCCACGTGGAACCGGCCTGACGGCTGGATTGTATGGGGGATGTTCGCAGGCGCACTTATTATGGTGCTGCTCAGCAACAGCTTCAAAATCCGCTTGCCGCAGCAGAAACGGCGCTACGTGCAAGGTTTAATCGGCGGCATCATCGCGGGGTTTGGCGCACGTCTGGCACTTGGCTGTAATTTAGCGGCGTTCTTTACCGGCGTTCCCCAATTCTCTTTTCACTCTTGGATTTTCATTGCGGCGACGGGAATCGGAACATTTTTTGGAGCCAAACTGACGAAAACGCGCTGGTGGAAAGGCAAGCCTTCTTTGATGCGGGGAAATGCGAAGCCGACACCTCTCAAGAAACGTGTAATTCAGCCGTATATAGGCGGAACGTTTGCCGTTTTATACATCGGACTGATTGTCTATTTCTTTGCGTCCGGCCAAAAATTACTCGGTTTAGGTGCACTTTTTGGGCTCGCATTCGGTATTCTGATTGAACGGGGACAGATTTGTTTCACTTCTGCATTCCGTGATTTATTTCTCGTCGGACGCAGCATGATGGCAAAAGCAATTATTGCCGGCATGGCTGTCAGTTCTATTTTGACTATAGCCATTATTTCCATCTATGACTTGACGCCGATTACACAAATCGCAGCGCTCAGCACATTTGTAGGCGGCGCGCTATTTGGACTCGGCATTGTCATGGCTTCAGGCTGTGAAACCGGTATGATGTACCGCCTCATGGAAGGCCAATTAGTATTCTTGCCGGTTTTCGCGGGTAATATTATCGGCGCTACATTCCTTGCCTATGCGTGGGATCATCTCGGCGTCTATCATGTATTAGTAAGAAGCGGAGCAAAAATTAATCTGCTCGATACCGTTGGACCAGTCGGCGCAATTGTTCTTACACTTATTATGCTTGGCGGACTTTATGCACTGACGGTTTACGGAGAAAAACGATACCACCGCAAATTGGCAGTCAAGAAAGGAAGATATATACATGCAAGCTGAATTAGACGCGGACTTCACACTTGATCTTCGCGGAGAATCATGTCCCTACCCTGTCATCTATACACTTGAGACACTTGAAAGTATGAATAAAGGTGAATTGCTGCAGGTCATTACCGATTGCCCGGGCTCTTTCCGCAACGTCCCAGAAGAAGCCGTCGCACACGGCTATAAATTTGCAAAGGATCCTGTGAAGAACGGACAGGAGTATTTGTTTTATATTTACGCATGAGAAAAGACAGCTGTCCGTCGTCGGGCAGCTGCCTTTTCTCATTTTCATTATCCATTCACAGCTGCAGGCTGCACGGATGTTTCTTTAATCTTCGCTACAATCACGCTGTTTATTGCATTAATGTACGCCAATGCGCTCGCTTTCAAGATATCGGTGTCTGCGGCTTTGGCGATAAAGTTTTCCCCTTCATGCGCAATAGTGATCTTCACTTTGCCAAGCGCATCTTTACCGCGTGAGACACTGCTGATATCATATCCGATCAGCTTCACCGGGATTTGTGTTACTTCCGCAATGGCTGAGTACAGCGCATCGATTGGGCCTGATCCGACAGCACTGGTCTTGAAGATTTCTTCACCTTTTCGTATCTTGACACTGGCTGAAGGGAAGCTTGAATTACTGATGACTTGCAAATCTTCAAACTCAAAGAAATGATCGCTGTAATTCGTCACGTTCTTCTTATCATTCTTTTCATAATAATTTTCTACAATTACATATAAGTCATGGTCATATACTTCCTTCTTTATATCTGCCAGCGTCAGGAAGCCTTCAAAGATCCCCTCAAACTCTTCAGGGCTCAAATACGTAAAGCCAAGCTTTTCAAGCGCATTTTTCACCGCGTGACGTCCAGAACGTGCTGTCAGAACTAATTCCATATCGGCCAAACCTACGTCTTCAGGATGAACAATTTCATATGCATCACGTGATTTTAATAAGCCGTCTTGGTGAATTCCTGAGGAATGGGCAAACGCATTGTCGCCAGTAATCGCCTTGTTCACCTGTACATCCAGCCCCATGAAATTGGATACCAGACGGGAAGTGTTAATAATTTCTTTCGTGTTAATTTTCGTATTGACATTGTAGACGGAGCTTCTCGTCTGTATCGCCATCACCACTTCTTCAAGCGCCGCATTTCCTGCACGTTCGCCGATCCCGTTGATTGTGCACTCCACTTTGTCCGCACCATTTTTCACTGCCGCCAGCGTATTGGCTGTCGCCATGCCCAAGTCATTATGGCAATGAACACTTAATAATACATCCGGATTCAAGTTTTTCATCCGGTCATTCAATTTATAAATCATTGCCCCGAATTCTTCCGGCTCTGCGAAGCCCACTGTATCGGGCACGTTAATCATTGTCGCGCCTGCTTTCATAACGGATTCAATCGTTTTCCATAAATATTCAAACTCCGAGCGTGAAGCATCTTCCGTTGAATATTGTACTTCAGGCAGTAATGTTTTCGCATATTTTACAGCGTCCACACCGATTTGCAGGATCTGGTCTTTTGATTTATTGAATTTTTTCTCCACGTGAATATCAGAAGTGCCCAGCACCATATGAATCATAGGGTTTTCCGCATGTTTCACTGCATGGTAGACAGAGTCGATATCTGCCTGAACTGCCCGTGCCAGTGCAGTAATCATAATATCGCCGGTATTGCCCACTCGCTGGGCAACTGCTTTCACCGCGTCAAAATCGCCTTGAGAGGAAGCAGGAAAACCGGCTTCGATTATATCTACGCCTAATTTTTTCAGTTGCTGTGCAATCTCCACTTTTTCATACAGATTCAGTTTAGCTCCAGGTACCTGTTCTCCATCGCGTAACGTTGTATCAAACACCCAAATTTTTCTGCTCATCTCTTTTGCACTCCTTTTTTTATAAAAAATAAAAACAAAAAACCCCGCCTCTATATTGAAATATAGAGACGAGGTTATACTCGCGGTACCACTCTAATTGACTTGCCGCATGCGGCAAATCCCCTTATCGACAGCTGACACTGTCTATCCCGGTAACGGAGGAAACCGACATCCCCTACTGATGAATTTTCAGGGAGTGACTCATGGATGAGTTCAAAATGTGCGCCTGCCGATTTTCACCACCCATCGGCTCTCTATAAAGACACAGGACACTTTTACTGGTTCCATTCTTAGTCTGAAATGTTATGTTGGAAGTAATGTTACAATGAGACGAACCAATTGTCAACACAAATCTAATAATTCATTCCTTTTATTGCGTGCACCTGCATGACTGCGTTGTGCTTTCGGCTGTATACACAGGCCAATGATCCAAGTACTAATCATCCGCATATTTTCATTTTTATTTGACAATTCTCCTATTACTTCACTAGTATAGTAGACAACTGTTTCGTATACCGAAGCATTACAACCAGACAGTTGAGATCAGTCTCAACACATCAAAGGAGTTGTTGCCAATGAATGTATTTACACACTGGGTAGAATGGATTTCGGACTTTTTATGGGGCTTCCCCATCATCATCCTGCTTATCGGCGGAGGTCTGTTCCTCACCATCCGTCTTGGATTTTTTCAATTCCGCTATATGCCCCACATTTTCCGCCAGACTTTCGGAAAAATTATGTCGAAAGGATCGGGAGATGGTACACTTACCCCCTTTCAGGCTACCACCTCTGCACTCGCTTCCACAATGGGCGCAGCAAATATCGTCGGCGTTCCCGTGGCGATTGCACTCGGCGGACCGGGAGCCATCTTCTGGATGTGGATTGTGGCACTCATCGGGATCGGAACAAAATATTCCGAAGTCGTACTCGGCATTAAATACCGGGAGAAGAACGCAGCCGGTGATTACGTCGGCGGCCCGATGTATTACATAAAAAAAGGACTCGGCTGGAAGAAAGTTGCGTACATCTTCGCCTTTGCTTTAATGATGGAAGTAATGGCAAGTGCGATGGTGCAATCAAATTCCATCGCCACAACGATTGAAGGCTCATTCGGATTACCGCCGATTGTGACAGGTTTACTGATTGCATTGCTCGTGGCGCTCATTTCATTTGGCGGTATTAAAGCCATCGGACGCGTGACAGAACGTTTAATTCCTTCGATGGTCGTCATTTATATTATCAGTGCGCTCATCATTATCGCCTTTCACTTCACAGCAGTCCCTGCAGCATTCGGTCTGATTTTTACACATGCATTCCAGCCCATTTCCGCAGCCGGCGGATTTGCCGGCGCAGGTGTCGCAGCGGCCATTCGCTGGGGGCTTGCACGGGGATTGTATTCCAATGAAGCAGGAATCGGAACAGCACCTATTGCTCATGCAGCCGCAGTGAACAGTCATCCCGCAAAACAAGGGTTCTGGGGTGTCTTTGAAGTCGTCGTAGATACATTGATTGTCTGTACGATGACCGCGATGGTCGTGCTGACCACAGGTGTCTGGGAAGTAATCGACGCCGATAATGCCGCGAATATGGTTACAGAAGCCTATGGCACAGTATTCGGTTCTGCGCTTGGCGGTATAATTATTTCGATTGTTTTATTCCTATTTGTAATTACAACGATTGTAGTGATTATTTATTATGGAGAAAAGCAGGCAGAGTTCTTGTTCGGTGCCGGCTTTTCCAAAGCGGTTCGTGTCGTGTATATCGCAGCAATTTTAGTGGGTGCACTCGGCGGTCTGCAGTTTGTATGGAAGTTTCTCGATCTGCTGCTGGCGATGGTCGTTATTCCAAACGTGATCGCTGTGCTGTTCCTAAGCGGCAAAGTACGGGAAATCACGCTGGATTACTTTACAAATGTTTATCCGAATGAAAGAAAAAAGAAAGCATAGTATGAATCTGCAAAAAGGCAGAAGCCCCTCAGCTTCTGCCTTTTTTGCTGTTTGATCAATCATGCAGTTACTTCATCAGCTCCTCAATTAATGCAATCGGCACATAAGTCTTCCTCGGTTCCAGCAACTCAGGCGCCGCTTCAAACTTCATTAATGATTTATTGTAGCCATATTCTTTCTGGCCCCGGGTAATTGTGTAAGAAAGCGCACCTTTTGACACGATCGCGCCCGTGCCCGTCGAATCCACTGAATGTCCCAGTTTCTCCGCAAGCAAACGCAGCGGTACCATTTTGACACCGTCAACCATGTAATGATCATTTTCAATAATCTGTTCTGCGGTTACATGTTCATCTTCTGTACTGCCATCCAGAACAACTACTTTTTCTGGAGTGGTCTGCGCGGGAACGCTTTTGGTCGATGCTGTATAAAATACGAGTAAATCTTTGCCTTTCAAATCCCCGGCTTTCACCTGTTTTCCTGAGACCGTCGATAGTTCGGTATTTTCATCCACAGTCAACTGCAATTTCAAATGGGGATCAACCAATTTATCATTGAATCTCCCGACAGCCGCAGTGCCGGTCTTGTCAGTTTCGACAATCACTGCGTCCGGACTGTATTGCGGTGGATAAATCAAGATCATCGGCTTATCAGAATATACATAAGCAGAAACTTTATCCCCTTTTTTCAGTTTTGTCTCTTTACCGGTATTATCAATGATCAATGTTTCATCTGTCACGGCCAGTACGGGTGACTCTTCTTTCTGTTTAATCGTATAGCGCGTCACATCGTTCTCTTTGACGACATGTTCGATTACTCCCTCTACTTTACTAAATGCTTTTTCATCTGATGTCACTTCTGTTTTCACTTTCCCTTCAGCGTATATCGCCGCCGGTGCAGCTGCACTTCCAATCAATAATGCCGTCAATGCAAATGAAATCATTTTATTCATCCTCATAGCGATCTGCTCCTTTATATATGTTCTACCCAGTAGTCCGTCTGCGGTGCAGAAAAGTTACAGAATCAACGGTCTTTTTACATCCAGTCTCTCCTTGCCATATAAAATGAAAATACCAGGTATCCACACAGCCGAAATAGTGTGGATACCTGGTTTCTGTTTATTAGTATTTTCATCCATGTCTGCGCCTAGCCGTTCACCCATTAACGAAATAACCAGCTTCCACGCACTGGAAGCTGTTATTTTTATTTCAAACACCACGCACATGTCTCTTACTTTCTTATTCTCAATGCCCGCAAAAGGTTCAGCGAACTAACGAGACTATCCCAGACTATACTTGCTTCCGTTCCTTCAAGCCGCTAATGGTCCCGTCCATCGACATGGGAGCATTCAGATCGACAAAGAATAGTACTGCAGTCGTATCTTCATTCGCAGTGAAAGGCGGAAGAGAGTGGACTGTATCTGTTACTGCTTCATATTTACCTATTGTGAGATCTTGAATCGTAATCTCACCATTCATTACATATAGAAATGGTGTCAGACCTGCATATGTTGGAACTTCCAATTCTTCGCCCGCTTTCGGATGTGCGTCTAATATATAGACCTGCTGCCTCACGTAAAGTGGCGCTTCGCTACCTTCAGGTCCCGCCATGACATACCAGTCCGGATGGTCTGACGGTTTATCATGAAATTGAATTTCAGGGGAAAGATCCGTTTCATACGGCCGGACGAAGATTTGAAGCATTTCTGTTTCCTCTTCTTTTACTTTTTCCTCATGCCAAAAGCCTGCTCCTGCATTCATCATCATTAATTTACCGCGTGCAATCGGCGCTTCAAAACCTGCAGAATCTGTATGATGCATGACACCTGAGCCTATATAACTTAGTATTTCATCATTAATATGTTCATGCATTTTAATCGTTACACCTTTTTTCATCACTGCATGATCAATGATTGCTAGTGGCCCGAATGCGGTATCTGTGGTTTTATCGCCTAACACATTACCCGGCTGAACTCGTGTGATAGTGAAAGGACCCCTGAACGGCTTGGCATGCTTTCCTGCCTCCAGTTTTTGCAGCAAGACAAACACCTCCAGCTTCATCGTATATAATAAAATCGGCTCTCCATTGGAAAGCCGATTTTATTGTCCGTATCAATTACTTTTTTATAGGACCGTTGTTAATTTCAGACAGCGGCACATTAATTTCAAAAATCTTGCCGCGGATCTCTTGAATACCGAAAGACGTCAACCGTGCCGAGTGCATTTCTAAATAAGCCTGAGCCGTTTCTTTAGTTTCAAATAGATAAACGCCGCCAGCTTCTTTTGCCGCTGCATCTTCCGTCCAGATTTTCCAGATCATACCCGGCTCGTCATTTATGCTTTGAGCCAATTCCGCAAAACCTTTTGACATTTCTTCGCCAAATGGGCCTTCCATTGTAAAATCCACTTGTAATAAATACGTCATTTCAAAACCCCTTTTCATTTTTACGTATATGTCTGCCGCGTTTATTTTGCCTGGATATACTTCTCGCCCAGGATTTCTTTAGTTTCATACACATCTTGCGACAATTGCTTTTGAACGAATGGAGCTACGCCTTTTTCTTCAATTGAATAATATTCTTCAATTTCACGTGAAAATAATAATTTCTCTTTGCGGAGTAATTGATCTAAATCAGATAGCTGCTTTGGTTCCAACGTTTCATCTGGCAGTAATTGCTGAAGTGCATTCGTGTATTCTTCAACGTTTCGGGCACCTACGATTCGAACCCCTTTTTGCTCTTCATTCACCATGACGATTGTCGGGAAGCCGCGGACACCCAGCTCACGGACACGCTGGAAATCTTCATGTAACGAAGTATTTGCTGCTGGAAGCTTTGATTGAGTAAGGATAGCTTCCCCATCAAGTCCGATTTGATCGATAAGAGTGATCAGCACTTCATCTTGTGCGATGTTTTTATTGAAAGCGAAAAGCTCTTCCCGTGCACGGCGTAAAAATGTATTAGCGAGCTCCGGATTTTTTTCCTGAATCACCTTATACACGCGAGAAGGGATAAAAGAAGACTCGATTGGATTGTCGTACCAAACGGTTCCGTCAATTGGCATGCGTGAATGTTCACCCACTTCTCTCCAATGGCCCGCCACATCTGACGGGCTGGAAATTCCATTGCCCGCATCTGTGAAGCCATCCCACTTTTCAAGCAATCCGCCCATAAGCGTATGCATAGTAACATATTGCCCGTATTGATCAATAAACTTTCTGAGGACTGGTTCTAATGCCCAGCAATGTGAACAGATGGGATCTGTTACGTAATACAGTTCAACCTTTTTTCTTTGCGCTGAAAAGTCAATAAACTCCATTGCATCAGTATCCTCTCCGCCCGGCCCGCATATACCGGTTTCCAAATCACAAATCATAGTATTTTTTGTTTCCATGGTAATTCCTCTTTTCATTTTTTAGTATCAGACGATTCAAGCTCTATATATTGCTGTGCCCATGCCTGTATTGGCTGCAAAGCAATAGCCAGTTGCTGTCCTTTTTCTGTCAGCTGATACGTAATAGTAACAGGAGTTCCTGCCATTACGTTTTTTACGACTAAGTTACATTCCGCAAGTTCGGTCAGTTTTAACGAAAGTGACCTTGGCGTAATGTCATGCAAATCACGCTTCATTTGCGAAAAATGGGCAGTATAATCGGGGCAATTCGACAAATAATGAATAATGAGTCCGTTCCAGCGCCTCCCCAAAATCTCGAAGCTGGATTCTAAATAAGGGCATACTTTAATAAGTAACACCTCCAACCAATACATTGATTATAATACGATATAGTTACTATACCAAGTATAAAGATTATACCACGCAGACAGCTTTCCGATAGGATTATTATTTACTGTATAAATAAGAAATTCCATACAAAAAAGGCGACTCTCTTCTATTAGATAGAGAAATCGCCAGTAATTATTTATTGCGCAGGATTAACCTGAACTTCCACCGTAATTTTAATATCATCGCCCACTAATACGCCGCCTGTTTCTAACGCTTGATTCCAAGTTAAACCGTACTCTTTTCTGGAAATTTTCGTTTCTGTTTCAAAACCGACTACATCCACACCCCAAGGATTTTTTCCTGAGCCTGTACGGACGACGTTAAATGTCGTTTTCTTTGTGACGTCTTTGACAGTAAGATCACCTGTCACATCAAATTTGTCGTTTCCTGTTTTAACAATTTCCGTAGAATCAAATGTAATCTTCGGATAGGTTTCTGCAGCGAAGAAATCTTCTGAACGCAGATGGTTATCACGGTCATTATTATTTGTATTGATGGTGTTTACATCAATTTCAAAATGTATGCTCGCTTCATTTAAACTCTCCGGATTCCCATTAACAGAACCTTCAAATCCAGTGAAGCTTCCCTTCACGTTTGAAACCATCATATGTCTAACTGAAAAACCTATGTTTGAATGTGCTGCGTCTACTGTCCACTTTGTCATTATAAAACTCTCCTCTTCATTCTGTTTTTTATAATAAATACTAGGTATCTCTTACATATTAGTAAATTATCCCACCCGCGGACAATTTATTTAGAAAGAGGCGATCGATGGAAGTCGACCGGCTCTATATCACTTATTGATTTCCTTTTTTAACCCATTCAGCCACAGTTACAGTACGTTTTGCCTGATATTTTACGGCAGCCTGAACATCTTCAATCATTTTACCGTCCTGCCCTACGGTTACACTAGTTCCGTATGGGTTCCCGCCTGCTCCAAATACAACAGGGTCGCTGTATCCAGGTGTCGCAATAATCGCGCCCCAGTGCATCATCGCAGTATATAAAGATTGTAATGTAGCTTCCTGGCCGCCATGAGGGTTTTGAGCCGACGTCATACCGCTCACCACTTTATTGATGGTTTTGCCGTTTGCCCATAAACCGCCTTGAAGATCAATAAACTGCTTCATTTGTGATGCCATCACACCGAATCGGGTCGGCGTACTGAAAATAATTGCATCTGCCCACTCCAGATCTTCTGAAGTAGCTACCGGAATGTCTTTTGTATCATTTACAGTCGTCTTCCATCTTTCATTGTTTTCAATAACAGAATCCGGTGCTAATTCCTGTACTTTTAACACTCTGACTTCCGCGCCTGCTTCTTTGGCTCCTTCTTCCGCCCATTTCGCTAATTGATAGTTTGTTCCGCCCATACTATAAAAAATGACCGCTAATTTTACATTTGACATATTATCCGTCTCCTTTGTTTTTTCAAATATTTTACTTAAAAACCCCATACGTACACCTGCTTTTTATTGTTTTTTATTCATTTTTATCAATACCACCTCCGAAAAACACGAAACCGCAATACAGTCCTGTTCTTCTTATGCCCTTACACGAGAAATTTTAATCCCATTATTGAAGTTAAATTTTTTCGTGAAAGCAAAGGTGATTGAAATGCTGAGTTCTGAAATACTTCAAATTTACCAGGCTGTAAGCGCCTGGCCATTACTTGCTATATAGTGAAGCATACCAACTGCCGGCGGCATCAACTTCTTCAGCTGTCAGCTGATGGCCTCTATGTTCCCAATGAAGCTCAACTTTTGCGCCAGCCTTTTCCAGTAACGATTGCAGATCTGTTGATTCCGATGGTGAACAGATCGGATCGTTAGTCCCTGCTCCAATAAACACATTCTTCCCTGTCAAATCAGGCAGTTCTATTCCTCTTAGAGGAACCATCGGATGATGAAGAATCGCGCCCTTTAATGCATTCTGATAATGAAATAATAAACTCGCCGCGATATTCGCGCCGTTTGAGTAACCGATTGCGACTACATGATCTCTGTCAAAATCATACTTCTGTGCTGCTTCATCCAGAAACTCATGTAACTCTTTAGTCCGGAATATAAGGTCTTCCTCATCGAATACTCCTTCAGCCAGTCTCTTAAAGAAGCGGTGCATACCATTTTCTGATACATTTCCCCTGACACTTAATACAGATGCCTCTCTGTCGACTCTGTCTGCAAGGGGCAGTAAGTCCTGTTCATTCCCCCCTGTTCCATGAAGCAAAAGCAGAGTTGGCTTAGCAGGGTCTTTCCCTTTAGTAAATATATGTTTCATCAATTTTCCTCCTTCAGTACTTGAATCTTCACATAAGTAAATGTATTTTCCGTCATATCCCTTTACATACGTCTCAATCCAAATACATTCACATAAAGGTCAGTCGAGCTCTCTGACTTCAATTGGAAGGACTGCCTGTTCAATCTTCTCTCTTTGGGATTCATATTGTTCAGGCAGCATCAAATCGCTTCCCATCGTCTCCTGAGATTCATCATGGGCAAATCCGGGAGGGTCAGTTGCAATTTCAAACAGGATTTTACCGTGCTCCCTGAAATAAATCGCATGAAAATAGTTTCTGTCCCGAACCGAAGTGACACCATATCCTGATTCCTCCACATGCTTTTTCCACTTCAGCAGATCTTCATCATCACTTGCCCGCCACGCGATATGATGTACTGTCCCAACACCCATTTCTCCGAGGCCGACGGTGGTTAGCTTTAAATCAATGACATTTCCTATGTCGCTGGTAGAGCGGAAACGGATCAGGTCTCCTTCCTTTCCGACTTGCTCCAGCCCCATTACGTTTTCTAACAGCTCAGCAGTTTTTTCAGGTTCCTTTGACAGCAGCATAGCGCCTCCAAACCCTTTGATGGCTGCATCAGGCGTTACCCCTCCAAAACTCCTCGTACTCAATTCTCCCTCTTCTCTTTCAACAATCTCCAAGTGAAGTCCGTGGGGATCATCAAATTCCAAGTACTTTTCACCAAAGCGTTCAGTTTTTGTGAATGAAATATTGAACTTTTCCAATCTCTTTTCCCAAAACGCCATCGCTCCTACTGGCACTGCATAGGAGGTAACTCCCACTTGACCATCTCCAATTTTCCCTTGCCGGGCATTAACCCAAGGAAAGAATGTGATGATGGTTCCCGGCTTGCCGCCTTCATCTCCGAAATATAAATGGTAAGTACCCGGATCATCAAAGTTTACGGTTTTTTTAACCAAACGTAACCCAAGCACGCCGGCATAAAAGTCTACGTTCTCTTGTGGATGGCCAACAATTGCTGTGATATGGTGAATTCCTGCGATTTTCTCAGACATTTACATTTCACTCCTTAACTTTTCAATTAACCAAAGTCGGGAGATATTTCTTTTAGACGTTTACCCGCTGTTTGTATAGTTTCCTGTCCTGTCAATCAGCATGTCATTTATATCTTCTATAATTACTTTGGTCTTTCCATGGAAAATATATCTCCAATAGCGGCATAGTTGGTGCCGGCTAACCGGCTGACAGCGCCTAAACCTCTTGGATCGATTCGTCCGTTTTCATAAATTTCTCCATTAATATGAAAGCGAATTATTTCCCCGATAAACAAATCGCTGCCAGGTCCGTCACCCCCGAAAGGGATCGCTTGAACCAGTTTGCATTCCATTCGGACTTTCGCTTCCTTCACTCCTGGAACTTCTATCGTTTCACTTGGCACAAGTGTTAAATCAGCTAGCTCAATTTCACTTTCTGCAGCAGGCAATGAGGCAGCTGTTTCATTGATTTTCGCTACATTCTCATCATCCACAATGTGTACAACAAATTGACGGTTAGTGTACATGTTCCGTGCAGTATCTTTCAAACCATCCGCAGGCCTTTGGACAGCGAGAGAAACCAGCGGAGGGTTTGACGATACGATATTGAAATAGCTGAACGGTGCCCCATTGACGATGCCTTCCTCAGATTGGGTAGTGACAAAGGCAATAGGCCTCGGAATAATAGAACCTATAAGAAGTTTATAATTATCTCGCTCACTATTTTTTGCCGGATCAATCGAAATCAATGAATTCAATCCCCTTTCATGCAATCGGCTTACAGATACTCTTTTTCAATTTCAAGTGTGCTCCTCACAGTGTCAATCGGTCTTACCGCTGCTTCAATTTGCTCCCGTTTTCCTTCAAGGAATGGCGGCAGTGACAAGATTTCCCCTACAGTTTCGTAAGGTTCGTCACCCATAAAGCCGGGACCGTCTGTTGCCCATTCAAAAAGAAGGCCCGGTGCCACACGTGCATATAAAGATTCAAAGAAGAAGCGGTCCACGTAGCCTGAAGTACTGAATCCGGAAGCCTGCATATGGTCGATCCATTGATGCAGCACTTTTGTATCCTCTACGCGGAAAGCTGCGTGATGCACTGTACCAAATCCCTGTCGGCCTGCCGGCAATTTTTCGTTATGTTCCACAATGACCTGTGCGCCATTTCCTCCTTTACCCATTTCAAATAAGTGGAATGCGCCTTCTGCTGCAATTTCACGCATAAACATTACTTTTTCCAAAAGCTCTTTAAAATTGTCAAACTGCGCGATGCGAATATGAACCGGCCCTAAACCTGTAATCGCAAACTCCAAAGGCACCGGACCATTCTGCCAAGGCGTGCCCGACTCAATACCTTCGTTAAATTCATCGGAAATTAACATATACTGTTGATCATCAAAGTCGACAAAGGAAATCGTCTTCTTGCCGAACACTTCCTCTATACCATTATGTTTTACCTGATATTTGTCAAAACGTTTCACCCAGTAATCAAGGGCAGCGTCTGTCGGAACACGGAAGGCCGTTTTATAAATCTCATTCGTTCCATGCGTACCTTTTGGAATACCTGGGAAATCAAAGAATGTCATATCAGTACCGGCGGATCCTTTATCGTCCGCGAAGAATAAATGGTACGTTTGGATATCATCCTGATTGACTGTTTTCTTTACAAGACGCATACCCAAAATATATGTGAAAAATTCATAGTTCTTTTCTGCACTGCTTGTTATGGCTGTTACGTGGTGAATTCCTTTTAAATGTTCCATAAATAATTCCTCCCGCTTATTGTTCTAAGTGAAGTATCTCTATTTCGAGATATATATGTTTTAAAAAAATTTACTGCTGTAAGCAGCTTATTCTTCATTTCATTCAGTTGGCATCGTTAAATTAACGGAAACTGTAGTTTATTTGCCAGTAAAGATAAATTAGAACGAATCGACTTATCTCGAATTCGTAATAAATATAACACGGCTTCATTTTCTTTGTCAACACTTTAATTTAAATTAATTAAAATTGACGGAAAAGCAGGGTAACCCTACTGTTTCTATACCTGAACTATTCCCCAATTTCCAAAAAATATACCTACTTAGTCTAATAAGATATTAGCCGTTCCAAAATATTTATTGCAAACCTTTAATAGTATATTCTCCTAAACAGCAGCAACGTGACAGTCCCTAAAAAAATATGTTCAGTCAAACAAGCATGTATGCTTTACCTTCAAGATTAAATGAATGACTGGCGCCAACCAGGACAGCACTGAATATTTTTATTAAATTCGTAAAATAAAGACCAACCGAGAAACAGATTATTTAATTGAGAATATAGTAGTTACATTCAACGATACATGCTTCTCTTTTTTAAAAAGATTTAATTAGATAATAACAATAGAATCTTTCGTAATACATATTGTATAGCGTGCACCACAAGCAGTCCGAGTATAAATGTTGACAAACAATTTCACTTATACGATAATGATTATGTAATTAGAATTATTATAGTTAGTTGATGGCGATAAAATTTTTATAGTTACCGCGGTTTAGGTTTTAACGATATGGCCAAAACTAGCTATAAATATCATTTAGGAGGAATTTGTTTATGTCACAAATCGGTAAAGCAGTAGAATCATTTAAAGCTTCAGCTTACAACGCAGGAAGCGGAGAGTTCATCGACATTACTGAAGAGAACATGAAAGGTCAGTGGAGTGTTGTTTGCTTCTACCCGGCAGACTTTACTTTTGTTTGTCCAACTGAACTGGAAGACCTTCAAAACCAATACGCTACGCTAAAAGAACTTGGTGTTGAAGTGTACTCTGTTTCAACAGATACACACTTTACACATAAAGCATGGCACGATCACTCAGAAGCAATCAGTAACATTAGATATATTATGATTGGTGACCCTTCACAGAGAATTTCACGCAACTTCGATGTGTTAGATGAAGAATCAGGTCTTGCTCAGCGCGGCACGTTCATTATTGACCCGGATGGTGTTGTACAAGCAGCAGAAATCAACGCTGACGGCATCGGCCGTGACGCAAGCACGCTTGTAGGCAAAGTGAAAGCAGCTCAATATGTTCGCAACAATCCAGGCGAAGTTTGCCCGGCAAAATGGGAAGAAGGCGGAGAAACACTAAAGCCAAGCCTAGATCTTGTAGGGAAAATTTAATTTGAAATAGCGGGGGCATCCCCGCTTTTTTTAAAGAAAAATTATTAAGGAGTATGATTAATCTTGTTAGAACCAGCTATAAAAGCACAATTAGCTCAGTACCTCGAGATGATGGAAAATGACGTGCTTCTGAAAGTCAGCACGGGATCTGACCATGTTTCGAATGAAATGAACGGTTTAGTGAATGAATTAGAAACGATGTCATCTCACATTAAAGTAGAGAAAACCGAGCTGGAAAGAACCCCAAGTTTCAGTGTAAACCGTATCGGAGAAGATACTGGCATCACGTTTGCAGGCGTCCCGCTTGGACATGAATTCACTTCATTAGTTCTTGCGTTATTACAAGTAAGCGGACGTGATCCAAAAGTAGATCAGAAGCTTATTGATCAAGTAAAAAAACTTGACGGTACTTACCATTTCGAATCGTATATAAGCTTAAGCTGTCAAAACTGTCCTGAAGTGGTCCAAGCACTTAACATTATGAGTGTCCTAAACCCGAACATAACTCATACGATGATTGATGGTGCGGCATTTAAAGAGGAAGTTGAAAGCAAAAAGATCATGGCTGTGCCAACAGTATATTTAAATGGGGAAGAATTCTCAGGCGGCCGTATATCACTGGAAGAAATCCTTGCGAAAATGGGCAGTGCGCCAGACGCTTCGGAACTTGAAAACAAGGAGCCGTTTGACGTGCTTGTTGTCGGAGGCGGTCCTGCAGGTGCAAGTGCTGCTATTTATGCGGCGCGCAAAGGGATTCGCACGGGCGTTGTAGCAGATCGTTTTGGCGGTCAAATTTTGGACACGGCTACGATTGAAAACTTTATTAGTGTTACTCGAACTGAAGGTCCAAAACTTGCTGCAAGCCTTGAAGAGCACGTGAAAGAGTACGACGTAGATATCATGAACTTACAGCGTGCAAAACGTTTGGAAAAGAAAGATCTTATTGAAATTGAACTGGAAAACGGTGCTGTTTTAAAGAGTAAATCGGTTATCCTTTCCACAGGTGCCCGTTGGCGAGACATTGGCGTCCCTGGCGAAGCAGAATTTAGAAATAAAGGTGTCGCATACTGCCCGCACTGTGATGGCCCATTGTTTGAAGGCAAAGACATTGCTGTCGTTGGCGGCGGCAACTCTGGCATTGAGGCAGCAATTGACCTTGCAGGTATTGTAAAGCATGTAACAGTTCTTGAGTTTGCTTCCGAGCTGAAAGCCGACTCTGTTTTACAAGACAGACTTCACAGCCTTCCAAACGTTACTGTATTGAAAAATGTTCAAACGAAAGAAATTACTGGTACCGATAGTGTAAACGGAATTACGTACATTGACCGTGACACAAATGAAGAGCACCATATCGAACTGGCTGGCGTTTTTATTCAAATTGGTCTCGTACCAAATACAGACTGGCTAGGCGATTCAGTTGAACGTAATAAATTCGGCGAGATTGTTGTCGATAAGCGCGGTGCAACAAACGTGCCTGGCGTTTTTGCTGCGGGAGACTGCTCGGATAGCGCCCATAAACAAATCATTATTGCAATGGGATCAGGCGCAACTTCCGCGTTAAGTGCATTTGATTATCTAGTTAGAAATTAATGGTCAGGCATGAATTGCTGAAATCATTCAGCGATAGTGGGGTTGAGCATACGAATCCGTTTCCGGACTCGTTCGTCCCTCTCACACCCCATACCCCATACGTACGATCGCGCATATGGCGATTTACTAATGTAAGCGTACGAACTGGTACAATTCGGATATATTCACATATCCAAATTGTACCAGTTTTCATTTCATAGTAAATCACTCATATGGTGACGGGTTCTAAATTACTTCGGAGTTCAATCAGAACTAAGCATCCTATAACAATATACTTCCGCACTAGCCCTCCACCCCTGAATAAGCTATCATTATAAGACAACTATTCATCATATATCTGAAAGAGGTGCCCCCATGAAACCTGTAATCCTAGCCGAAAAACCAAGCCAGACAAAAGCTTATGCCGATGCTTTCTCTTCGCGAAAACATGACGGCTATATGGAAATCAACCCGTGCCCGACATTTCCGGAAGGGGCTTTTTTGACGTGGGGTGTCGGGCGTCTCGTGGAGTTAAAAGAACCGCACACGTACAATCCGTCCTGGAAACGCTGGTCGCTTGGGAGCTTGCTTATATTACCCGAGCGTTACGAGTTCCAGGTGGCTCAAGGGAAATATAAACAGTTTCAAGTCGTGAAGAAATTGATTCGCGGAACGAATACGGTTATTAATGCCTGCGACGTGGACATATCCCTATAAAAGTTTGTGTACATAATTAATTATTTTATCCTTCCTCATACATTTCGAACATATCCGGAGAAAATATGATTTGCACATAAATAAAAAATGCACATAACCAGATTAAACGTCCGGAATTATGTGCATTTCCATATATTCGAATTTAGAAAATCTACAATACAGACTACTTCGACAGTGCAATCAGAAAGTTCTAGAAAGTACTGATAATTCAACCTCTGATAACAATAATATGCCTAAAGTTGATAAAAAAACTTCTAACCGAAAATATCTGAAAATGGACTGAATAATTCTCTACCTTTCAAACTCACATTAGATATTATTTTTGTATTTAAATTCCAGTGTCAATCTCCTCGTCTTTTGCTAAATCATGATTTATGAAGAATGCCTTTGTCTTATTGACATCCTTAGTATAAATAACAATAGCCAAACTTTCTTTTGCTCGGCTAGCTGCGACATAAAATAGCCTTCTAGTTCTTGATAGTGCATTGTCTTTATTCTGTTTAATATTATTTATGTCAGTAACACTCAATCCATCTACACCAAATAATTTTTCATAACTTATCTGATTGCCACCTTGCTCATCATCATTAATAATTACCATTACATTATTATATTCCAACCCTTTAGACCCTTGTTGAGTAACGAATCCATCTACCTTTTCTTTGTATTTAAAATACCTATCGAACTCTGAGCATGTACAGTTTAAAGCAATATTCCAGTTTCTCCATTTTTCACTTTTCTCGTCTTCCAATAAAAGTATTTCTGGTATATCAAATAAATCTAATTTGTGTAACTCAGTAATATAGTCTTTCATTGGCCTATCATCTATGTCATTAAATAAAAGCAGATATTTATTCAAACCTTCAGCAATCTCTAACATATCCCTCCATTTTAGATCCTTGCCTTTTAAAACTTTTTCTTCTCTAAGCATTTTTAACATTGAAACTTTATCACAACCTGTCAAACAAATTTCATGCAATCTAAAAATAATTTTTCTTATGAAGGTTAGTTCCTTTCCGCTAGCATCTCGCAAAGCATTCTCTGTGGGTCCTACATTAAGACTTTCATAAAGATTTAGAAACCCATTTCTTCTGGCTGCCATTTTATGTTCTAAAATCAAACTGTTTATTTCTTTGTCTTCTATTTGAATTTTTTTTTTGAATTTCTCTTTTATCTCTAGCTCAACTTCTCTTACTTTTTCTGATTTGACAGGTCTTATATATACCATAAAAACTCCATGTCTTTTGTCTTTGTTGGGATATTGAGTTAGCCCATCTTCACTTTTACGAAGCTGATTGTTAAAATGTATAATCCTTTCTTGAGATCGCCAATTCATTTCTTTTATAGGTTTGTTCTCCCAGTGAGCGATTGCATCTTGCAAGTCAGCCTTACCTGAGCTATAGACACGCTGCATCATATCTCCAAACAATCCTAAACAAAAGTTATCATGTTCCTCTTCCATTAGAATTAATGCTTCCATTAATTTAGTTTCAGTATCTTGACACTCGTCTATTAAAAGAATAGGATATTTGCTCACAAACAACTTTCTAAAAAATGATTTGTTTATTAAAAACCCTTGGAAGATGCTAATTACGTGTGTATGACCTAAGTAACCTGTAGCACGATTATTTATATCCGGGGAATAATCGAATTTATTTACTTTCTTCCATTCTGCAAGCTGAGCTTCTAGTTTCACTCTATCTCCTTGTTGTGTTTCTGTAGGCTTTTGACCTTTATGCTCTTTACTTTCAATTTTATCTACTAAATCTGTTAATTTCTTTTGCGTGCTATCAATCAAATAGTCTTTGATGTCTTGTTGAAAATAACGAATTATATTCCAAGCAAAGCTATGGATCGTAGAAACTTGAAACACGTCAATATGATCTAATCTCCTGTTTATTTCTTCGCTTGCAGCTTTTGTATAGGTGATGACACCTATCTTTTTCCCTTCATTTCTTAATTGTTGCCCATGCTCGTCGTGAATATGTTGTAAAATCGTAACTAATGATCTTGTTTTTCCCGATCCAGCACCCGCTAAGAGAAAAAAACTTTTAGGTTCAATTAAATTAACGTAAGATTTTAATTCTTCGTCCACCAATTGATCACTCTCACGCTTCATCTATCCCTACTCCTTTGTTTTCATCATTTAGCATTTCTTGAAGCCAATTCAATCCTTCACTAATATATTGTGGCGTATTGAATTTCTTGTCATTTTCTAATTCCCCATAAATTACGTCTAGTGCAAATTGAGTTTTCCCTTTATTCGTCGCTATGAATAGCTTTTCAGAAACATCGGCTTTTATCTTAGGACTTTTATCTAAAATATCTTTGAACTTCTTGAGTAATCCAGTTGGACTCGCTATTGCATTTATGAACTCTCTATTAGACATTGCAAAATCATCTTCAAACGTTCTAGAGTATGCTCGTCCACCTGGTATCGTGGCATGGTTTATATTTTGATAGACGATTCTAATAAAACCGTTCCTTAATTTGTCATCTTCCGACTTCTCTAGCAGTTCTTTAGTGTTTACCTCGTCATCAAATATTTTTTTCAATGTTGCATTAGATGTGCGTAAGCTCTGGCTTTTTCTTGTATAGGTCTTATTCCATTTTCCATTTGATCCTTTCTCTACGCTATCTATGTCCGTTATTATTAATACTGGTCGTTCCAAACTCTCTAATAAAGGGAAAAATTTATGAGCATAGGCTCCTCCAACTTCCATAATAGTTAGATACTTACTACCTAACATAGGGAAATCTTTTTTAATTATTCTTGGTAAAAGGATTCTCTCTCCCGCTCCTTCAATCATAATTATTCCGTCAGCGAAAAATATATCATGTGCTGCTAATTGTAAATACCTTTCGACAAACCTTTTATTCGTCTCGTTCAAGTCGTCATCCAGCTCGACGTTTTCTAAATTCACAACTTCTACCTCATGTAATAAATCTTCATTTGTTCTTCTTTTGAAATATAGTAAATCATCAAAACAAGCATGGTCAGCTATATGTGATGAATGGGTACTCATTACTAATTGCGTATGTAGATTTTCTCCTTGATTTTCTTTGATGACACTCAAGGCTTTTTCGATAAAAACTTTCTGTGCTTGAGCATGCAAATGTGCCTCGGGTTCTTCAATTAGAATGAGATGCAATGCTTTTACTTCATCATCACCATCTGCAGCTATCCGCTCCTTTGTAAAATAAATCAGCTCAAAGAACATAGATATCAAGTTTTGAAAACCTAAACCATTATTTCTTTCAGGCAAGTAATAGTGACTATCTCTTTTATTATCTGGATGGACATTAAATAACACGCTGCTTTCATTATCCATTGTTTCTACAACATCGATGACAGGTGCTACCTTTATATGTGGACTGCCGAAACCTGGATAACCAAAATTAAGCAATGGTTTTACCAAAGTAGTTAAAGTCTTATCTAACTGATTTTCCATATTTCGCTCTGCTTTGAAGTTTGCATTAATCAAATCTATTACACCTTGATCAATGTCCGTCTTCATATCAAACTTCTTATAGTAGTTAGTAAATTGTTTAGATAGTTTTTTTATTTTTTTTATATTTTCATCGTCATCCTTATCTGACAAACCTCTTTGGGCATAAATTTCGTCAACTTTAATAATATTTTTTAACGGATTTCCTTCTAACGCGGTGCTTTCATCACATGGAAATTCGTCTTCATCTTCTGCAGGATTCGCCAAGTACGCCTGGATTTTGAAATTATTTTTCAACTGACCTTCCCCTTTGAGAAAATCTTGAAAATTCATTGGCCACTGCTTTTCAACCGCTTTCTCTATTTCAGCCTTTTCAGAATGACCGTCAATTATTTTGCTCATTTGATTTATACGCTTTCTCGCCTCAATATACTCTTTGAACAGTTTTTCATAATCCTCAGGCTCAAATCTGAAAAAGACTGAGACTTCACTTAAGTCTTTTTCAATGCTCGGAATGATTTCAATAACCTTTTGTAATTCAGACTCTTCTATACTAATTACTATTTTCATTGAAGGTAGAAGTGACTTTAAATCCTGTTCCGCATCATCATATTCACTTTGAATTTCTGCTAACTCGTTCTCATCCGTAGATTGTTCTAGCTTTATTTTTAAATCCTGTATTTTTTCAAACGAGGCATTAATTTTTTGCCAATTATAGATTGTAAAATCATAAAATCCAATTTGACTTTTGCGCTTTAAAAACTTCGAGATAGCCTCCATCGCAGAAGTTTTACCGCTATTATTCGCACCAACGAAAATACTTTGCTCCTCGCTCAAATTAATGGATACATCTTTTAATTTTTTAAAGTTTTTAATTTGTATTGATTTTATTCTCAAAATACTCAACCTCTCTTTCCATTAGCCTATACTATACTGCAATACCCTCTTAATTTAACTCTATTTAATTGCAATATATCACACTTCAATAATTTTTCCGAAAATAGAAGCGATAAATTTTTCAATTTAAAGGGGCTGCTATTGAGGCTTAATTAACAGTTACACAACAATTGTATATTTTAGAGAACTTCCGGCAATAAAATCTATGGGTTTGCATTAGATAAAATATACTTTACAGTAATTTCAGGGTCTTTTATTTAGCCAAGAGGGCGAGCCATTCAATGTGGATCTGCCTGTTGATCTTTTGGCGATAAACCGCTTAGTATATTCCCTTCAAACTTTATGATAAAATTTAAATACGAAAACTAGTTCGTAAGTAATTCACCACATACCTGAAAGTTTTTCAGGATATGAGAAAAAAAACCAAGTAATATACCTAGCTTTTTCACCATCAGAAATAAAGAGGTGACTTCGATGACAAAAGTAGCCATTCTAGTCGAAAAACCATCCCAAGCAAAAGCATATGCAGATGCTTTTTCATTAAAAGCCCGTCACAAAACGCATATTGAACTAAACCCATGTAGCACATTTCCTTCCGGTGCAATCATTACGTGGGGGATTGGACACTTAGTTGAGTTGAAAGAGCCAAAAGAATATCGGAAAGAATGGACGTCTTGGAATTTAGCGTCTTTGCCGATCCTACCAAGTAAATACGAGTTCAAGGTATCCAACAATAAAAAGGTGCAGTTCAACTTTATTAAACAACTGTTCAATGATCCTGCTGTTTCAACGATTTTGAACTGCTGCGATTGCGATCGTGAAGGATCTAATATTTTCTATTCCATCTACTACATGACCGGCGCGAGGAATAAGACGATTAAGCGACTTTGGATTAACTCTTTGGAAGTTGATGAAGTACAAAAGGTTTTAATAACCTTCAAGATAATAAAAAAGACTTATTGCTTTATCACGAAGCAAAAACACGTCAAATTAGCGATTGGCTCGTTGGAATGAATGGTAGTCGCCTCTACACCCTCCTTCTTCAACAGAAGGGATTTTGTGAAAGCCTTTCAATTGGACGAGTTCAATTGTATCCCTCTACCTTGTAGGGTTTAATTACAGATACATTGATATCAATAGGTTGCACTAATTTCACCCATATATTTTTGGGTAGATTATAATTTGAAAACCTGCTTCACTTGATTTAAGAACTAGAATACATAGACCTTGCTTTCCAGGATACAAACTTGGCAAAGTGAAATGAGGAGAAAAATATGAAGCTTAACAATCTGTATAATTTCAAAAATTCTGTTAAACATTTTCTTGATATAGATGCCCTTACACTACCCACGGATTTATCATCATTTGAAATTAGTAACTTGAGTTGGGTTGCCCCTTTTAATTTCAGTGTTAAAAAACAGGATGATAGCTACCGTTCTTTGAAGATACCAAATATCTTAAATTTTGTAGTGGCTTATGAACATTTTAAGGACTTGTCAAACTTTGATTCTATTCAAAGCCTGGATTCTTCACATAAACGCTTATCAGCAAATATTGATACTGGTGATTTTGTATCAGGAGAATACGATAGACAATTGGAAGAAGACTTTAATAGGTTATGCGTATATGATCAGTTGCTTAAATTGGATATAAAAGAATACTACGGAAGAATATATACTCATTTGATAGAATTTGAAGGGCATGAAGAACGATTTCTATCCAATATGAATCTAGGAAAAACAAATGGGTTGATAATGGGGAATTACTTGTCACTATATTTCGCTGAGAGTAACTTAAAGAACATCAGTAAAGACATTGAAGAAGAACTTAGAACATCGCTGATCGACTGTGAGTTCTCTTACTTCTCTGATGACTTTTACTTTTTTTGCAATAAAAGTGATACTGAAAAAGTGACTAGAATCTTTGACAAGGTACTAGAAAAGTATGAATTGGAGAGAAACGAAACTAAAAAGGAAATTTGGACATATGAATCTTTTAATAATTATAATTTAGTTGCAAGGTATTGGAAAAAAATAATAGCCCACTGTAATGTAAGATTTGACAAGGAAAAATCTAATAATAAGCTTTATTTTATAAACCAACTTGTCTTTAGAGTTTCAAAACTAAAGGATGATAAACTTAAAAAGGTCTTTATAAATAACTTTTTTAAAACAAAATACTTTAGAGAGTTAGAGCTTGAGGAATATCAGGTTAAAGACTATGATTACCACCAATTATGTTTTCTTCTTAGCTCGTCGCCTGAAACTATACTGTACACGGCCGATAGGTTTAATAATATGAGTAACTTCGAAAACAATAAATTACGCCAATTTCTACATGTTAGATATAGAGAAGCACTTAAAACATCCTTTAACGAAGAACAGTTATATTTTTATTATGCCATTAAAATATTTGGCTTTGAGGATATATTGGTTGAAAATAAGGATAGAATAATTGAGACAAACAATCAAATACTGATTTCGTATTACCTAAAAGATAGATTCTTTGAACAGGAAGATATAACTAAATTAAAAGAACGAGACGATGAACGATACTGGTTTCAAAATTATCATCTAATCCTATATACCGATGACTTAAATACTGATTTAGAAAATAGTATTACCAAATATTTAATACCTAAGAACGCAACAAAAGCTAAACAAAAGACCTCTTATATGAACTTTTACAAAGAGAATATATCGTCAGGCCTTTCCATAATTAGAGATATCCCAGATGTACTCCAGGAAATAGAGGATTACTTAGCCTTAAGAATAGAGGAAATGGAAGAAGACTTTGAAGAAGAAAGTGAGTTTGAAGTTGAAGAAAGCTGAAAAAATAAGGGTAACATTATGGAAGAACAACCAGTTTTAAAAACCTTCCTTACTTGTAGAGTGAAGCTGGTAAATGTATTTGAGGTTTTGGACATATAAGACTACTTTTTTATTTCGCCTTTCTTTCCACTATACTTAAAGGGATGGCTTTATGAAAGATAAATCAACACAAGCAATCCTAAGTTTTCATTAGATTACTTTTTTACAGCAACCTCCCCCAATATATGAGATAATGAACCTAACAGAACGAGCGTACTATAAATAAATTCGAGGTGCCCCCATGAAACCTGTAATCCTAGCCGAAAAACCAAGCCAGGCAAAAGCTTATGCCGATGCTTTCTCTTCGCGAAAACATGACGGCTATATGGAAATCAATCCGTGCCCGACGTTTCCGGAAGGGGCTTTTTTGACGTGGGGTGTCGGGCATCTCGTGGAGTTAAAAGAACCGCACACGTACAATCCGTCCTGGAAACGCTGGTCGCTTGGGAGCTTGCCTATATTACCCGAGCGTTACGAGTTCCAGGTGGCTCAAGGGAAATATAAACAATTTCAAGTCGTGAAGAAATTGATTCGCGGAACGAATACGGTTATTAATGCCTGCGACGTGGACCGGGAAGGGTCGAATATCTTCTACTCGATCTACTACATGACCGGTGCCCGCAATCAATTGATTCAGCGGCTGTGGATTAACTCGCTGGAAGCAGATGAAGTGCGTAAAGGGTTTGAAAATTTACGTGACAATAAGAAAGATCTGCAACTATACGAGGAAGCGAAAGCCCGTCAAATTAGCGACTGGCTGGTCGGCATGAACGGTTCAAGGCTATATACCCTTCTGCTGAAAGCAAAAGGAATTGAAGAAGTGTTTCCAATCGGCCGCGTGCAGTCGCCGACGGTCTATTTAATTTACCAGCGGCAGCGTGAAATCGAAACATTTGTATCGGAACCATTTTTTGAAGCAGAAGCCATTTTTACGGCAGCAAACGGAACGTATAAAGGGAAAGCAAAACTGAAGGAGCCAAAGCGTGAGTTGATTGCGGATGCGCTGAACAGCCGCAATATCACCAAACGAACGCCCGGTGTCATTACAGAGCTGACCAATACGGATAAACGCACGCCGCCGCCACAGCTTCACTCACTTTCCACCTTGCAGGCGACTGCTAACCGGCGCTGGAAGGCGAGTCCTGCGACGGTATTGAAAACGATGCAGACACTGTACGAGAAGAAGCTCGTGTCCTATCCCCGAACAGATACGCGGCACATTACACCAAGTGAATTTAACTACTTGGCGGCAGCTGTAGAAGACTACCAACAAGTAATCGGGCATCCGTTTGAAGTCGCTGTCCGAACACCGAAGAAGCGCTACGTCGACAGTTCAAAAGTACAAGAACACTATGCCATCATTCCGACGAAAAAACTGCCCACCCCCGCAGCACTGGCAAAACTGGCCCCACTCGAACGTAATCTGTACGAAGAAGTCGTGCGGACGACGCTCGCCATGTTCCATCGGGATTACTTGTACACTGAAACAAAGGTTACGACAGATGTGAATGGGCTGTCATTCTTTACAACTGGTAAAACAGAACGCGACAAAGGCTGGAAGGAACTTTTCAGTGCGCCGAAAAAGACCAAAGAAAACGAAGAGCCAGCCTTGCCGCCACTTGAGAAAAGCGAAACAGTACAAAGTGATATCGGCATTAAAGAAGGCGCGACTCAGCCGCCAAAACCGTACACAGAGGGCCAGCTGATCGCGATGATGAAAACATGCGGAAAGTTAGTGGAAGACCAAAGCGAGACCGACATTCTGAAGGAAATCGAAGGACTCGGAACCGAAGCAACGCGAAGCAGCATTATCGAAACCATTAAAAGGCACGGCTATATTTCGGTAACCAAAAATATTGTATCTATCACTGACAAAGGGCGCGTGCTCTGTCAGACTATCGAAGGCAGTCTGCTAGCCAGCCCTTCCATGACTGCAAAATGGGAAACGTATCTGAAGAAAATCGGAAACGGCGAAGGTACAGGCCAGCATTTTCTTGGCAGCGTATCAAAATTCATTCAGAAACTGATTGAAGATGTTCCGTCCCAACTGGAGAAGCAGACCATCGACATCGTGCTCCCGCCTCGCCCTTCTTCGCGCAAAGGCGGAGGCTATACACGGACAGAAGTCGCTCCTTGTCCGCGGTGCGGCAAAGGCATGATTATCGAACATCAAAAATTTTACGGCTGCAGCAATTATAAAAACGGCTGCAAACAGACTTTCCCGGGTCTGTTCCTGAAAAAAAAGCTCACAGTGCCGCAAGTTAAACTTCTGTGCACGAAAGGCAAAACAAACACGATCAAAGGCTTTACCTCGGCTGACGGGAAAAAGTTCGACGCATCACTGGAATTGAAAGACGGAAAACTGAACTTGGTGTTTATATAACCTATATTGAATTGTATAAAAAGAAGACAACTCCCCGCGGACTTGTCTTCTTTTTAATGTGTATCATTCTTCATTGAACATGCATACTGGCTTTATAAAATCGGCGACAACAACCGGGAAATGCCTTGCTTGAATTTAATCAGCAGTGATCGTTCCATGTACATCTCCCTCGTCAGCTCTGAACTCAATGCCGTATCTTTACGGAATAAATCCGCCAGCTGTTCAGCGACCTTCTCATCATATACGATCGCATTCACTTCAAAGTTCAAACGGAAACTTCGCGAGTCAATATTCATCGTCCCGACAGAGGCCACTTCCTCATCCACAACAATCGTTTTCGCATGCAGAAACCCATTCTCATACAACAATACGGTGGCGCTATAATTCAGTAACTCACCGACATAGGACCAAGTAGCCCAGTAGACAAACGGGTGGTCAGGCTTACAGGGAATCATAATCTGCACATCCACACCCGACAGCAGTGCAATTTTACACGCATCCATAAAGCTCGTATCCGGAATAAAATATGGTGTTTGAATATAGACGCTTTTCTTTGCGGATAAAAGCAGCTTGATATACATATTCTTCAGGTGCTCCGTTTCCGAATTTGGACCGCTCGAGACAATTTGCACAGGACTCGTACCGTGTAGTATTTCTTCCTGGAATACATACTCCTTCCAGTCACCGGGGTCCTTTTTCCCTGCCTGATGCCAGTCCAAAATGAATTTCCCTTGAATATGATTGACCGCTCCGCCTGTAATTCTGAAATGTGTATCACGCCAATAGCCAAACTTCTTATCGAGTCCAAGATATTCATCACCGACATTAAACCCGCCAATATACGCCGTCTTTCCGTCTATGATACATAGCTTTCGGTGGTTTCGATTATTAATCCGGAAATTGATCAGACGGAACATAGATGGAAAGAATACCTCAACTCTTCCGCCCGCTGCACGTAAATCGTCATAGAATGCCGGCGGTGTTTTCTTCGATCCCACTTCATCGTATAAGAGTCTGACCCTGACTCCCTCTTCCGCCTTTAGAATCAGCAGATCGCGCAGCTTTGTCCCAAGCGAATCTGACTGAATAATATAGTACTGAATATTGACCTCTTTTGTTGCTGCGCTGATATCAGCAAATAATGCCGCAAATTTTTTATGGCCGTCATCAAAAATTTCAATGTCATTATCCTTGGAAAGCAGGGCATGTGACGACTTCAGATTCATATGGATTAATTCAGTATGATCCTTTAATAACTGATTGCTTTCAAGTAAAGCCAAGTTTTCAGGCAACAGCTGCAGATCCACTTCTGTTTTCTCAGCTTTCCTTTCAGCAGCAGACAGATTATAAAAGTTTTTCTGTTTCATACTGCGGCCGAAGAACAGGTAAATGAAGAAACCGACAATCGGCAGAAACACCAGGACTAAAATCCATGCCCACGTATTGCCTACATCTTTTCTTTCTATAAATAAAACCCAAGCCAATAGCAGCGCGTTGAGAATCGTGATGACAGATACGAGCAGCGTAAGGACATTGCCAAGCTCCATGCCCATGATCATCCCTTCGAGTTCCAGCATTCTACCCGCTCCCATTCATTGAAAGTAGACTCTAATATAGCACAGAGCAAAGGTTTTCGCTGTTATTTTCTTAAGACTCGACAGATGAATATAGCTAATCCCTCTCATCGCAAAATGTATAAACCAATACTGTCCGCTTCGCAGTATCTGTTTCTGCATGAAACGGATAGAAGCCAGCATACCCAAAGACCGAAAATTTTTTCTCCATGAAGTTTGGCATGCAACGTTTCCCATACATCTGCAGCAGATGCTTAGGCAATAATCCTATCGTGATAATTTCCCGGGAAATGTTCCTTTACTCTCCCGCTTATTTTATCTTTTCTGTTCTTTAGTTTTTTTATATTGCGCCATAATATTTATGCCCCTCATTTCCCAGGCTGCCTAAAGATGCTTCGTGAATGCGCAATGGCTGTTCCTTGTACATAGCGTTTTCATATGTCGCTTAAAATGTCTGGCACATACTAAATGTCTTCTATTGACTAGATGCCATACCAGATACTACGTCGTCTCCTGCTTTCCGCTGAAAAACTCTTCTTTCAGGCGCTTTCCATAGGCAAGTCCGCTTTCTCCGCGCTGTCTAGGAAACTCCTGCATGACAATCGGCAGTACTTTCTGCCACAGCACATCCATCACATATACATCCCGGTCAAACTGGTAATCAAGTTCATTGAGTGATAGTTGCAGTGTTTTTGCATATTTTCGTTTTTCCGCATCCCAAATCGTCGATACATTCTCTTTAATATAATTATCTATTTCATCTTCCGTAATCGTAATACCGTATGCTTCTTCCGCGACTTCCAGGGCTTCTTGATAATGGTCTGTCTGTTTTTCCGCAATCCCTTTTAGAAATGGCGAAGAGTGCTCTTGTTCTGTCAGGTTATTTTTTACGCGGATACGGAATTCCGTCTTACTCGATGAAAAGGGTTGTTCTGATTGTTTGGCATAGGTTCCTTCTTGTATCGATGCAAGTTCATCTTTAATTTCAGGCATGTCCTTCAGTACTTTTTCAACAGATTGATTCATCTGAGCATAATCAATCCCTATCGTTTCGATTTTCCGCTGTTCAGAACTTGCTGTCTGTTTGATCAACAATGTTCCGGCAATCAAAACGGTAAAGCAAATCATAGTAAGGTGAAACCGATTTCGAATGGTCATAGTCATAGCTCCTTCATCTGTTAAGTCATTCCAGTATGCCATGGAACAGGCGCGTTATTTGTTGAATTCACTGAGTATAATAAATAATTTTCCTTTACTATTCGACAAGAAAAAACCCAAGAACACGGAATGAATCCGATTCTTGGGCCGCTGACTATTAACGCGCAGATGGTGATTTCTCAATCATAAATGTCACAATTACAAATAAAGCAAAACTGACCAGCAACACAGTACCGCCGACAATATAGAATATGAGCGCAAAGACTTCATTGACATTAAACGGCTTCATAAACTGCAGCCACATTCCTGCGGTCAGTCCAATGGAACCAATAATTCCTGTCCAGCCTTGAAGCGTCAGCAGCTTTCTTGCACGGACACGGTAGATCTTGTAGAACACGCCCCAAGAGAACACTGACAGCCAGCCAACCAATAAAATATGGGCGTGAATCGGGCGGAATGCGTAAGAACCTGCCCCCGCCATATGAGAACCAAGCACCGTCCCTATTAAACCAAAAATTGCCGCAATACGAATTAATCGTACACTCCATTTATCTTGCATTATATATTTCCTCCCGTCATCTTTCTACTGCATTCATCATAACATGCCAAGATGAACGAAAGATGAACTGACGGTTACAAGTTCGGCAAATACACAGTGAACATCGTACCGCTGCCAAGTGTACTGTCGACTTCGATACGTCCATCATGCAGACGGACAACTTGTTCCACTATTGATAACCCAAGTCCAGTGCCTTCCACCTCGCGCGTACGTGAATGATCAGCACGGTAGAAGCGGTCAAATATCCGAACCTTCGTTTCCTTTGACATACCGATTCCTGTATCTTCAATTGAGAAGCAAATTCCATTCACTTGCTCGGTCAGCTTGATATCAATCGTGCCTCCGTCCGGCGTATATTTCAGTGCATTCGATAATAAGTTTTCCCAAACCTTTTCAAGGAATTCAGGATCACCCTTATACCTGACTTCGTCGATCTCCAGCATGACGGACATTTCTTTTTCCTGCAGCAGCCATTGCGATTTCCGCACAGTCTCTTTCACTTGCTGATCCACGCGGAAGACTTTCTTCTGCAGCGGGGAAATAAGCTGGTCAAGTGATGTCAGCAGAAGCAACTGTTTGGTCAAGGTCGAGAGCCGTTCTGTTTCTGACCAAATGATTTCTGCATAACGTTTGCGTTCATTGGCAGGCAGCTCTTCGTCAGACAGCAAGTCTGCATAGCCTTTAATATTCAATAAAGGCGACTGGAAGTCATGAGATACATCACTGATGAATGCTTTCCGAATCTGATCATTTTCACTCAGACGATCCATCATCTGCTGAAAGCTTTTCGCCAACTGTCCAATCTCATCGCGGCGGTCAATTGACAGCGTACCTGTGAATTTTTCTTCGCCCACTTTTTTTGTTGCCTTCGTTAGTGCCACTATCGGCAGAATCAGCTTTCGCGCAACGATCAGCATCGCAAGAATACTGATGATTGCCATGACAATGACCATACCGCCGAGCAGGTAATGTATTTCCGTAAAGAGCATCTTAATATCAGGACGCAGAAAAAGTGCATAGGTCTGCCCTGCATAAGTAAACGGCACACCTACTGTATTGGCAGATTCATTTGAAAAATAACCCGTCACAAATGTTTCAGCTTTCAGATCACGCATACCGTGGTACACTTCTCCGCTGTATACTCTCCGGATCGCCGCTTCTTCGAGGTTATTGTCGCGGAACGCCTCGCCGTAAACTGTGGAAGTCCCTTCAGGCATTACGACAAGAAGCTTATATCCCGTACTTGCCAGCATAGTAAAATAAGCCGTCAAATCGAGCCCGTCATTCTCTTCAATGAACGATGCGATCTGCTCCGCTACCTTCACATTCTTTACATCATTCTGGTCCTTCAAATACCTGTGATAATACGTATTAACCGAAAGAAAAGCCACAACCGCACTCGACAGCATAATTCCTACGGTTAAAATAAGAAACTTTCCGTAGAGCGACTTCATTCCGCAGCCTCAAGCTTATAGCCGACACCGCGCACAGTGACAATTTTCACCTGATCAGTCAGCTTATCAAGCTTATCCCGCAAACGTTTGATATGCACACTCAGCGTCTGCTCATCTCCTTCGTAGTCAAAGCCCCACACACGCTCAACTAGCACCTCGCGCGTGAATACCTGACCATGCCGGGATGCGAGCACTGATAGAAGCTCAAACTCCTTCAATGGCAGCAGCAATGACTTTTTGCCAACCACCACTTCATAGCTTTGCCGGTTGATTAATAAAGGCCCAACTTGTATAAGCCGGTCAACCGCCCTGTCATAACGTCGTAAAATTGCATGGATACGGAATAACAACTCTTTCGGTTCAAATGGTTTTACTAAATAATCATCAGATCCGGCCAAAAAGCCCCGCTCCTTATCCTCCATCTCTCCTTTTGCCGTCAGCAGCAGCACTGGAATCTCCGTCTCATCGCGAAGTCTCTTCGTCAGTGTATAACCGTCCATTCCAGGCATCATTACATCAACCACTGCCAAGTCCGGCCATTCCTGCTCCGCAAGCTCTAATGCCTCCAGTCCATTCATTGCCTTCACCACGGTATATCCCGCCTGCCGTAAATGTATACTGACGAGCTCTAGAATATGTATATCATCATCCACCACTAAAATTTTCATCTGGACCGCACCCTCCTTTTCCATTCCGCATTTAATAATCCGGAAAATATAATAATCACTGCAGTTAAATAAAACCATAACACAAGCATAATAATTCCCGCTAACTGTCCGTACAATCTGGAGTAATCAACCCGCGATACATAATCTCCGAACAACAGCGATACGAGCTGCCAGCCAAACGCTGAAAGCAATGCACCCGGCAATGCCTGTTTCCACTTCATTTTACCAGTGGGAACGAGCTGATAAAATATTAGAAAAAAGATAAACAGGAAGAACGTCCCCAAGCCCCATTTAATATTCGGCCAAACGTATAACCAGCCTTCCCACGCTTCCAGCACATCATAATACGCAATAACTGTACGCAGTAACCTTTCAATCAGCGGCAGGAACAGCGACAGCGGCACAACAAGCATAAACAGAACTGTCACTCCGAGAGTGCGTATGAGACTGACCCATACCGGCTGCCTGTGAATTTTCTGATTCGCTAAATCCAATGAACGTGCAAATGATTGGACGGCAACAGACGATGTCCATAACGCGGCCAGAACACTCAGCACGAGCAATTTGCCGTGACTCTTGTAGAGCATGGACTGAACACTTTGCTCAAGCAGTGTAAAAGATTCATCCGGCACAAAGGGGCGCAGCAACGCCAGTATACTCGCCTCTTCCACCGGCAGAAATTGCACAATTGACAATACCACCAGTAAAAACGGGAGCACCGATAGCAACAGATAATAAGCGTTCTGCGCTGCCTGATCAAAAAAGCGTTCCTTAAAGAAGCGCTTGATTATCCTTATGACCATAAAATCATCCCCCCTCAACCATCGTACGTTTCTTACTATTAATATACCCCAATCACACACACTCTATTAGATTAATTATATTATTGCATATATTTTATGGATATTTTGGCTGGAGAGATGTCTTGACGGGATAGTTCGGGGCATAGGAAGGGGTATTGAGGGGGTGTGAAGGGTGTGTATGAGCGCTTGGACGGAGAGATAGAGCGGATGCCGCGTGAGTATGAGCGCTTGGCAAGGGGCTTAGAGCGGATGCCGAGCGAGTATGAGCGTTTGGACGGAGGCATAGAGCGGATGAACCGGAGTTATGAGCGCTTGGCCGAAGACATAGAGCGTATACCGCCCGAGTATGAGCGCTTGGGTGGAGGCATAGAGAGGATGCCGCACAAGTATGAGCGCTTAGCCCGAAACATAGAGCGGATGAACTGGAGTTATGAGCGCTTGGCTGAAGACATAGAGCGGATACCGACCAAGTACGAGCACTTAGCCGAAGGCATAGAGAGGATGCCGCATAAGTATGAGCGCTTGAGCAGTTACTATGATCAAATATCCAATAGAAAGAGCGGATAACAGAAAAAATCTCTCAAAAACACAAAAAAGCCACTCCCCAAAGGGAATGGCTTCGCTTGCCTAGCAACGTCCTACTCTCACAGGGGGAAACCCCCAACTACCATCGGCGCTGAAGAGCTTAACTTCCGTGTTCGGTATGGGAACGGGTGTGACCTCTTCGCCATCGTTACTAGACTTCTTGAGTAAAGCTTGTTCACTCAAAACTGAATAAAAGACATTGGGTATTTCAAGTAATTTCTTTTTATAATAGGTTAAGTCCTCGATCGATTAGTATCTGTCAGCTCCATACGTCGCC